>JBIIWM010000132.1:0-7952 GCA_044338875.1 Pseudohongiellaceae bacterium | reverse complement strand
TTATAACGTCACTATGCAGACAGGAATTTACCGGGGCAGAATAACGGTGATGTTCCGCTTGGGTGCAGACCCAACCGGGACGCGTGTAACTTCCTTTAACTCACTGACATCAACCACACTCACGTCATCGCTGGCACCATTGGCGACATAGGCAAAGCGGTCAAGCGGGTAAACCCTTGAGCTCAAGGCACCTGGTACAAAAACGCAATCCGAGTTCCCGGTGTTCACCCGGCGGTAACTCAAGGCCAGGGTGTAGTTGCACTGACCAGAAGCCACTCCCTGGCCTGCGGCAGTGGAGCTAGCCAGCAGCAAGAACACGAGCAATGCCGGATAAGGCTGAAATACTACAGCTCGGCGTTGTGATAGACGTTCTGTACATCATCCAGATTGTTGAGCATCTCCATCAGTTTCTCGAACACAGGAACGTCTTCACCAGTGATGCTGGCGGAGGTCTGCGGGATAAACTGGATTTCATCCACTTCGTAGTTGATATCGCCGAAAGTTGCCGCGAGTGCATTCTTGGCCTTGGCATATTCGGTATGGGGGGCAAAAACCGTAATCATGCCGGCTTCGTTCTCGATATCGGAAACGTCGACATCGGCATTGAGCAGCGCATCCATCACCGCTTCCTCATCGCCCTTGAAGGACAGGATGATGCTGTGATCGAACATATGGCTGACCGTGCCTTGGGTGCCCAATTTGCAATTGGTCTTGGTAAAGCACTGGCGCACATCACCGAAGGTGCGATTTGGGTTGTCGGTCAGGCATTCAACGATCAGCATCGAATTGTTGGGACCAAAGCCCTCGTAGCGTGCGACAGCGTATTCCTCACCACCACTACCCTTGGCTTTGTCGAGGGCCTTTTCGATCACATGGGCTGGCACCTGGTCACGCTTCGCGCGTTCGAGGATGCTGCGCAGTGCCAGATTGCCGGAGGGATCGTTGCCACCAGTCTTTGCCACTACGTAAATTTCACGACCATAACGTCCGTAAATTCGGGATTTGGTCGCTGACGTCTTGGCCATCGACTCTTTGCGGTTCTGATAGGCACGGCCCATGGAAATTACCTGCTCGGGAAAAAGTGCGAATTTTAACGGTGCCGGCCCGAAAATCCAGCCCGGACATGCTTTCCATGCCGGACTTTCGCATTCAGGCCAAAAGGATCAAATCTGGTTAGGGTTCATCACCCTGCCGGCAAGTGCTTCCTGGGAGACCTTGGCACCACCTGAGGCGGAACCAGAGTCAATCTTCAGCAGGAAAATGGAGATCGCTGCAAGGATTGAACCGGTACCCATGATGATCGCCACGATGGGCAAGCCCATGCCACCCTGCATCAGGAAGCCGGCAATGATCGGTGACAGTACCGAACCACCGCGCCCAATCCCAACCGTAAAGCCGGTACCAGAGGCACGTACATGGGTTGGAAATACCTGGGCCACGATCGAGTACATGCCCACGATGCCGGAATTGATGAAATAGCCGGCAATCGCGACGGCTGATGACAACACGAACAGGTCGGGCGTGACTTGGCCGAACAGGCAGGTAGTGAGCCAGGAGCCTACAAAGAAGAACAGCGTCAGCTTCCTGACATCAAATTTACGAGTCAGGAAACCAAACGTCAGGCAACCCAGGGCGCCTCCAACACTGGCCCAGGTCAACACGCCACCAGCGGACGACGGACTGAAACCCATGTCGACGACCAGTTTGGGAACCCATTTGAGAATAAAGTAAAAGGTAGTGATGTGCAGGAAATACGCTGACGTCACCAGCATGGTGGTCAGGATCATGGTCTTGCTGAAAATATCGACGAAGGTTTTGCGCTTGGCTTCTTCCCGTAAATCCGGCAAGACAGTAACCAATGTATGTCCCAGTTTGCTCATGGTGGAATTGATACGCTCCAGCACACCGGCAGGACGTTTGCGCACCAGCCAATGCACCGACTCGGGCATCATGAAATGTACCAGCGGAATCATCAGCGCGGTTGCTGCAGTACCGAAATAAAAAACTACCCGCCAATCATAGAATTCAAGCAGGCGGGACACTATCGACCCCCCGATGACCCCACCGATGGGATAACCGGCTGCCATGATCGCAATGGCCATCGGACGATGTTTGTCATTGGAAAATTCGGCGGCCTGCGCGTTGATCGCAGCAAGCATGCCACCAATCCCTACACCGGTAATGACACGCCAGAAGCCAAGTACGACCAGACTGTCTGTAGTCGTCACCATAAACATGCCGATCACCATCGCGAACAGGCAGCCCATGATAGTGGGCTTGCGACCGACATGATCCGCCAGTCCGCCCAGTGCAACCGAACCCAGCGCCATGCCCCACAGTTCCATCGACAGGATGAAACCCAGGCCAACCGTGGTGGTCGCCCATTCCCTGGCAATGCCAGGTGAAGCAAAACTGATGGCCATGACATCAAAGCCATCAAGGGCATTGAGCGCCACGGTCAGTGCCACGACCAGAAACTGCAGTCGTGTCATGTCTGATTTGTTGAGAATATCCCGTGGATCGGTATGTATCATAAACCCCTTGGAAACGACTGTTGTCAGTTATTGTTTTGACTATTTTTATATATTCATGCCGTGCTCATCCCTGCAGGCTTTTGGAGACTACCTCAAATACATCGGGAGATAAATCCGGTTCCCCTTTTATGCGCTGCAATTGGGCTTTCATCAATGCCTGGCGCTCTGGAGCATATTTTCGCCAGCGGGTGAGCGGGGTCAATTGACGGGCCGCAATCTGCGGATTGGACTTGTTCAGGCTAATGATATGGTCAGCCAGGAAACAATAACCTTCTCCATCCAGCGCATGGAAACCGACGGCATTGCTGTTGCAGAAAGCACCAATTACGGACCGTATCTTGTTGGGATTGCGACCATCATAGGCTTCATGGCCGATCAGGGCTTTAACCACCGCGAGATTACCGCGTACTGGCGCTGCACTTTGCATCGAGAGCCACTGTTCTACTACCAGGGTTTCATGTTTCCACTTCTGGTAGAAACCGGCGAGCAGCTCATCACGCAGGGCGATATTGCCGGCACACGGATTGTTGACCAAGGCACGCAGCGCTGCACTTTCATCTGTCATATTGCTGGCTGACGCGAATTGCAGCCATGCCTCGTTGAACCAGACAGGATCCTCCAATGTCATCAGGTAATTGAGCACTGTATTGCGCAAAGTACGCCGGGCCACTTCAGAAGCTGAATATTCATAGACCGCACTACTGCTATTGGCATGGTAGACATCAGCGAACAACAGACGCAACTGGCGCGCCAGCTGGCGCCGGATGAATTCACGTACATCGTGGATGGCATCCACATCGACCACATCAGCCAATTCGGCGATATAGGCCTCGGAAGGCAGCAGGAGCAGATTGGCAATCATGGCCTTGTCGACGTCAGGCTGTTCCAGACTGCTGCGTAATACATGCTCCCAGGCGATCACAAGACGCTGGTCCAGTTCCAGTGCAACACCAAGGCGAAGTTGATCCATGCATTCGTGGATGACTTGCAGTGCCAGCTGTTGAGCGGCATCCCAGCGCATGAATCCATCGGTATCATGGCTCATCAGGAAGATCAGTTCTTCACGGGTGTAAGCCGCATTGAGTTTAACCGGGGCCGAGAAACCGCGCAGCAACGAAGGAACCGGCTCCTCCGGAACAGAGACAAACGTAAAGCTCTGCTCTTGCCTGGTAAGCTGCAGCACACGTTGGGTGAGGATGCTGCTTTCGCCAGCAAGGCGCATCGGCATCTCCTGGCCCTTGCGATTCAGCAGACCAGCGCTCACTGGAATAAAGAACGGTTCTTTCTGGGCCTGCCCAGGCGTAGCGGGACAACTTTGGCGGAAAGTCAGTTGGTATTCCTTGCGGGCTGCATCGTATTTCCTGCTTACCTCAATATGCGGCGTGCCAGCCTGGGTATACCACCGGCGGAACTGCGCAAGCTCCATGCCACTTGCCTCTTCCATCGTGCGCACGAAATCTTCGGTAGTAACCGCCATGCCATCGAACCGGGAGAAATACAGATCAGTACCTTTACGGAACAGTTCCGGCCCCAGCAGTTTGGCAATCATGCGCACTACTTCAGACCCTTTCTCATAGACTGTCACGGTATAAAAATTGGAAATTTCCATATAGGAATCGGGGCGCACCGGATGGGCCATGGGGCCGGCATCTTCGGCAAACTGCACCGTACGCAGAAAACTGACATCTTCAATGCGATTGACTGCACGTGAGCCCATGTCGGCCGAGAACTCGGCATCACGGAAAACGGTGAAGCCTTCCTTGAGACTGAGTTGGAACCAGTCACGACAAGTGACCCTGTTGCCAGACCAGTTATGGAAATATTCGTGGGCAACTATGGATTCAATGCGTTGGAACGCCGCATCCGTGGTGACCGCAGGGTTCGCCAGCACGCAGGATGAATTGAAGATGTTGAGTCCCTTGTTTTCCATGGCACCCATGTTGAAATCATCCACGGCTACGATCATGAAAATATCCAGGTCGTATTCGCGCCCATAGACCTCTTCGTCCCAGCGCATGGCCCGCTTGAGCGCACCCATCGCGAAGTCGCACTTGTCGAGATCCTTGGCCTCTACGTAGATGTGCAGGCTGATGTCGCGTCCACTGCAAGTGATAAAATTGTCGTTCACCGCTTTCAAGTCACCTGCGACCAGGGCAAACAGATAGCACGGTTTCAGGAAGGGATCGTGCCAGGTCGCAAAATGCCTGCCATCGCCCAGCTCTCCGCTTTCAGTCAGATTGCCATTGGACAGCAAGACCGGGTATTTGATTTTATCGGCCTCGATACGCGTAGTGAAACTGGACAGCACATCCGGGCGATCAAGGTAGTAAGTAATTTTACGAAAGCCTTCAGCCTCGCATTGGGTACAAAACATCACACGTGATTTGTAGAGACCTTCCAGCGAGGTATTCTCCTGGGGTTTGATGCGAGTACAGCACTCCAGCGTGAATTTTTCCGGCACCGACTTGATAGTCAAATGCTGGTCGTCTACATCATAGCCATCATTGCCCAGCTCCTTCCCATTCAGCCTGATATCCAGCAATTCCAAGTGACGACCATCAAGCACCAACGGCGCCTGCAAAACAGTGGACGCCGGATTACGCCGCAATTTCAAGCGTGCATGCACCAGGGTGTACTCCTCGTGCAACTGCACCAGAAGTTGGGTCTCATCAATCAGGTAATCGGGTACCCGGTAATTCTTCAGATAAACGGTAGTGCCTTGTGATTCTTTCATGAGATCTCCACAGTAACCCGTGTCGGGCCAGTGCCAGTCTTCCGGGTCTAGAGTGTCAGTTCCAGTTCGTAACCGGTGTATTTGCGAATATTGATGACACCAGTATCAAGGATCAGGTATTGCCCCTTGATACCGAGCAGGGTGCCGCCGATCTCTGCTGTCTTGTCGAGATCATGCGAGACGATTTTGTCAGGCAGTGCCTTCACCGGATAGCTGATGTTGACTGGCTCAATACCGGTCAAAACCGAGATCGCATGCAGGCCAAAGCGGTCCTGGATATCTCTCAGCCCGGTTTGGCATTCCTGCAGAAGCCTGGAACGTTCTGCCAGCAGATCAACACTTTCCTGTTCACCCTTGAGCATATTGCGCCAATTGGTGCGATCGGTGACATGTTGCTTGAACATCACCTCACAAAATCCGGCCTGCTGCCGGCTGCGGGTTCGGATGACGGCTAGCGCCTGTGACGCCCCCTGATCGATCCAGCGTGTGGGCAATTGCGAGGCGCGGGTAATCCCGACTTTCAATCCGGATGAATTGGCAAAATAGACAATATGATCCTGCATGCAGAAATGATCAGCCCAGACAGGCTCGCGACAGGTCCCTGCGAAGTAATGGCAACGTTCAGGCGAAATGATGCAACTGTCGCATTGGGCCAGCCTCTGGAAACAGGGATAACAATAGCCTTGATTGAAACTCTTGTTGGTAGCGCGACCGCAATGTATGCAGGTGATCTTGCCGGTAAAACGCAGACTCACCGGGCTGCCGATGTGCTCGTTCAAGGGCACACGCTGCTCCCCTAAAGGCAAAGTATAGACAACGGGTTCTGCCAGGCGTGCAACGAGTTTTTGTGCTTGTCCCAGATAATTCATGCCTTGGCCTTGTACTTGCCCACTATGCACCTTGCCAGTGGCAATAGTGCCGGGTCCTTGATTACGTTCATTACTACGTCAGTCATCACAAAGTGTTTTCTTGAGTTTACTGCGGTCAATATAAGCCACCCGCTCGGTTTCCGGCAGGTGCAGATGATCATAGGCAATAACGGCCTGCAGGCTATGTTCGAGCTGTACTGGTGTCAGTCGCTCGCCATTTTCCCACTTGCCCAGCTCTACGGCGGTTTTAAGCTGTTGATGGATTTCCGGAGTCATTTGCGCCACCAGGGCTGAATATGTCTCGGGCTTTTCAATGAAATTATCCGGCACTATTTTATTGTCTGCTGTTTTATTGTTGTCTGTCATGACATTGACCTGCCTACCCGCTTGATTGTGGCTGTCGCTGCGCCATACACCACACCAGCAAGAAAACCGCCCAAATGGGCTTCATTGGCGATGATATTCAATTGCAGCAAGGTCATGGCGACAAGTGAGACCAACATGAAAATGATCAGGGACTTTGGCAACGCAAGTCCGCTGCGTGGATCGACGACTTGCCACATCCAGATGTAGGCGAAAAGACCGTAGACCACACCTGACATACCACCAAAATTGTTGCCGCCGCCGTACAGGTATTGCGCAGTATTCGAAACCAGTCCCAAAAAGAGAATGGCAAGCGCCATCACAAAGGTCGACTGCTGCTGTTCGATACGCTTGCCCAACTCCCATAACCACAGCATGTTGAACACCAGATGCAAGGGGCCGCCATGCAGCAATATTGGCGAGATCATGTTGAAAAGTTGAATGAGGGTAAAATTGTCGAGCACCTGGCTCAACACGATCACCCGCGTGCCATAACTGAAATCCGGAAACAGCAAGGCCCAGGTAAGTTCGGTAGGGCCGTTCAAGGGCGCAAGAAACGCCAGAACAATGCAAATGCCGACCAGCGACAAGGTTAGCGGTGCTTGCCGGAAGGCAGCAAGCATTGTGTTGAAAGACGTTCCTGAGGGCATGAAGGTTGCCAACCCGGCAGAGGGTGGCGGTGGCGGCAGCGGTTCCCCTTTTTGCAAGCGCTGGAAAAGATCGAAGGCCATTGGTATCTGGTCTTCACGTGCAATCAGTAACACCTGGCGACCTTCATGTTCCACGATACGATGGGAAATCCTGTGCTGCCACAGCAAACGGCTGAGCTCGCCCAAATCGGTTTGCAGGCTGACATCCATAATCCTGAACATGCTGTCACGTCCCTCCGTGCCGGTTACGCCTTGCCAGGACGGTGTGACCATCCCAATTTGCTGCGGCAAGTAGCGTAATAGTCGTAATCATCAGGATGCAGCAACTGCAATTGCTTGCTTTTGCGCTTGATGGTGAGCACCTCGCCGGCACTCGTGGTATAGACAACAGAGCCATCGCAACTGATCTGCGGCATGGTATTGTGACGATCCCCTATCACGATGGTGATTTCGCTTTCGCTACCCACTACGATGGGACGACTGCTGAGACTATGGGGATACATGGGAACCAGCACCAAGGCATCCAGTTTTGGATGCATGATGGGGCCACCCGCTGACATTGAATACGCGGTGGAGCCGGTGGGAGTTGCTACTATGAGTCCGTCCGAAGCCTGGTTGTAGACAAACTGTCCATCAATATACAACTCGAATTCAATCATCTGGGCAGCAACACCCGGATGGAGTACCACATCGTTCATCGCCGATCCCAACAGACAAGGGCCTTGTTCACCCGGGATATAGACGTCCAGCAGAAAGCGCGATTCAAGCTTGTACTGGCCTGCCAGAATTTCACTGAGGCTGT
>JBIIWM010000131.1:0-8057 GCA_044338875.1 Pseudohongiellaceae bacterium | reverse complement strand
CGAGGATGCACGCTCCCTGTATGTGGCGTCCTTCGGCAGTCAGGCCATCGCACGTTTTGATTTGACTACGACGCCCCCCAGCAAGACACTGATTGAGGTGGGTGTTGTTCCCGACAACGTGCGCTGGAGCAGCGATGGTACGCTCTACACTGCCGGTGGCGATGTCACCGAGGGGTGTGAAGACGTTGAATGTGGTGGCGGTTGGTCAGTCTGGGAAATTGATCCGGCGACGTTGCAGGCCAGTCGTTTCGTTGGCATGAGTGCGGGTTCTGCCATGGATGTCGTCAGTACGGCCTTGTTGGTCGATGATGAAATCTGGGTCGGCACTTATCAGGGTGATCGTATCGGGATTATGCCAAAACCCTGAACAGGTTTTACGTTGGCTGGAACGAACAAGGCGCCCTGGGGCGCCTTGTTTTTCTTTCGGTTTGTTCTTTCGGTTTGTTCTTTTGACTGTTTATTTGTCGCTTATTCGCCCGTGGCAAAGCAATAGAAATAGCCATTACCACCAGTCGCTACCAGGTTTTCCTGACCGCAACCGCGACTTGGATGTGCGGCATTCCAGGATTCCGCCAGGGTACCGCCGCCAGTCCGATCGAAGTGTCCTACCATCGCGCTGCCTTCAGCCGCATTGGAGGTCCAGTTATTGCAAGTCATGTCGGATGCAGAACCATCTGGATTGCTGCCGGTAAGAATGTCGTGCTGGTTGGGAGTATCGCCGCGGCCATTCACGGTGGCTCCGGTTTCGGTAACGGAACGCGCCTTGGTCATGTTCATGTTGCTGTAATGCAAATCATCAACGCTGGATGCAGACAGTTCACCCTTGGCATTGAACCAGGGACCACTGCCGATGCGATCACGTGCGTGGACGCCGCCTTCACCATTTGTGCTCAGGTAGGCGTGCCAGGTTTTACCGGTAGTGCCCGCAGCTTCTGCAAGCGCGGCGCAGTGGGCATCAGCGCCTGCGAGGCCGCCGAGGTTGGCGCCATCGCCAAGACCACGACTGGTAATGAAAAAGCTCAGGCTGGTGTCTTGTGGTGGTTGCGCCGGTGCTTGTCCGGCAGCAGGTTGGGCTGGTGCTTGTGCAAAAGTTGCAGCGGAAGCCGCGAGCAGAGCGACACCGATGGCGAGTTTTTTGAAAGTCATTTTATTTTCCCCTCGAAGACTGGTTGTTGTTTGCCCCCAAAGAGGCGTGTTTCACAGCTGAAATTCACACAGGGGTTGGTGGATGTCAAGGCCACCCCTGTGTACACCGGGCAACTTCCTTCATTCCTGCAGACTGCGGTAAGGCTTTGGCAAGTCCGGATGATTGCGGAAAATATTGGTTTCGGCCTTCACTTCATTGAATGGACGGTAAAGTGTGGAGGGTGCATCGGGTTCCAGTCCCAGCATGCCACTGACGTTGACCGAGCCGTGATGCGGGGCTTCGCCCCAACTGTATTGGTAAGGATTGCGGAAGAGGGGAGCCAGGTTTGAATGCAGGATTTTCCACGCTCCGTTCTCTTTCACATAGTCCACATAGTAGGGTCCCCAGATCCAGCTGCTGGCACTGGGACTGTTGGAAGCCCCCGGAGAGAGCCAGTGACTGCGTGCGCTCTGGCCGTCGTCCGCAATTTCGATGTAGGGATCAACCGCCATGTGCAAAATGAAAAACCCGGGAATTTCCCGCGTTTGCGCGAAGGCGGTATAGAGGCGGGTAACACTCTCGATGCCCTTGAACATGCCGCTGTCGGAAAACTCCACACTGACATCAGGATTGTTCTGTGCATATAACGCAGGAATGCTTTCATAGCGCTGGGTGAAGAGCGAATGCACATAGTTGGCCTGCAGCTTCTGGATGGCATTGACGTCCTCCAGGGTTTGCACGCGCGTGACCAGCGCTTGCAGCTGTTCATTGGTAACACCAGTGTCCTGTTGTGGGTCCTTGGATGGTGAACACGCCGCCAGCACGGTTGCTAGTCCAAAGACCAGAGCTGCTGCACCAGTATTGAGTGTTGCCATGTGTATCCCCTGAATGACTGTTGTTGGTCTTGTTGTTCAGACTGAGTCTATCCAGACGACAGGCGTGCGTCTATCCAGGATACAGGCCTGCAGCAATCAGGGCAGCGCGGCAGCAAACAACAGCTCAGCCAATTGCTGCGGATTGGAAAAGAACGGGCTGTGATCGGAATCGATCTGCAGCAGGGTCTTGCAGGGTTGTCGCGAGAGCATGCGGCGTTGGTGGTGTAGAGGGATGACCTTGTCACGGCTGCAGCTGATATAGGTAGTGGGCAGGCCTGTGAATACGGCCTGGTCAAAACGTACTTTGGCAGACAGCGGCAGGGAGGCTTGGCTGCCAAAGCGTGCTTGCAGCAGTGCTGCGGTTGGCGCGTCGGTATCCCCATAGAACAGCGGCGTGATCTGTTCTGGTGTAATGCTGCAACTGCGCTTGTCTTCACTTAGTTCCAGCGCCAGTTCGATCGGCGTGAAGGGTTCGTGGCTGCGGTTGAGCGCAATCAGCTCAAATACACTTTCGCCCGGGCGCGGCAGATAAGCACACAAGTAAACCAGGGCCTGGATTTTATCCGGCAGCAGGCAGGCAGCCTCGGTAATTACTATTCCGGCCATGCTGTGGCCGACCAACGCGATGGGTGTATCGATCCGCTGCAGCAGTTCCACCAGCGCGGAGACATACCGTTTGAGCGTGACTTTGTCCAGGGTCAGGCTATTTGCGCCATGGCCGGGAAGATCCGGGCAATAAACCTTGCAGCCTCGCGCCTGCAGCAACTCGGTCACTTGTGCCCAGCATGAGCTATCGTGCCAGGCTCCGTGAACGAGAACAAAGGTTGGGTTATTCAAGAAATGGGCTCATCTGGCTGGGATTGCGAAACTAATAGGCCGTGTATATGCCTTGCCTTGCCATGCGCGCGAACGCATTAATCGTGCTGATTGAGTTCGTGTGTCATTTCCAGGGCAGGCTGAGAGGTTCGCGGTTTACCAACCTTGACTGCGGGAATGCCGGCGACGGTGGTATGGGGCGGCACATCGCTCAACACTACGCTGCCGGCGGCTACACGGGCGCCGATGCCAATTGTCACATTGCCGATGATGATGGCACCCGTACCAAGCAGCACGCCTGCCTTTATCTTCGGATGGCGGTCTCCGCAATCCTTGCCGGTACCTCCCAGCGTCACTCCCTGCATGATCGAGATATTGTCATCCAGCACACAGGTCTCGCCGACCACGATGCCGGTGGCATGATCCACGAGGATGCCACTGCCAATGCGGGCGGCCGGATGAATGTCCACAGTAAAGACTTCTGAGATCTGGCTCTGCAGGAACAAGGCCATGCCCTTGCGATCCTGCTGCCACAGCCAATGGGCAGTACGGTAGGCCTGCAAGGCCTGAAAGCCTTTGAAGTAGAGCAGGGCAGTCGAGAAATAGCGGGCAGCTGGATCGCGTTGACGGGTCGCGTTGAGATCGTTGGCGGTGGCTTGCAGTATCAACGGATCACCGCGCATCGCTTCATCGAATACCTGTCGCAAAGTGGTGGCCGGCATGTCGGCGGAGGCCAACTTGCTGGCGAGCAAGTCACTGATGGCTGCTGCCAACGAGTCGTGCTGCAGTATCCTTCTGGAAAAAAACTGGCCCATTTCCGGCTCGGCCATCAGCTGGTCGGAAATTTCTTTCTTGATGGTTGTCCACATATCGGTGGTCATGGTCTATTCCTTCCAAGGAAGACTCGGCAGCGGGGCAGCGATTCTAGCGGATGGGACTACATGCATCAACGCAGCATCTTTGTACACAGTTACCATGCTGGAGTTGTGGAAATAGGGGTGTTATCTTGCCGCCTTCGTTTGAAAGCCGGTCGCACCAACAACTGCGACGGTTTAAGCCTGGATTTGCAGAACTCATGTCAGTCAAAAGTGTTGCGGTTATTGGTGGTGGCAGTTTCGGAACCGTAATGGCCAATATCATCGCTCTCAACGGGCACAATACCCGTTTGTGGATGCGGGATGCCGACCAGGTGGAATCGCTCAATACCACCCGCCAGAATACCCTTTATCTTCCCGGTCATGAATTGCATGACAGAGTCGTTGCCACGCACGACCTGAAAGCTGCCGTGGAAGATGTGGACATGATTTTCGTGGCTGTCCCCAGCGGCAGTTTCCGTGCCGTGGTGAAACAGATGCGGCCGTATCTGCATGAGGGCGTAATCCTGATCAGTTCCACCAAAGGCATTGAAGCAATTACTTTCAGACTGATGAGTCAAATTCTGGCAGAGGAAGTTCCCGGCGCGAGAATTGCCGTTCTCAGTGGTCCCAACCTTGCCAGGGAAATAGCGATGCGCAGCCCCACGGGCACCGTGGTTGCCAGCAACGATGCGGAAGTGCGCAAGCTCGTACAGGAAACCCTGCGATCCGATACTTTCAGGGTCTATGCCAACGACGACATGCTCGGGGTTGAACTGGGCGGTTCCCTGAAAAACATCTACGCGATCATCGCCGGTTTGGCTGATGCGATGGGGATGGGACATAACACAATTTCCATGCTCATCACGCGCAGCCTTACCGAGATGGCACGCTTCGGGGTACGCTTGGGCGCCGATCCAATGACTTTTCTTGGCCTTTCCGGGGTGGGCGACCTCATCGTCACATGCTCCTCACCGCTCAGTCGCAACTTTCGCGTCGGCAAGGCGCTCGGCGAGGGCAAGGATCTTGACCTGATCATCAATGAACTGGGGCAAGTGGCAGAAGGGTTAAATACCCTGAAACAGGTAAAGGAAAAAGCTGACGAACTGGGTGTGCATATGCCGCTGGCCAGCAGCTTGTATGCGATCATCTACAACAAGGCTGGTATCGACCATATAATCAACTCGCTTATGCTGGAAGAAACAGAGCTGGACGTGGAGTTTGAAGTCGGCAAGGCCAAGCTGCTTAGCAAATGACCTGAAATTCTTGTCACTATCCATACCACCAAGAGAATGCGGAGACCAAAGCTATGAACCAGGAAGAAATCAAACGCAATCTGCTCGATGCAGACCAGTGGGTACGAGTTTTGTTCATGGCAGGCTTCGCGATAGCCGCATGGTTTGTCCTGATCGGACTCAGTGGACTGGTGGTGGTGCAAACCATCATCGCCCTTGTCAGCGGAGAACCGAACCGCAATTTGCAGAAGGCCGGCTATCTTTTTGGCTGTTATCTGCACGAAATCATCGAATTCCTGGTGTACAACACCGATGACAAGCCCTTTCCTTTCTCCGAGTTCCCGACAGCCGAAGAAAACATCGAGCCTGCTGAGGGCGTTATCGCTGATGACGATGACGATGACGATAACGATGAGGACGAGGATGAAGTGCTGGATCTGGACGCGCAGGATCCCAAACCCTGATGCTGGTTTACCTGTTGAGGCACGGCGAAGCCGAGCCAAATGCAGCTTCGGATGCTGCTCGCAAACTCACCCATAAAGGACATCAGGAAGTCCTTTCGGTCGCGCACCAGTTTTTGGTCAACAAGTTGCCGCTGGACCGCTGCATAAGCAGTCCCTACGTGCGCGCCCACCAGACTGCCAGGGATTTCCTCAAACAGGTCAAGCCAGGACTGGCGCTGGATGAATCGCTGCTGCTCACTCCTGAAATCCGTGCCAGTGAAGTAATGAAGCTGCTGGATTCATTGCCCGCAACAGCTCATGTACTGCTGGTCAGCCACAATCCCTTGCTGTCCGAACTCAATGCCTTGCTTACTGAAGGCAACATCGATCACATGCATATCCTGAGTACCAGTGAACTGGTTGCCGTCAACATCGATGTGATCGGACTCGGCATGGGCAAGACGGCACTCCGCCTGCTGCCTGGTAAAAAGCTGCAACCTGACTGAGCTTGATTGCGTGAACTGGCGCCAATACAGCCTTACTCATAAAGAACTCGAGCTTGCCGTCATTGAGCATGGCCCATTGGGTGGGCAGCCGTTGCTGGCCTTGCACGGCTGGCGTGACAATGCTGCCAGTTTCGAAAGACTTGCCGCCGAACTGCCTGAATACCGCCTTATTGCGCCCGATTTTCCCGGACACGGCCGTTCCTCGCGCCGACATTGCCAGGCGGCCTATTACATCTGGTCTTATGTTGAAGATGTGCTGGCCTTGCTGGATCAGCTGCCGCTTGAAAGATGTGTGCTGATGGGTCACTCGATGGGTGGAGCCGTCGCGATCCTGGTTGCTGCGCTTTATCCGGAACGAGTGCAGAGCCTGGTGTTGCTCGATGCGATCGGACCACTGGCAACCACTGCCGAGGCCGCACCGCTGCAGATGCGTGAATCCCTGGATTTGCTCAAGACCCGCAAGCTTGCCTATCGCCATCATTATCCGGATTTCGCCACTGCTACTGCGGCTCGGGCCAGCAAGGGAGTCAGTGACGCAGCCGCATTGGCACTGGCGCAGCGCGGTGTGGCACAAGACGAACAGGGGTTCTACTGGCAGCTGGATCCGAGGCTCAACATGAAAAACCTGGTGAGCTTCACTGAGGAACAGTCGGCTGCGTTCATGCGCAAGATTGCTTGTCCAGTATTGCAGGTGGCAGCAAAGAGTTTTTGGCTACAGCGAGAAGACTGGTTCTGGCGCAGACTCGGTTATTTGCAGAACCTCGAAACGCACGTGCTGGACGGGAACCATCACCAGCATATGGAGGAACAGGCTGTAGCCGTGGCAGGACTAATCCGGAGTTTTGTCGCTGGATAGTCCGGCCCGAGGTCCTGAAGCAGGACCCGGGAAGAGATCCAGGCGAGTGGCTTACTTGATCAGGGAGAGGAATTCACTGCGAGTGGTTTGTCTCTCGCGGAAGGCGCCCAGCATGCAGGACGTGGTCATCACGGAGTTCTGTTTTTCCACACCGCGCATCATCATGCACATGTGCTGGGATTCAATGATCACGCCAACGCCCAGGGCACGGGTTTTTTCCATGATGGTTTCTGCGATCTGCTGGGTCAGGTGTTCCTGGATCTGCAGGCGGCGTGCAAACATGTCCACGATGCGTGCAATCTTGGACAGGCCGATAACAGAGCCGGTTGGCAAGTAGGCTACGTGGCATTTGCCTATAAAGGGCAGCAGGTGGTGCTCACACAGCGAGTAGAGTTCGATATTCTTGACGATGACCATCTCATTGGAGGTGGTGGGAAACAGGGCACCATTGATGATTTCATCGATGTTTTGGTGATAACCCTGGGTCAGGAATTCCATCGCCTTGGCGGCGCGGTCCGGTGTTCCTGTCAGTCCCGGACGGGTCAAATCTTCGCCTACAGCCGCGATGATGCTGGCGTAAGCGTCTGTCATTGGATTGCTCATGGGTCAGTTCCGTAGGAATAAGGCTGAATTGTAGCTAAACTGCGCCCCCTACGCGAACAAGTCAGCAGGAAATGGCAGTCAAGTGGCTTTTGAATCAACCCTAACTACGCAGGACTTTCTCGAACAGATTACCGCCGAGCTGGAAGCTGGCGACCTGTTTTATGGCCATGGCACTGATAATGCCTGGGATGAAGCCTGTTGGCTGTTCGAAACGGTCATGCGGCGTCATGGAGCTACCCTGTTTTCTCCCGCTGAACTGCTGGATCCGGATTCGGCTGCGCTGCAAGAGGTGCGCGCACTCTTGCATGAACGCATTAGCACCAGAAAACCGCTGGCTTATTTGCTCAAGGAAGCCTGGTTTTGCGGCTTGTCGTTCCATGTGGATGAACGCGTACTGGTACCGCGCTCGCCTATAGCAGAACTCATCAACAACCAGTTTGAGGCCTTGCTCGACAAAGCGCCGGCCCGGATTCTGGACCTCTGTACTGGAGGTGGCTGCATCGGAATTGCCTGTGCATTGGCGTTCCCCGAGGCCGAGGTCGTCCTGTCAGACATTTCGCCAGATGCACTCGCCGTGGCGGCTATTAATATCGGGAAATTCGGCTTGCAAGGCCGCGTGCGCTGCGTGGAGTCAGACCTGTTTGCAAATATTGAAGGCAGGTTCGATCTGATCGTCAGTAATCCTCCCTATGTGGCGGAAACCGAGTATCAGTCCTTGCCGGAAGAATTCATGCAGGAACCCA
>JBIIWM010000130.1:0-8095 GCA_044338875.1 Pseudohongiellaceae bacterium | reverse complement strand
GCCCTGCAATGGAAAGACTTCAATGGCAACTGTATCCCGCCGCAAGTACACACCTGCGTCCACCTCACTGGTGTCAGCCGTGTCTGGCAAACTCTCATTGAGAAACATGACGCTGGGCCAGAAATTCAGCGTCATATCCCTGATCCTTGTCATCGGTTTTGCCGCACTCGGCGCCGCCTATTGGCAGGTGACCGTGGTGAACAACAAGGCCAGCACCGATATCGAAGTGATCAATCATTTCGGTGAAATCTCCGACCAGATCAATATCCAGTTTCTGGAAATGCGTCGCCTGGAAAAGGATTTCATCATTGATCACGACACCACCCTGCTTGAACAGCATGAAGCTGCAATGAGCAAGGTGGAAAGCCTGATCACCGAAATTGTCGAGAATCCGCCGACAGAGGAAACGGCTTCCTTGCTCGAAGACATGCAGCTGTACCTTGGCCTCTACGAAGGCAGCTTCAAGGAAATGGTGGATTCCATGATTGAAGCAGGCCTCGATGAAACCAGTGGGCATTTGGGCAAACTTATCAGCAGTGCCAACAACATTTTTGAATTGGTAAGCACCGAAGGTGCCGTGCAACTGCAGAACTCGCTACTGACGATGCGCCAATACGAACGTGCATTCATCGAAGCACCACTGGAAGAATACAGTGCTGCAATGGAAGAGGAAAAGGCTGTACTCGAATCCCTGCTAAGCGCCTCCAGCCTCGACGAGGATACCCAGCTGTTCATTAATGGTGATCTGAAATCCTATGCCGAAGCCTTTCTTGCCTACGGTGAAAGTGTGCGGCAACTGACCGACAACCGGAAAACATTCTCCGAAGTCGCACTTGAATTCACTCCCATCCTGGACAATCTGCGCGCCACCAAAACCATGCTGCTGGATGCCAGCCGCGCAGAAGCGGAAGCCAACCAACGCAGGATTTCCCTGGTGTTCGTGATGATCGTCGTCATGGTCGGAATCTTCGTCAACATTGCCTTCTTTGCCTTGTCGCGCATCATCTCGCGTCCGCTGAAACAGGCGGTCGAGGTGTCGGCTGCCATTGCCAACGGCAAGCTCAATAACCGCATTGAGATCAATTCCCGCGATGAAACCGGCGAATTGCTGATGGCCCTGCGCAACATGCAGGAACAATTGCTGGAGCAACAATCCCAGATCGAGCAGCGCATGAATGAATCGCGCCGCAGTGCGGAAGAATCCAGCCGCATGGCAGTGGAACAGTCGCGCATGGCGGAAGAATCAGCCCGCATTGCGACCGTCAATGGCCGCATCAAGCAGGCTCTCGACGGGGTGAGCTCAGCGGTGCTGATGCTCGATGCCGATCTGCAATTCATTTACTGCAACGATGCTGCCGTGAGCATGTTCCGGCAGGGGCAGTCAGAAATCCGCAGGACCCTGCCCGGCTTCGACCCTGCCCGCATCATTGGTCAAAGCTATGACTATCTTTATGCCGATGCGCTCGCGGAAGGCCAACTGCTGCGCACCCTGCGTTCTGCCCATACCAGTGAAAAAACCCTGGGCAACCGTGTCTATCGCGTCACGGTCAGCCCCGTGATGGACGACAAGGGGCAACGTCTCGGCACCGTGGCCGAATGGCAAGATCGCACCACCGAGATCGCCGTGGAAAACGAAGTGCAAAGCATTGTCCAGGCAGCCAAGGGTGGCAACCTGGGCACCCGCATCGAACTCAAGAACAAGACCGGCTTTTTCCTTGGCCTCAGCCAGGGGGTGAACGAATTGGTGACAGTGGCCGAGCAAGTCATTCTCGACACAGTGCTGGTATTGAGCGGCCTGGCGCAGGGTGATCTCACCCACACCATGAACGGTGATTTCGACGGAGTCTTCGCCAAGCTCAAGACAGATGTGAACTCCACCGTGGAAAAACTCACCGAGGTCGTACGCAACATACAGACCGGCGCACGCAGCGTGAACAAGGTGGCCGCCGAGATCGCCATCAGTAATGCGGAAGTGTCCATGCGTACTGAACAACAGGCAGCCGTACTGGAAGAAACTGCATCCGCGATGGAAGAAATGACGGCAATCGTCCGTCAAACGGCCAGCAACACCGTCGAAGCCAACAAACTGGCCAATGCTGCCAGGACCCAGGCAGAAGCCGGAGGCCAGGTTGTTTCCCAGGCCATTTCTGCGATGAACGATATTAGCCAGAGCAGTAACCAGATTTCCAACATCATAGGTGTCATCGACGAGATTTCGTTTCAAACCAACCTGCTTGCCCTCAATGCCGCTGTTGAAGCGGCCCGGGCCGGTGAACAGGGACGCGGCTTTGCGGTGGTTGCCGACGAAGTGCGTCAACTCGCGGCCCACAGTGCCAATGCAGCCAAGGAAATCAAGGAACTCATCGACCACAGCAACAAGCAGGTCAAGCGCGGTTCGGATCTGGTCAACAAGTCCGGCGAATCCCTCGGGGAAATAGTCAAGGCCGTGAAACAGGTCACCACGATCATTTCCGAGATTGCTGTTGCTTCCCAAGAGCAGGCCGACGGCATCGCGCAAGTCAACGTCTCCATTGCCAACATGGATGAAGGCACCCAGCAGAACGCAGCCATGGTGGAGCAAGTAAAGAGCGCGAGTGACTCCATGGGAGAAGAAGCGCATCGCCTGAACATGATGATGGATTTCTTCAAGCTCGATCTTGTCAGGGGCAGCCCGCGCGTGATGACAAAACACTGAAAAAACATAATTTTGTAAAAACTGTAGTTAGATAGAGGAGGTTTGTAATATGAAACTGAAAGCAATCGCATTTACCACGTTGGCCACCCTGGCATTAAGCAGTACTGCCTTTGGTGCCTGCGAGGTTCCCGTAGATCCCGCGATTCCAGAAGGTGCTTCTGCATCCGGTGCCGACATGCTGAAAGCGAAAAAAGCAGTCGAAACCTATGTCAGTGCGGCCGAGGAATACATGGGCTGCGGCGTAGCTACTGCATTGCAGGAACGCATGTCTGGCAAGATGGAAAAGGTAGTAGAACAATTCAACGTGGAACTGCGCGCGTACAAAGCCAAGGAGTAATCCCTGGCCTGTTGCAGGCACGGTAGTTGACCCTCTGCAAGGGCATGATGCGCAAGCGTCATGCCCTTGATTTTTTTCCGGGGTCATTTATTTGCGTGGTACAAGTTTGGCCGTAGTGTTGGTTTGGGAGATCCCTTGAATCATTCCTCTGGAGCACAGGCTCCGCTGCCATTGCTTTCACGCTCCAATCCGCTCCGCTCCCAGTCGCCTGAGCTCAATAGCAGCTCAGCCATCGGAGGCACTACAGCTAGAGACCACATAGCCCAACTACAAGATCAGAGGGTCAGGTTCCTTGATTTTCTGAACAGCTCACGGCAGTGGAAGGACGCCCACGCAAACCAAAACCAGAAAGGGGCTTGGTCGGGTGTTTCCGGCGCGGAGCCGCGAGGACAAGCGGACAACACACGAGCGAGCCCGAGCGCAAATGCGCAACACGTGGGTGGCCCGGCACTGAGCCCAGCCCTCCAATTACACCCGGTGTCTCCCAATTACGGGATAAAGCCTGCGCTGAAAACCCTTTGTCTGGTAGAGCCCCACTCCCCCCTCAGGCTATAATGCGGGGCTTTCACGCTTTCCGCAGAAAGCCCACACAGCCCGAGAAGCAGTTTTCCCATGGACAAGACCTACGACCCCCACGCCATCGAAACCCGCCATTACCAGCGCTGGGAACAGAATGGCTGGTTCGCCCCGCAGGGCAACGGCGCCCCCTATTGCATCATGATCCCGCCGCCGAATGTCACTGGCAGCCTGCACATGGGCCATGGATTCAATAACGCAATCATGGATGCCCTGATTCGTTATCACCGCATGCGCGGCCACAGTACGCTGTGGCAGGCGGGTACCGACCATGCCGGTATCGCCACCCAGATGGTGGTGGAGCGTCAGTTGCTGGCGCAGGGGCAGAACCGGGTCGAGCTCGGGCGCGACAAATTCCTGGAGAAAGTGTGGGCCTGGAAAGAAGAGTCCGGTTCCACGATCACCGGCCAGTTGCGTCGACTGGGCTCATCGATCGATTGGTCGCGTGAACGCTTCACGATGGACGCGGGCTTTTCGCGCGCTGTGCATGAGGTCTTCATCCGCTTGTTCGACGAGGGCCTGATCTATCGTGGCAACCGTCTGGTCAACTGGGACACCAAACTGCATACCGCCATTTCCGACCTTGAAGTCGTGTCGGATGAAGAAGCCGGCAGCTTCTGGTATTTCCGTTATCCGCTGCTGAATGGCGTGACGACCCAGGATGGCAAACCCTACATCACGATCGCGACCACACGTCCGGAAACGCTGCTGGGCGATAGTGCTGTCGCGGTGCATCCGGATGATGCCCGCTTCCGGCATCTGATCGGCCAGCACGTGGAATTGCCGCTGTGCGGACGCACGATCCCGATCATCGCCGATACCTATGTCGATCCCGCCTTCGGTACCGGTTGTGTGAAGATCACACCGGCGCACGATTTCAACGACTATGAAGTGGGCCAGCGTCACAACCTGCCCTTGATCAACATCCTGACCAAGGATGGCGCCATCAACGACACTGCGCCTGAGGCCTATCGCGGTCTCGACCGTTTCGATTGCCGCAAGCAACTGGTGCGCGATCTCGACAGCGCCGGCCTGCTGGACAAGATCGAACCGCACAAATTGAAGGTGCCCCGCGGTGATCGCAGCGGCACTGTCATCGAGCCCTTCCTCACCAACCAATGGTATGTGGCAATGAAGAGCCTGGCCGAGCCTGCCATCAAGGCAGTGGAAGAGGGCCAGATCCAGTTCGTCCCGAAGAACTGGGAAAACACCTATTTCGCCTGGCTGCGTGATATCCAGGATTGGTGCATAAGCCGCCAGTTGTGGTGGGGACATCGCATCCCGGCCTGGTACGACGACAATGGCAAGATCTATGTGGCACACACCGAAGCCGACGTCCGCACCAAGTACCACTTGCCTGCCGACCTGCCACTGAAGCAGGACGACGATGTTCTCGACACCTGGTTCTCCTCTGCGCTGTGGACCTTCGGCACCCTGGGCTGGCCGGATGCGACCAAGGAATTGCTGAAGTTCCATCCGACCGATGTGCTGGTTACCGGTTTCGACATCATTTTCTTCTGGGTCGCGCGCATGATCATGATGACGCTGAAATTCACCGGCCAGATCCCGTTCAAGACCGTGTACATCCACGGCCTGATCAGGGATGGCGAAGGCCAGAAGATGTCCAAGTCGAAGGGCAACGTGCTGGACCCGATCGACCTGATCGACGGTATCGACCTCGAAGGCCTGCTGAACAAGCGTACCAGCGGCATGATGCAGCCCCAGCTCGCGCAGAAAGTGGAAAAGTCCACGCGCAAACAGTTTCCGGACGGCATTCCTGCCCATGGCACTGACGCACTGCGCTATACCTTCTACTCGCTGGCATCGATGGGACGCGACATCAATTTCGACATGGGACGCATGGAAGGCTATCGCAACTTCTGCAACAAGATCTGGAATGCGGCGCGTTACGTGTTCATGCACACCGAAGAAAACGTGCCGACTGTGCCAACCAGCAAGACGCATTACTCGCGCGCCGACCTGTGGATCCAGTCACGCTTCCAGGCCGCGCTGAAAAAAGTCAACGAGAACATGGCCGCCTACCGTTTCGACCTGGTGTCGCAAGCGGTGTACGACTTCTTCTGGAACGAATACTGCGACTGGTATCTGGAACTCTCCAAACCGGTCCTGTGGGACGACAACGCCAGCGCCGAGCACAAGAACGCCACCCGCTACACCCTGCTCAGCATTCTTGAACAGAGCCTGCGTCTGGCCCATCCACTGATTCCGTTCATCACCGAGGAAATCTGGCAGAAAGCTGCGCCCATGCTCGGAATAAAAGGCGAAAGCATCATGCTGGAATCTTATCCGCAGGAACTGGCCGATAATCATGATGTGGCCGTAGAAGATGAGATCAGCTGGCTGCAAAGCGTGATTCTGGCCCTGCGCAACATCCGCGGCGAACTGAACATCTCGCCCGCCAAAGCCATCACCGTGCTGTTCAATAAAGGCAAGGAGCAGGACCAGCGCTTTCTCGACAGCAATCGCGCGACCCTGTTGAAACTCGCCAAACTGGAAAGCGTCAGCTGGCTCGCCGCAGGAACTGAAGCCCCTCCGGCAGCCATGCAACTCGCCGGCGAACTGGAAATCCTGGTACCGCTTGCCGGCCTGATTGATGTCAGTGCGGAAACAGCGCGCCTGAACAAGGAGATCGACAAGCTGCAGGCCGAGATCAGCAAGCTCAACGACCAGCTTGGCAATGAAAAGTTCGTGGCGAATGCGCCGGAAGCGGTAGTCACACGCTTGCGTGATCGCCTGGCAGCGGCCCAGGTTTCCCTGCAACAGTTGCTGGAGCAGCTGGGGAAACTCGCCAGTCTGTAGTTGATTCGGTGCAAGGCGGATGTTGCAGAATGGAGAGAATGGAGAGAAAGCAGAGTGAGTATGATGCGTCTTGCCCAACCAATATCGTCTTTGTTATTCATCTGTGCCGTGTTGGCCAGTGCCAGCACGCAGGCGCACTACGAGAAATCCAGCGACAGGAACGGGGGACACTGGGATAACAGTGGCTATTACCATTGCCACGAACCCCAGTGCGTAGAGGCCCCTTCCCGCTTCCAATTGCGCCGTCTCGGTAGCCTGAGCAACCGGGACGAGGATCTGTATTACCTGCAGGAAGACTGGCCCTACTGGCTGGAAATCGCCGGCTGCAAGACCGCGCGTACCGTGGTACTCGAAAACACCAGCAAGGTGCCCGTCACCTGGACCAATCCACGCCAGTGTGAAATCCGTGAGGGCCTATGGGTGGATGAATACACCGGTGAGGAATTCACTCGCGCCGGCCAGATGGAAGTGGACCATATCATCTCGCCGGTCTATGCCAACGCCTCCAATGGTTTCCAGTGGGACTACAACACCCGCGCCCAGTTTGCCAATGATCCCTACAACCTGATTCCAGTGGCACGCGAGACCCATCGCAAGAAACGTCAGCGCAGCATTGGACGCTGGCAGCCGCGCACGGAATTCCAGTGCGAGTATGCCCAGTCATGGCGCGATATAGCGGAAAAATATGATCTGGATTTGTTCGGGCAGGACAAGAGCCGCATCAACAAGATGCTGGACTCTTGCGATTCGGATGCAACGCAGAGTGTTGAGGAATAGCCGCTGAACTCGTTGTGGCTATGCTGGGCGTGGAACTCAGGACAGTTAATCGTACCTTTGCGTCACAGGCCACTGCATTTGAAGGCAACAAGCACCTCCGCCCACCGCCTGAATGAGCTCAAGCGCGCGACTGGTACAACCCGGTCGCAGTCGAGACCCGGATGATTTCCCCGGATTCCAGGAACTCCGGCACCTGTACTTCCAGGCCCGTGCTGAGCTTGGCGGTTTTGGTGCGACTGGTGGCGGAGGCGCCTTTAAGGGAGGGCGGGGTCTCGATGATTTCCAGTTCCACCGAGGCGGGCAGCACGAGTGACAGGAACTTGCCGTCCATGATCAGCGCCTGCATGCCTTGCAGATCCTGCGTGATGAAACCCTTCAGGTCGTCGATATCATCCAGCGCAACTTCGTACTGGGAGAAATCCTCGCCGTTCATGAAGATCCAGTTATCACCTTCCTCATAGGAAAATGTCACTGGCACTTTTTCATAGTCGGCATCCTTGAGCATGTCGTCACCCTTGTAGGTTTCGTCGAGCTTCTGCCCTGTCTGCATGTTGTTGTAGCGAATATGATAGAGCGTGGCGGCACCACGCGCGGAAGGACTTTTTACCTGGATCTGCTTGACGACATGCGGCACACCGTTGATGTCGATCACCATTCCGTTCTTGAGATCAGTGGCTCTGGGCATACTCACTCCGAAGGGGCTGAAAGGACTATCTGTAAAAGGGATGAAAAGTCTGTAGAGAGGATTGCGATTGTACCGCAGATCACTGGAGCCGAAGCAGGATTCAATTTGTCGAAATAAAAGTGTTAGTATGCGGCGGTCCTGCCAAGGGACACCAACAAATACCACCAAAAAAACAAGAAGACACCGCAGCCAAAGGCCAGCCCAT
>JBIIWM010000129.1:0-8131 GCA_044338875.1 Pseudohongiellaceae bacterium | reverse complement strand
CGTTACGCACTTTGCCAGTGACCGCGAGCGGAAGCGCTTCCCCTCCATCAATCGCACCTTTAAGGGCGGTATAGGCATCAATCACCAGATCGACTTCATTGCGCATGAGCGCACCCAGCACATCCGGAGTAGTGCGATAGGTAATGATAGTCGCCTCCACACCGGCACTGCGCTTGAACAACTCGGCACTCAGGTGCTGGGTACTGCCGGGATTGATCGTGGCAATGCGCAGGTCCTGGCCGGTAGCCGCCTTGTCCAACAGATCCTGCAAGGTAGTCATGCCGGAATTCTTGCTGGTCAACAACACCAGGTCAAACCAGGCCACGGCGGATATCGGCTGAAGATCCTTGATGATGTCGTAGGGCAGCTCCGGAAACTGGGTTTGGGCAATGGCGCTGCCATTGGTAAGCACTATTAATGTGTGCCCATCAGCCGCCGCGTTAAGCATGGTACTGGTGGCCGCAACACCACCGGCACCTGGACGATTTTCAATGATCAGGGGCTGTCCCAGACGTTTACTCAGCTCTTCACCGGCAAGCCGCATCGTGACATCAGCCAGGCCGCCGGGGCCAAAAGGCACGATCACCCGAATAGGGTGCCGGGGATAAGCCACTGCATCCACCGGCGTACTGCTTCTATTTTCGTCATTACCAGAGCAGGCAACCAATAATGCGAGCAGCGCAAGCAACAAGGGACGTTTGATCATCATGGGAGTACTTCCAGGTGTTACATTTTTTGTGAAAGTCAGGGGGAGCTTATTCGTCCAGTACCACGGCAGGGCGACGGCGCAATGCCAGCACAGACGACAACAGGATAAGCAGCGTGGCAGCGAGGAATAATGCACTGACCGGACGCGTAACAAACGTAGTCAAGTCACCATTTGACAGCAACAGTGCACGGCGGAAATTCTCTTCCACCAAGGGACCCAGCACAAAGCCCAACAGCAAGGGGGCGGAGGGAAAGCCCGCACGCGTGAACGCAAATCCCAGCAGCCCGAACCCGAAGGTAAACATTACATCCACCGTGCTGTTGTTGACGCTGTACACGCCGATGCTGATCAGCAGCAAGATGGCCGGATACAACATGCGGTAAGGAATGCTTAGCAGTTTCACCCACAAACCGATAAAGGGCAGATTCAGCACCAGCAACAGCACATTACCGATCCAGAAACTTGCTACCACGCCCCAGAACAAACCGGCGTTTTCGGTAATCAGCTGCGGACCCGGAGTAATGCCATGGATCAGCAAGCCTCCGATCATCACGGCCATGATCGCATCACCGGGCACGCCCAACGTCAGCGTGGGAATGAAGGCAGCCTGCACGCAGGCATTGTTGGCGGCTTCCGGTGAGACGATGCCTTCTACTGCACCGTTGCCGAAGCGTGAAGGATCCTTGGCCAGTTTCTTTTCCAGTGCATAGGCAAGGAAGGAGGCAATGGTGGGTCCGGTGCCCGGCAACATGCCCAGAAAGGAACCGACTACCGAGCCACGTGCGCACGACATTTTGAATTCCTGCATGTCCTGGCGTGTGGGCAACATGGAACGCAGCGTCACCCTTGTGTTTTTCAAACTGGGCATCTCGCCACTGCTAACGTTGGCGAGAATTTCCGCAACGCCAAACAAGCCCATCGCCAGCGCCACCAGGCTGATACCATCAGCCAAGGCCGGAATACCAAAAGTAAAACGAAACTGGCCAGAATTGATGTCAGTGCCTACGAAACCCAGGATCAGTCCCAGCACCACCATGCAGAGTCCTTTTAGTGCCGAACCCACACTCAGGGTTGAAGCGGCCACGAGTGCCAGGAGCATGATTGAAAAATAATCTGCCGCCGAAAAGCCAATGGCGAATCTGGCCAGCAAGGGCGCGAACATAATCAGCAAGATGATCGCGAAGGAGCCACCAATAAACGAGGCAATGGTCGTAAGAAACAACGCGACACCGGCCCTGCCCTGACGTGCCATCGGATAGCCATCAATGCAGGTAACTGCCGCAGGTGCCGAGCCAGGTACATTAAGCAGGATCGACGCCGTAGAGCTGCCATACTGGGCACCATAAAAAATACCCGCCAGCATGATCAAGCCCAGCAAGGGATCCAGATGAAAGGTCAACGGCAGACAGAGTGAAATGGTGGTGAGCGCACCAATGCCTGGCAATACGCCTATTACCGTGCCTAGTGTTACCCCCAGCAAGCAATACAGCAATGCTTCCGGGGTAAGGGCCAAGCCAAAACCCATGGCAAGGTTGGTCAAGGTTTCCATGTCACCAACCTACTGCCGGCAAGGGCAGTCCAAGCAAGAGCACAAAAGCAATAAAGGCCAGCGCAGTAATCACAGCGCTGCTGTACAGCACTTTTCGCCAGTCTGGTTGTGATATCGCCGCATAGGCCAGCACCAGCTGGGCCACGGAGGCAAGCACGAAGCCAGCTCTTTCTGCCAGCAGGGCCCACACGACAATACTGAGACCTGCACACAACAAGGGTCTGGCTGAGGGCAAAGCTGCACCTGTCGGCAATATGCGCCATTCCAGCAACAACAGGACACCGGCCAGTAGCAGCAAGAGGCCACCCAGTAGCACAGGCATGAAGCCTGGCCCCATGGCAGTCAGAGACCCAAGCTCAAACTCACTGCCGCCAATAACGACACCGAGACCGACGAGGGCCAGCACCAGGGCTGGCATGAATTGTTGAAGCCGGGAAAGCATATTGTTCCTGAAAATCAAATTTGCCATCGCTTGTTAAACCACGATGGTATCAAGCTATAGTTGAGACAAGTCATGCGCCAAACTCCGCCATAGCAGATTTACCGGGTATACACCCAGGCAAGCAAGGCATCCATCAACTCGATACCAGGGCCACGATCCGCCAGTTCATGGTTGATGATTCCACTCACAGTATAGACCTTGCCGCTTTGTGCATGCACATAGCCAGCTACTGCAGAAACTCCAGCCAGCGAACCAGTCTTGATATGCATGCGCCCACGCATGTTGCCATCCTGCAAGCGATTGCGCATGGTACCGTCCATGCCGTTGAGGGGCAGCGAAGCGAGGAATTCAGGCATCCAGGGACTGCGCCAGGCATCCTGCAGAACGGACGTCATCAAACCTGTGGTAATGCGTGCATCCCGTGACAGGCCGGCACCGTTCTCCAGGACAAGCATGGTCGAATCCAGCTCTTTGCTTCCCAACCAGGCTGCAACGACTTCCCGCCCCTTCTCCACCGTTGCCGGCGGACCCAGTTGTTCTGCACCCAATGTCAGCAACAAATGCCGTGTCATCAGGTTGTTGCTGAATTTGTTGATGGATTTGATTACATCCGACAACGGTGAAGAAGACCACACCAGCAGAGGATCCTGATCATCAGGTACAGTACCGAGCACTTGGCTGCCCTGCAGTTCGCCGCCGATTTCCTGCCACAAGGATTTGAACAAGCCAAAGGTGTAGCCCGGTGCATCCAGCACTTCACGTGTCATCTGGAATTGATTGCAACGTGACGGAAACTGTCCAGAGAAAATAATTTCGCCTGTACGGTTCTGGTTCACATCGAAAGTGATGCCGCGCTGGTAACCAGAGCAGGCGGCATCATGCTGACGCAGCCGGTTGTCAATATACAGATTGGGAAGCCGCGGGTCAGTGCGGATCACCACATCATTGCCGTTCTGGTGCGGATAAAAATAAAAGGTAACGGTCTGGAAATTGGCAAGTACGGCGTGCGGCTCGGTGTTGTAAGCCCTGCCGGCCTGATTGTCGATATTCTCTTCTTCCACCACAGAAGAATCAAAATAACTGCCGTCGAGTATCAGGTTGCCGCTTATTCGCTCCACCCCTGCACGCTGCAGGGCCTTGAGCATATTGCGCAACTGTTCCTCCACCAAAAAAGGATCGCCACTGCCCTTGAGCAGCAGATCGCCGTTCAAGGTTCCGTTCTCGATTGGTCCCAGCGCATAGAGTTCGGTACGCCAGTTGTATGCAGGTCCCAGCGTTTCCAGTGCCGCCAGTGTCGTGATGATTTTCATGGTGGAGGCAGGATTCAGGGATTGGTCGGCGTTTAGCGTCAGCAATGGCTGGGTAACACCGATTTCCTGTACCACGAAACTGTAACTGTCAGAGGGCAGGCCATGGCCGGAGATCACGCTTTGGATTGGTGCTGGAATAGTGCCGCTACTGTTACCGGTACTGTTACCGGAACTACTACTGGCACTATTTCCAACAACACTTTCTGCAGCTGTTTGCGCAGCTGTTTGCGCAGCGAGTGGCAAGGCGGCTGCTACTGCGCACAGCAGCAACAGCGAGCTGAGCACGCCGGGTCCAAATGATCGTTGCAGGTATGTTTGTGGCACCATGAAACCTTGAACCCCATGTATTTGCTATTTTAGCTGGCATTCCAGCGTGAGAAGTCCATTTGCAGGCTGCCTTTGAAGCCCTTGCGATTCTCCAGGGGTATGACCGCCAGCCCAGTACTGGCATCCAGCAGCATCTCACGACCGGTGCTTTCACTCCACTGGTCTGCCAGCACGTAACGCAAGCGCCAACCTTCGGGTTTTACAGTAGCGCGGATGGTCAGCGTTTCGTCGAAAAGAACTTCGGCCGGATAGCGCTGATTTGTCCCAAGAACCAGGTACTCGGTGGATCGCACCACGATTTTGACCCCAAACACCAGTGTACGACCCACCTGGATCCTGGCAGTATCCAGGAATACTGAAAAAAGTACTGGCGTACGCGGTTTTTCACGTTGCAGCCTGGTCGGTCGCAGCAGTTCGTCGAAACTGCGGAAAATGGCAGAGGCGTCATCGGCACGTCGTTCTGTCAAATTTATATTGAAAGCGCCACGTGTGCTTACGGTAGCTTCAAACAAATAAGAGGCGCGCACTTCCAATCCCTCGTCCTTGGCCGCCTGTACACGAGGAGGCAAAGGCATGCTTGCAGTTTCCAGCCTAGCGCTGACGCTGGTATCTCCAAACAGGAAACGCACCAGATTCTGGTAACCTTCCTCTGAGTTTACCAAGCCAAAATGGCCACTATGACTGCGAAAGACAAAGGCACGTGGCGCACCTTGCACGGTTGCATTTTCGATCTTCACGAGTCCGTCACTCATCGGTCCGACGGGAATGCGCGCCAGTGAATAGTCGCGATGATTGGTTCCGACCAGGCAGAAGAAACGCGCAGGATCAAACTTGCCGTTGAGACTGTCCACGCGTTCGCTTGTCATGGGCAGAGCCAGATATTTGCGCATTTCGCTACGACTGAAATTGTTGATATCGAAGGGCCCGAAAAATTGCGGCACATTGAGTCCAAATACCTCAATGCCATTGTGTGGTGTGCCATATGTAAAGACCTTGTCGACCAGTGCTTTGGCCTCCGCCGAACCCACAGCATCGTTCTGCAGAAAACTGCGACATACCAGGCCGCCCATTGAGTGCGCAACCAGATACACCTTGAAGGCAGCTCTTGCCTGCGCATTCTTGCCGCACACCTGGTCCCGCAGTTTGAGAACAAGGTCAGACAGTCCTGCAGCCGCGTCGGGAACACTCGGAGTATCACCCTGCCCAATCTGCCTTGAAGCCTGATCGTAATAACGGTAGACAATCACACTGCGGGCAGGAAGTGGACCTTCCATGGCTTTGCCGTCCTTGTAGCTGTCCTGGTATTGATAATCCTTCATCAGGCGTACCAGGGGCGATTCGAAGGTATGCATCGCAATACTGCGATCCCATTCCTGCTTTACCTTGGTAGAGCCAAGGTTGAAGCCCATGTAGGGCGTGGCGACCGTGTCTTCAATCTCGTCCTGCGTCATCGCATAACCGCGCAGGTAGATGATGGGATAGTACGGATGTTGCAACGCTGACATGAGGCCTCCTTGGCCAGGGTTTTTGTAACGTGATGAGTATACTGCAGATCAGGAAGAGGGAGATTTCACGGGTTCACGCTGGCCGGCAATCGAGGCACACCTTTGAACGGAGTGGTTTGGGATAACGTTGATTTCCGCAGGCTTGCCTGGACTCCTCAGCACCGCGTCAGGGCGACCGATCAGGCCTGCAGCGTGGAATTTCGAGTGAAGCGGTTCACAAAAAGGCAGATCAACACCAAAGTTTTCTCTGAAGCAGCCGTTATAGGTAAGAGGACATCCGGTTTTACCCCTGCGTCTGCCGGGCCTGAGTGCCTTCCCCCGGCATGACTGCCAAGACGCGCAAGACCGTATTTCCTGGTCGACTTCATGTATGTGCATGAGGCGGCCCAGCCGAGAGGTGCACTATGAACGCTTATTTCAGACCAGATATCAGCCGGTTACGCGAAATACCCAAGGCAGAAACTGAAAAGCTGCTGGGTATTGATGAGGCACGGGTACAGGAACTGCCCCCCGATATGTTGGTGGTAGATCAGTTACTGCACATGATCCAGTTTGCGCGCCAGAACGGCACGAGCTCACAAGCAGCGCGTTAACCGTGCCTGCACGGGAGCCATGGGCTCCCGCTGCCCTTGCTTACTTGTCAGACCAGGTTAGCCCAAGTTAGCCTAACCAGAGCCGGGCATTGCGGAACATCCTCATCGTGGGACCATCTTCTCCCCAGGCTTCAGGCTTGTAGCTGTTGGTCACTGCACGGAACACGCGTTCCGGATGCGGCATCATGATGGTAAAACGGCCATCGTTATTGGAGAGGCCCGCAATACCTGCAGGTGAACCATTGGGATTGGCCGGATACTGTTCCGTGACCATGCCGTAGTTGTCGACAAACTGCAGCGCCACGGTGCCACCATTAAGTACCGCTTGCAGATGACCGGCATCATGGAACTCTGCCCTGCCCTCACCATGCGCGACAGCAATCGGGAAGCGGGAACCGGCCATGCCCTGCAGGAACACCGACGCTGAATTTTCCACCATCACCATACTGGTTCTGCCTTCGAACTGTTCCGAGGCATTGCGCACAAAATGCGGCCAGTGCCCCGCACCTGGAATCAATTCGCGCAGGTTCGACATCATCTGGCAACCGTTGCAAAGTCCCAGTCCAATGGTGCTGGTACGGGTAAAGAAGCGTTCAAACTGGGTGCGAGCGCGCTCGTTGAACAAGATGGATTTGGCCCAGCCTTCTCCGGCACCCAGCACATCGCCATAGGAGAAGCCACCACAGGCGGCAAGCGCATTGAAATTGTCGAGTGACACGGCACCACTGATGATGTCGCTCATGTGTACATCAACAGTATCGAAACCGGCACGGTGAAACGCGGCAGCCATTTCGAGCTGTCCGTTAACACCCTGCTCGCGCAGGATGGCGATACGCGGACGGTGACCGAGTTTGATGAACGGCGCGGCCACGTCGTCATTGCTATCGAACGCAAGGTCACTGTGCAGGCCGGGATTTTGCGTTTCAAGCAGGCTGTCGAATTCCTGTTGCGCGCACTCGGAATTGTCGCGCAAGGATTGCAGGCGATAACTGGTTTCAGCCCACAGTCGCTGGTACTGCGTGCGTGAGCCCTGCAATACTTCATTCCCCTTCCGGCTGAAACGTATCTCGTCTCCTGCCACTACAGTACCCACAGGCAGGCAGATATCGGCGAGACCATATTCCTCGGCCAATTCCAATAGCTGGGGAACAACGGCGTCACATACCTGGATAACAGCGCCCAGCTCTTCCGCGAACAGGCAATCAATGACCGCGGCATTGCAGACCTTGTCGAGCACGATGCTCAAGCCACAATGACCGGCGAAGGCCATTTCCAGCAAGGTCACCAGCAAGCCACCATCGGAACGATCGTGATAGGCCAGCAACAGTTTTTGTTCGAGGGCGGCCTGGATGAAATCAAAGAAGCGCTGCAAGTCGTTGGCACTGTGCAAGTCAGGTGCTTCGTTGCCCAGCTGGCCATAGACCTGTGCCAGCGCGGAACCACCGAGACGGTTGGAACCCAGGCCAAGATCGAGCAGGAACAAAGTGGTCGCGCCCTTGTCCGTTCGTAGCTGCGGTGTCGCAGTCAAGCGGACATCCAGAACCGGCGCAAACGCAGAAATAATCAACGACAGCGGTGCCGCCATACTGTGTTGTTGTTTGCCTTCTTGCCATACGGTGCGCATCGACATCGAATCCTTGCCGACCGGAATGGTGATACCCAACTCCGGGCACAATTCCATGCCTACCGCTTTCAC
>JBIIWM010000128.1:0-8167 GCA_044338875.1 Pseudohongiellaceae bacterium | reverse complement strand
GCGGACACGCGCCAAACCCGGCGAAGCCAAGCGCAGCGGCAAGCCCGGCACCGGCGGGCGCGAACCGGGCACCAACAAGAGTCCTGGCCGTCGCAAACGCCGCAGTTAAAAACCAGTAACGCACACCGTCAGGAAAAGCGCAGTAATGAGTGATTTTGTATATGGCCTGCACGCTGTCGAAGCGTTGCTGAAGCACAACCACGACAGCATCCTTGAGCTATTCGTGCAACAAGGCCGGCACGATGCGCGCATGGAAGCAATCCTGGAGCGCGCTGCCCGGTTCAACATCGGCACCACCGAGGTGACGCGCGCAGAACTCGATGCCAAAGTGGGCGGCGTGCATCAGGGCATTGCTGCCCACTGCAAAGCCCTCAAGCTGGAAAAGAGCGAAGGCTTCCTCAAGCAATTGCTGGGAGGACTCGACCACCCGGCGTTCTTGCTGGTACTGGATGGCGTCACCGATCCGCACAATCTCGGCGCCTGCCTGCGAACGGCAGAAGCCGCCGGAGTGGATGCCGTCATCGTCCCGAAAGACAAATCAGCGCTGATGACCCCCACGGTCAGGAAGGTCGCCTGCGGGGCTGCCGAAAGTATCCCCTTCATTACCGTTACCAACCTGGCACGCACGCTCAAGAGCCTGCAACAGGACGGCATCTGGATCATGGGGGCAGCAGGCGAGGCCACCCAGTCGATCTACCAGACCGACCTGAAGGGCCCACTGGCGCTGGTCATGGGCTCCGAAGGCGACGGCATGCGCCGCCTGACCCGCGAACATTGCGACGTACTGTTTGCCATTCCGATGGCAGGGGAAGTCAGCAGCCTGAACGTGTCAGTCTCGGCCGGCGTCTGCCTGTTCGAAGCCGTACGCCAACGCTCAAACCAAACCCGCACGATCAAGGGGTCGGAGTAACTTGATCCAGGCATTTTGGTGCCCGCCCCCGACACCCATCACAATCAATTGAAAATAAAAGAAAAATCAAGTTACTCCGACCCCTTGATCGTGCGGGCTTGGTGGAGGGGGCGGTCTTTTGATTGCTTTTGGGGGGCAATCTACTTAGAATGCCGCCTCTTTTTCCGTAGCCGGGCCGCATCTGCAGTCCACTACTCAACTCCTTGTCTCACCGCGCGTCACCTCAATGTGGCCTGTCGGGAGACTCTTAAGCCGTAAGGAGCTTATATGCGCCACTATGAAATAGTGTTTATGGTGCATCCTGACCAATCTGAACAGGTTGGCGGGATGGTTGAACGTTACACCAAGATGGTCAAGGAATCCGGTGGTGCTGTGCATCGTCTGGAAGACTGGGGCCGTCGCCAGCTGGCTTACCCGATCAACAAAATCCACAAAGCCCACTACGTCCTGATGAACATTGAATGCGTTCAGGAAGTACTGGACGAACTCACCTCCATTTTCCGTTACAACGATGCGATCCTTCGCAACCTCGTGATCAAGCGTGATGAAGCGATCACCGAAGTTTCGCCGATCCAGAAAGCAGAACTGGAAAACCGTGAGCGTAAAGCCCGCGCTACGACCCATCGTCCGCGTTCTGAAGATCAGTCTGATGATTCAGAAGCTGACGATAGCGAAGACGCTGCCGAAGAAGCGGACGCCGAATAAGCCCGGCTCCCACAAGAGCTGTCGCCCGGCATCACGGGTAAACCACAGGTTAACGAAACAGGAGATTCATCATGGCGCGTTTTTTCCGCCGCCGTAAATACTGCAGATTCACCGCAGAAGGCATCACCCACATTGATTACAAAGATCTGGAAACCTTGAAAGCCAACGTTTCCGAGACTGGCAAGATCGTACCGAGCCGCATCACTGGCACCAAGGCGCGCTATCAGCGTCAGCTGGCAACTGCCATCAAGCATGCTCGCTACCTTGCACTGATCCCTTACACGGATTCACACGAAGCCTAAAACCAGCCGGGAACCCTGATGCTGCGCGGGTTAGCTGAATACTCGATGTCTGGCCGGCGCCAGGCTGTAACGGTTGCGTTACTGTTCGGCCTGCTCCCGATGTTCAATTTGCTGAGCGGCGCAGTAGTGGCCCTGGTCACGTTGCGCAAAGGCTGGCAAGAAGGGTTTCTGGTGTTGTTGTGGGCCCTGCTTCCGGCGGGGCTGCAACTGTTGTTGGGAGATGCTTCCCCGGTATTCATGCTGTGTGCTGCCCTATTGACCGCACAGCTGCTCCGGACCAGCAGCTCCTGGCCCAAGGTGTTGATGCTGATGACCGCGCTGGGCTTGTTGGCCCAGCTGAGTCTTTCGGTCCAACCATCCTATGTGGCACAAGTAACACAAGTCATCGATCAGATGATGGCCGAGGGCAAAACGCTGCAATTGGCCGACGCAGGACAGATGAGCAGCGCCACGGTAGCAGATGTCGTGGCGATGTTGCTGCAGTTCTACGGCTCCTACCACTTCGTGATCTTTGCAGTTTGTTTGATACTGGGCCGCCACTGGCAAGCCTTGTTGTATAACCCCGGTGGTTTCAGGCAAGAGTTTCACGCTCTGCGTCTGGACCCGCGGTTCGCAGGTTTGCTGCTGGCCTTGTTGCTGGCTGGAGAGCTGGGGCTGGCCCCGCTCAATGCATGGGTGCCGCTGTTTTGCATGGCTCCCCTGCTCAACGGATTGGCGTTGATCCACCATGTGGTGGCACAGCGCAAGTCGGGCATGAACTGGCTGATACTGGCGTACCTCGCCGCCCTGCTGATGGCTCCGGCCATCATACTGCTGGGTTTCGCGGACAGCTTTGCCAATATCAGGAAACGGCTTCAACCCGAAGCAAAGTAGTGAAAGCAACGAAACAAAAAAGTAGTGCTCGCAAGAGCGGCTACGCGTCGACTGGCTTGTCGGCTGCAACATAAATGACCACAGGGACAGGGTCGATAATCAATTTAACGACACACGAGGTTTACAACGATGGAAGTTATTCTGCTTGAGAAAGTTGGCCGCATGGGCAACGTTGGCGACAAAGTAAACGTACGCTCCGGCTACGCACGCAATTTCCTGTTCCCTTTCGCGAAAGCCATTCCGGCTACCCGTGACAACCTGGCCAATTTCGAAGCCCGCAAAGCCGAGCTGCTGAAAGTTGCCGCCGAGAAACAATCCGCGGCGCAAGCACGCGCAGACAAGCTCAATGGCCTGGTCATTACGATCGAAGCCAATGCCGGTGACGAAGGCAAGTTGTTCGGTTCCGTTGGAACCCGCGACATTGCCGAAGCCATCACTGCTGCAGGCCAGGCAGTAGAGAAGAGCGAAGTACTGCTGCCAGCAGGCGCATTGCGCGAAATCGGCGAGTTCGACGTTTCCCTGTATCTGGGCAGCGAAGTCAGCGCTACTATCAAGCTGCACGTAGTACCGCAGAAGTAGTACCGCAGAAGTAGTACCTCAGAAGTAAGTACCGCGGAAGTAAGTACCGTAGAAAAAAGTATCGCGGAAATACACTGAAGTTCACTTCAGTAAAAAAGGGAGCCCCGGCTCCCTTTTTTCATGTCTGCAATTTTGCCTGATACAGGCCGGGCATCACGGCGAACCGAGCAGACGGTTTTGCCACAACACCTGGGTATCGAGTGTATTGCTGTACACCAGTTTGGCATCGATGTTGGTATTGCTGAAACCCAGAACTTCGTACAGGGCTTCAAATGAGGTGTCTCCAACCTCTCTTGCAGGAAACTGCCCCTCAAGCTCTGCCAATGACGGCAGCATCGCCACCTCCTCGGTCAGGTTGATCAGGCCTTCATCACGCATGCCGGCCATGAACAGGTACTGGGTGCCACCCGGGGCAGGAAACGTGGAGAGCATGCCGTAATCGCGGTAGCTCTCGTCGCCGGTAGAAAGCCCGGAACTGCTGACGTAGCGCGTGTCGTCTTCAAGATTGATCAATTCATCAAAGGTCACGCCGGTCGCCAGTCCTGATGCCGCAAACAACAACTCGGTAAGGCTTTGCAGCCCACTCAGGTAGCCCAGATAGATCACATGACTACCGACCAGATCATTGCTCGTGAACTCAGACATCATTTTGACGCGAACCCGGTCGTTCTCCGCGCCGAAGACCTTCAGTACCTGGGCCAGGGCCGCAGGAATGCTGGTGGGGGTATAGCTCAAATCAAGATTCAGGTAATTCGCATTGAGTCCGGACTGATGCGAGGACTGCAATTCCTCACGGGAATTGATGTCGAACTCGCGCACCATGCGGCGGATGCTGCCGTTCTCGTCGAGCTCACCCATGATGTAGTAGTCGCCTACCAAAATCAGCACCGGCAACTCGTCATCCATCAGCGGCGCCCATAGTGCGGTCTGGGCATAGGGATTGGCGGCAACAGGCACGGGCGTGTCCGTGTTCAGGTCATTGAAGATGTTAAGCAGCAAGAGTGCGATGGCAATACCAGCCAGCCAGGGGGTCAGCGCGGGGCGCTGCAGGGGTTTGCCGGTAACACTGAGCGTCTCGGCAGTCGCTGTCGCATCTGGAACGTTCCGCGTACTGGCCAGCATGTACTGGCCTTTCGGAATATCGATGCGGTAAGCCTCGTCCTTGCCCAGCCTGGCGAAATAGGCGTTGAGCTTGTTGCGCAGGTGGTAGATGTGGACGCGTACGATGGAGTCCTTGCCGACATCAAAGTCAGTGTCACGCCCCAGCACTTCCATTGCGATGGAAATCTCTTTCGGGCTGGTGCCCGAAATCGCCTGCTCGGCCAGATATTCCAGAATGGCGGCATAGGTACGGGAACGCCCCAACTCACCACTTTGAATGATGCGTTGGCACAGGGCCCTGAGTTCATCCGGTTCGATCATGCTCTTGGAAATCCAGTCTTTAACGAGGCGTTAACGTAGCATAAAGAGTTTGAAAACAGGTAATTGTGATTAGCACAGACACGCTGCTGGCCCGTCTCCAGGCCCCGCCCGGCGGAGATCTGTCAAAGCAGGCTGACGCTGGGCTCCTTTGTGGGTAAACTCATCTCCCTGTTTCACTGATCAGTCCGACCGGTTCCCATGTCCGAACAAGCCAATCCCGACCGCATCACAGCGCTGAAGGTTCCCCCCCATTCGATCGAGGCCGAACAAGCCGTGCTGGGCGCGCTGATGCTGGATGACAGCCGCTGGGACGCAGTCAGCGAAATCCTGCTGCCGGGTGATTTTTACCGCAAGGAGCACCGGCTAATCTTTGAAGCCATGGTGCAACAGGCCGGCAACAGCAAGCCCATCGACGTGATCACGCTGAGTGAAACCCTGCTCAGCACCAACCAGCTCAAGGATGCCGGTGGCGTGGACTACCTCAGCGAGCTGGTGAACAGTACCCATACTGCTTCCAACATTGGCGCCTATGCCGGCATCATCAAGGAGCGCGCGATCCTGCGTAAGCTCATCTCTACCGCGCATGGCATTGCCGACAGCGGCTACAACCCTGATGGACGCGACAGCGCCGAGCTGCTGGATGCCGCCGAACAAGCGGTGTATCGCATCGCCGATGAACGTCCCAGCGATGGCGGACCCCAATCAGTCACCCCGATCCTGAAATCCGCGGTCGAGCGCATCGAGAAGCTGTTCGAATCCAAGGGCAGCATCACTGGCATCTCTACCGGTTTCAAGGACCTGGATGAGATGACCTCCGGCATGCAGCAATCCGACCTGATCATCGTGGCCGGCCGCCCCTCGATGGGCAAAACCTCGTTCGCGATGAACATGGTGGAACATGCCGTGCTGCACAGCGAAAAACCGGTACTGGTGTTCAGCCTCGAGATGCCGGCCGACAGCCTTATCATCAGGATGCTTTCATCGATCGGCAAGATCGACCAGACCCACATGCGCAACGGCAAGCTCGAAAACGACGACTGGGATCGTCTGAGCATGGCAGTGGCAAAATTGCGCAACCGTCCGCTCTTCATCGACGATACCTCCGGTCTCAGCCCGAGCGACATGCGCGCTCGCGCCCGGCGCGTCGCGCGTGAACACGGGCAGCTCGGCATGATCATGGTCGACTATTTGCAGCTGATGCAGATCAAGGGCACCAGCGAAAACCGCACCGGCGAAATCTCCGAAATCTCGCGCTCGCTGAAATTGATGGCGCGTGAATTCGACTGCCCGGTGGTTGCTCTCTCGCAGCTCAACCGCAGCCTGGAGCAGCGTCCCAACAAGCGCCCGGTGATGAGCGACTTGCGCGAATCCGGAGCGATCGAGCAGGACGCCGACATCATCATGTTCGTGTACCGGCATGAAGTGTACGAACCCGACAAGCCCGAGACCAAAGGCGTTGCCGAGATCATCATCGCCAAGCAGCGTAACGGCCCCATTGGCACCGTGAACCTGAGCTTCATCGGCAAGCACACACGCTTCCAGAATTACATGCCGATGAGCGGCGGCGCTCCCGGCGGCCACTGGGGCGGGGAATAAGCCGTGTTGCACCGCGTTTGTGCCAGCATCAACCGGCGCGCGCTTCAGCACAATCTTGCGGTGGCACGCGCGCATGCGCACACCACCAAAAAGGGCGGCAAGCTGCTCGCTGTCATCAAGGCCAATGCCTATGGCCACGGCCTCGTGCCGGTGGCAGAGGCACTGGAAGCCGCCGACATGTACGGCGTCACCGACATCCATGAAGCCGAACGCCTGCGCGCTGCCGGTACCCACAAGGACATCCTGATCCTGCAGGGACTCATCAGCATCGATGATGTCGCGCGCGTGGGTGCCGGCGGCTTTCAGGTGGTCATCCACCGGCTCCAGGATTTGCAGTGGCTGGAAAGCGAATTTGATCGCAAGCCGCCGCGGCAACCGCTCACGTTCTGGCTCAAGTTGCAGAGCGGGATGGGACGCCTCGGCATTGCACCGTCAGAATATGCGGCATGTTACCGGGCGCTGGAGGCCAAACCCTGGGCTGGAACTGTCATCATGATGACGCACCTGGCCAATGCCAGCCTGCCCGACTCCGCTTTGAACAACACCCAGTTGCAGTGCTTCCGCCAGATTGAAGCCAGTCTGCGCGACCTCGCGCCCGCCACCAGTATTCCGTCCTCGTCCGGCTTGTTGCTGGACATAGAAACCCACAGCACCTGGGTGCGTCCCGGCATCATGTTGTACGGCAGCTCGCCGTTTGGCTGGTCCGATGTCGGGCGGCGCCGGGAAAAGTTCGGCTTGCAGGCAGTCATGACACTGCAGGCACGCCTGATCAGCATCGAGAATTTCGCGACTGGCCACAATATCGGCTACAACTCGCAGTTCGTGTGTCCCAAGCCCATGCGTATCGGCATTGCCAGCATTGGCTATGCCGACGGCTATCCGAGCCACACGCCCAATGGCGCCCCGGTGGAGATCTGCGGCAAGCGCAGTTGCACCGTGGGACGCGTGTCGATGGACATGCTCACCGTTGACCTCAGCGAAATTCCCGAAGCACAGCTGGGCGATGCAGTAACGCTGTGGGGTGATACTGTATCCATTGATGAGGTAGCCGCACATACTGGTGTCATTTCGTACAACCTGACTTGCAGCATCTCTGCGCGCGTGCCGTTCCTCTATAACTGAGCCGGCAATTCGATTGTTCCGCAGTTGTGCGCTCCTTCACATTGCACTTTCGATCCGCACTCTCTGTACTCTCAATCCGCACTCTCTGCACTCTCAATCCGCACTCTCTGCACTCTCAATCCGCACTCTCACAGTGCACACCGCACTCATATACGTCATTTGACCACTAGGCTGCATGCCAGCGCCTGTTAGCATCGTAGCGCTTGCATAGTGCAATCAATACGTTGGCGTTGCGGTGATCGGCCGTGCGAATTGGAACAGCGATTGCATTACTTGTTATACCCGCTTCCCATCAAAGCAGACCAACGCCATTCATGCGCCCGACCCAACAGATTTTTCGTGTCCGCCGGGAATACAACATCTGGGTCGGCAACCAAACGCTCGAAGATTATGCGCTGCGCTTTACGGCGAAGAAGGCGAGACGCTGGAGCATTTCCCACGTTGCGCTGACAGCCCTGGGCGCCACCGCATTTCTCGCACTGGAGGCGATCGCGGCTTCCGTGACCCTGAGTTACGGCTTCACCAATTTCCTGTGGGCGATGCTGACAGTGAGTGCGGTGATCTTCATCACCGGCCTGCCCATTACCTATTACGCGGCCAAGCACGGGCTGGACATCGACCTGCTCACGCGCGGCGCCGGCTTCGGTTATCTCGGCTC
>JBIIWM010000127.1:0-8208 GCA_044338875.1 Pseudohongiellaceae bacterium | reverse complement strand
CTGGCTGCCACGGGCACTGTGCGTACGTTCACGCTGGACCAGCCACTGCTTTCACTCAAGACCGGATGCGAGGTATCAATGCGCGTGATCTGCAGTGTCAGCGGGCGGCCGTTGGGACCCAGCTGCGCCGTGCCAATCGGGTTGCCGAGTACCGGCAGAGTGTCCAGTGCAGTGGTGCGTGGACCGGCGGCGGCGAGCACGGAGCCACCGCCATTGATATAGTCGCGCAGCGCGGCTTCGAGTCCGCTGGTGGCGCTGCCGAGATCTTCGACGATCAGCCAGGGATAACGCTGCATCACTCGGGCATCGAAGTCGGCGATGTTCACAGGTTCTACCACATATCCGCGTGGCGCTGTTTCCAGGGCAGCCGTGATATAGGTTACTCCCAGCGAAGCCGTGTCTTCGGTCAACAGCAGCACGGGTGCCGGTGGCGCATTGTCGAATACGGTATGGCGCAGATCATCGTCGGGGAAGCCATCGTTGGGTGTAAGGCGGATGTCGACCTTGTTGTCACCTTCGGCAAACGCCACGTCACGGAATTCCACCAACTGCACACCGCTGGCAGTCACGCTGAGCGGCAGTTGTTGTTGCGCCACGCCGTTGATGCTCAGCTCGACTTGCCTGGCTTCAGTGCTATCGGCCGCGACATTGAAACTGCGCACGCTGGCGATGACACTGTTGCGGTTTTCGACCACCACGGTTTCGATCGTGTCGTTGGCGCGGTTGCCGGTAACCACCTGCTGGATGTCGAGCGTAACCGGACGGTCGTTGATCACATCCGGAATCATGTCGGCAAAGCGCAGGGCCTGGCTGGTTTGCTGGAAGTCGCTGATCACGTGCAGCACGATGTTGCCCGGGCTCTCCTCGATCAGGCCGTTGAGGTTGGAGACCATGGTGCCCAGATCCAGCCTGCCCTTGTCGGCTTCCACGCTGCCGATCAGCGCAAGCAGTTCCGCCGTATCGGCGCTGGGTTCGGCCAGCGTGTTGACGCCGGTGCTGGCACTGTAGACAGAAGCAATGTCGTCGCTGCCCATTTTGTTGAGAATGGTGGTGGCGATTTGTTGCGCGGTCGCCAGCTTGTCGCCTTCGTGCATCGAGAACGAGGTGTCCAGCACCAGCACATGATGGGTGGTATCTTCACTGGCAGTGAAGCTGTCGATGTCGAACAGCACCGGGCGTGCGAACGCAAATGCCAACAGCGCGAGGAACGCCATGCGCAGCGCCATCAGCAGCAGGTATTTGAGTTTGCGCTGGATGTGGATGCGTTTCTTCGAGGCTTCAAGGAAGCGCGTGGTCGCGAATTTCTCGCGCTCGGTCGTTTGCGTTTCCAGGCGATGCAGCCACCAGGGCAGCGCGAGGCCCAGGAAACCCAACAAGAAAAGTGGTGTCATCAACATTGGCATACCACTGGATTCATCCGCGTTTCTCCCGGAAGGTCAAATAACTGTGCAGCGCTTTGTCGAGCGGCTCTCCGGTGTTGATCAGCACATGGTCGGCATTCATGCCGCTGGAAGCTTCCCGAATTGCCGCGATGTGCGCTTCGATGCGTGCGCGGTATTCCTGGTTCATGAACAGCGGTGACACCTCGATGGAATGCCCGGTTTCCATGTCTTCATACAAGGTGCTTTCCTTGATATGCGGATTCAGTTCGTCCGGGTCGAGCAGGTGGAACAGAATCACGTCCTGGCCTTGCACCGCGAGTGGTCGCACGTTGTCCATCAATTCCTGCACGTCGCAATAGAAGTCCGAGATCACCGCCACCAGTCCTCGGCGCTTGATATGTTCGCGGAAGCGCGTCATCGGCTTGTTCATTTGCGTGCCTTGTTCGGGCTGCGCCTTGTCGAGGGTATGGATGACGCCCTGCAACGAACCGCTGCGACTCATCGGTGGACGATAGTCCAGCACTTCCTCTGCAAAGACCATCGCGCCCACGGCATCATGCTGGCGTGACGACATGTAGGCGAGCGAAGCGCCCAGGTATTTGCCGAACTGCAGTTTGCTGACACCGGTGCTGGAGAAGCCCATCGAGGCGCTGGCATCGAGCATGATCATCAGGTGCGAGTTGGTTTCACCAAGGAAGCGCTTGATATAGGTCTTGTCGGTGCGGGCATACACGTTCCAGTCGATGTAGCGCGGATCGTCGCCTTCGCCGTACGCACGATACTCGACGAACTCCTGGCTGAAGCCGAATTTCGGTGAACGGTGCAGACCGATCACAAACCCTTCCACCACGGCCTTGGCCACCAGCTCCAGATTGGACAGGCTGGCAAGCACCTTCGGGTCGAGCAAGGTCAGCGGTGGGCGTTTAGCTGCAGTGGTAGCCATGTTGCCTTCAGTTCTCGGTCAGAGAGGGGCGAGTACAAGACTCGCCGCTGCAAAAGTGTCCGGAAAATTGTGGTCTGTCTCCATTTTTTTCAGACGCTCTCCTGCGGCTGCGGCAGATTGTCGAGCATCTGGCTGAGGATCTGGTCAACCGTTACGCTGTCGGATTCTGCGTAGTAATTCGGCAATACACGATGGCGCAGGATCGGATGGGCGAGCTTGCGCAAATCATCGGCAGTCACGTGGTAGCGGCCTTCCATCAACGCGCGCGCTTTCGCCGCCAGTACCAGGTTCATCGTGGCACGAATCGACGAACCGAAGTTGACGTACTTGCGGATGATGTCGGGTGCCAGCGGATCAGAAGGACGCGTGGCACGCACGATGTCGACTGCATAGCGGTTGAGTGTGCTGGAGATCGGCACCTGGCGCACCAGGGCCTGGAACTTCACGATCTCTTCAGCCGAGGTGCACGCTTCCACTGCCGGCAAGTCCACGCGCGTGGTGAAGCGTTCGATCACTTTGACTTCTTCATCCGCAGAAAGGTAATCGAGCAGCACGTTGAACAGGAAGCGGTCGAGCTGGGCTTCCGGCAGGGGATAGGTGCCTTCAAGTTCAATCGGGTTCTGCGTGGCCAGCACGAAGAAGGGCTTGTCGAGCTTGTGCATGTTGCCACGCACGGTAACGGTTTTTTCCTGCATTGCTTCGAGCAAGGCGGCTTGCGTCTTCGGGGGTGTACGGTTGATTTCGTCGGCGAGCAGTACGTTGGTGAACACCGGTCCCGGAATGAAGCGCCATTCGCGTTTGCCGGTACTCTGGTTTTCTTCCACCATGTCGGTGCCGGTGATGTCGGTCGGCATCAGGTCGGGGGTGAACTGGATGCGCTTGAAATCGAGGCCGAGCGCAGTGGCCAGCGTATGCACCAGCAAGGTCTTTGCGGTACCGGGCATGCCGGTGATAAGACAGTGGCCGCCAACAAAGAGCGTGACCAGCAGATTGTCCACTACGTCATCCTGGCCAACGATAGTGCCGCGCACCTGTTCGCGAATCTTGCTGGTGGCTGCGGCAAAGCGGCCTACTAACTCGCGGGTTTCGTCGGAGCCGATCTGTTGTGCTGCATCAGTCATAATCACTTCCTGCCCTGTTGGTTCTTGAATTTTGGTTTGATGGTCAGTTTGCCGGTGTGTCTTCCGTATCCCCTGCGCTGCCCTGTGCGCGGTTCAATTCCAGCAGCAACATTTGAGCGGGCCGGTATTGCGGCGCGATGTCGAGCGCCGTCATCAGGTATTCCATGGTCTTGTCGTGGTCGCCCAGCGTGTTGTAGGCGGTCGCAAGCTTCAGGTTGGCGGCGGCCTTGTCGATGGGATCGAGCGCCAGCAATACCTGGTATTCACGCAGCGCCTTGGCGGTAGCGCCTTGTTCAAGATAAAGATCGCCCAGCTCAACATGCACTTCTTCCATGAAGGGGTCGGCCCAGATCACATCGTTGAGCACCTGCAATGCCGACTCCTTGTCGCCGCGCTCCCTGTAATCGGCAGCCAGTGCCATCAGCGCACGCGGCGCATAGCCGCCTTTCTTCCAGAAGGTTTCCAGCGTCTTGAATTCGTTGTCCTTGTCGTCGAGGCGGGCATAGGCGCGTGCCATCGCGATGTAGGGACTGTCTACTTCCACATAATCCGGGTAGACGAAATTGGCGCGTTCGGCCGCCGCAATTGCTTCCTGCCAGTTCTCGGCTTCCAGTGCTGCGAAGCTGGCCTTGTGGTCTTGTTGCCACAGTGGCATTTGGCCAAGCATCTCGCCGTATTCAATGGTGATGAACTGTTTGAAGTGCTTGTCGAAATCGTCGACGCTGATAACGAGCGATTTTTCGATGGCGTCCACCGCACTGATGCCTTCCCTGAACTGGTAGAGGATGTCGACAATCTTGTCGAAGCCGTATTCCAGGTCGATGAACTCGAATGCCAGGCCCGCTTGCATGTACGACACGATCACCTGGTCTTCATAGCTTGGACGCATGAAGCCATCGTCGAGTTTGGCGATGGGGAGGAATTTGTCTTCGGCCATCGCCTGCAACACGTTGAGCGGAATCTTGCGGCCGGGAATCGGGCCGGTGCGCCATTCCTCGAATACCGAGATGCCTTCGCTATACCAGCGCGGTATCAGGTGATCGGTTGCTTCGAGCGTGAACACGTGCGCCATCTCGTGCCACAGGGTAGTGCCCCAGTGATAACTCTCGCCTTGCGGATGCGCAGAGGGTGAATCCATCGCGAACAGATAGCCGAAGGTCACCCCGAGAATGCCTACCCCCGGCATGCCGATGGAACGCACGACGAAGTCTTCATGGTTGGGAAAGATCTCCACGATGATGGGCGCCTTCGGCGTGAAGCGATAACGTTCACTGTACAGCGCAATGCTGCGTTCGGAGAGATCACGCGCATAGTCCTGCAGCACGCCGGTTTCATCCTTGTCCAGGCGCAGCTCAAGGGTCGGGAATGGTCCCTGCGGCGGATCGGGATAGTTGAGCACTTCCATGTCTTCAATAAAGGTATCGAGCAGCCGCAGCAGGTTTACGGCTTTCGGATTGAAGGCGTCGCCGGCATAGGATGTGCGGACATGATCGTGTGCCTGTGTCACCTGATTCAGGCGCAGATGGTTTTGGCCGAGTTCGAGATGTGCTTCCCAGTGATCCGGTTGTACCGCCACGGCTTTTTGATAGAACTCGCCTGCTTCGCGATAACGCCGCGTAATGCTCGCAAAGTAACCGGGGATCGCATAGGCATCGCCGTAGGCTGGATTTAGTGCGAGGGCTGCGTCAATAAAGTCCTGATGCGGCTGCAAGCGCATGAAGGCTTGTGCGGCCTGCAGTGCATGCAGCTCGAGTAACGACAGTTCATTGTCGCGTGCGAGTTCAAAGGCTTCCTCAAGTGTTTCCTGCGCGCGCTCGTGTTGATCCTGCTCCAGCGAGGTACGGACCAGCATGATCAGGGCGCGCAGTTGCACGCCGGGCGGAGCGAGGCCACTGTCTACGGCAGCCATGTGGTCGGCTACGGCATCAGAATCGCCACCTTGCTGCAGTGCGCGCGCGGCACCCAGATGGGCCCAGGCATTGTCGGCTTCCAGCGCGAGCGCTTCTTCGAACAGGTTGAAGGCTTCCTGGTACTGGTAGGTTTGCATGAAGAGTTCGCCCCAGCGGATACGGGCCACGGCATCTGCGGGAGCTGCGGTCGTGGCCTGCTGGAACATGCTGTTGGCAGCCTGGATATCACCCAGCGCCCACAAGGCTTCCGCTTTTATCGCAGCCGGCTGCGTACTGGCCAGCAAACCACGATAGCAGGCGTCAGCAGTACTGAGCTGGCCGCTCCAGAACCCGGTTTCGCAGTTCAACAACTCAACGGAATCGTAGATGCCGTACAGCTGCTCACGTGCTTGCAGTGTGCTTGCGCAGGTTGCTGCCAGCGTCGCACACAGCAGGCCGCCCAGCAAACGTGCCGGGTACAGGGCCTTGCACAGGGCTGGCATCTGGCTGTTCAAAATCGGTCGTTTCCGTTGGTGCTTGTGGGTGTTTCGGCGCTGCCGGCACGCTCGGCATCAATACGCTCCGACAATTCAGCGGAACGCAGGATCAGCGTTTGCAGCTGTTCGATGTAGGCGGTATTGGTCATTTCGTTGCGACGTAATTGCAGTTCCTCGATTTGGGTTTCAACTGCAAGGCGTTGTTGCTGCAATTCATCAAGCTGTGGATCTGCACTGCTTGGATTCTGCTCGATCTCGTCAAGGCGCGCGAGGCTGAACTGGGCCGCCCCTTCGCCGCGTAATTGCGGATGCTCGGTGGCGAGCTTGCCGCCCTCTTCAAAATACGTCGCTACTTCCCGGGCGGCGAAGTCGAACGCTTCCTGCACACTGATGTTGTTGTTCTTGTTGAGATCGGCTGCTTCGCTGCCAAGGGCTTCAGCAAAGTACTGGCCAAAATGGGTGGCATTGCGTTCGTTGCCATTGCGAGTCGCCGCGATCAGCAGGTATTTGCCGGGCGCCCCGGCAGCGGCGGTATCTGCGGCATCGTCGCGTGGCGCCGGTTCGCCAGTAATGGCTTCGATCAGCGCGCCACTGGTGCTGGAGGTATTGAGCAGCAGGTGATTGCGGCCGGGCAGCGCGTCCAGAATTTGCTTGACGTCGGTCGCTGCCAGATCGGGGCCGCTGATGTTGAACTTGTAGTCGAAGCCATCGTAGCTGCCGTGGCCGATCAGATAAATCACGGCCCGATCGTCGGCGGTCATGCGGCTGTTGAGTTGCCTGAAATGTTCCAGCACTGCGGCGCGGGTCGCACCTTCGCCAGAAAAGCTGGACACTTTGTCGGTCGCCGTCAGTGTGCGCGAGGCCGCTTCGATCTTGTTGCGTTGTTCGTCGAACTGGTCTTCGTATACGGTTTCGCCGCCGAGTCCCTGCACGATCGTGATGTACAGTTCGGCTTGCGCGCACGCAGGCAACAGCGCGAGCGCCAGGCTCAAGCCCAGGTACAAGTTCGGCAACGTTGGTTTGCGCATCCGTGGTTTCATCAGATCACCTTCCACCAGCGCCGCAGCAACCATTCCGCGGTCTTGAGCAGCAACAGCAAGATAAAGAAGAACGGGGCATCCCACAGATAGTTGATTTGTTGTTCGGTGATGCCGGCCGTGGAATAGCTGATCGCCTGGCTGAGTTCGTCGAACTGTTCCGGTGTCCAGTACTTGCCGCCGGTGCTGGCGCTGATGCGTTCGAGCAGCGCGCGGTTCTGGCGAATGTTGTAGGCCTCCTGGCCCTGGTCAAAGCGGGTGGCAGTGCGTACGGCGCTGACCAGGTCCTCGCCTTTGCGCGTAATGGCTTCGATGCTGTAGAGCCCGTTGCCGGCCGGAGTGAAGCTGGCTTGATAGACCCCGGCCTGGCCAGCCGCAGGCAACAAATCCAGATTGAGCAGTTCGCCTGAATCGGACGACACCACGGCGGTGATCGCCAGGCCCTGGTTGGCATCATCATCGGGATCACGCACGTCGGCGCGCACCACGATATTTTCGTTCTCGACAGTGGCGCTCAGGTCAAACGGACGCGGTGAGGCGGCAACCAGGTTGCGCGCAAGCTGGCGCCAGAAGGTTTCATGACGCAGGTCCTCCAGCGGCAAGCTCATTTGCCAGCGCCAGGTGCCACCGGTAGCGAGAATGAAGCTGTGGCCACGGCCATACGGCTGGCTGACCAGCAAGGGCAGGTTGTTGCCGTCGACATTCACTTCCAGCAGCGTGGTGGCGGCAGGGCGCAAGGGGCCGAGCTTTTGATAGTCGGCCACGGCAGGCAGTTCCGACCACAGCTGCGCGTTGTCGATGTCACTGTCGCTGAATTTCAGCATGGGTTCGTTACGGCCGCTCTCGGTCAGCACCACCGGCACTTGTACGCGCACGAAGTCGGCTTCTTGCACCGACAGGCGTGAGGGCAGTACTTCATGCACCACGGATTCACCCCAGCCACCAAGGCCGAGGCCGTTGAGGCCTGCAATCATCAACAGAGAGCCCCCGCGCACGCTCACGAAGTCGCGGATCATGTCCTGTTGCTCCGCCGTGAACTCGGCGACGTTCATGCTGCCGATGATCAAGGCGTCGTAAGCGAACAGTTCGTGTCGCTCGGTGGGGAAACCGTTTTCGAGTTGTTCCGGCGCGTCGATGCCCTGGCGATAGAATTTGTTCGGCGTGACCTTGAGCAGGGTGGAGAGCTGGATGCTCGGGTCATCGGCCAGCGCCCGCTGCAGGAACTTGTATTCCCAGCGCGGCTCGCCCTCGACATAGAGGATGCGGTATTTGCCTTCGGGCACATCGACGACACTGGCGCGCGTGTTGTTGGCGAGATTGCGTTCCCCGTTGATGGGGT
>JBIIWM010000126.1:0-8216 GCA_044338875.1 Pseudohongiellaceae bacterium | reverse complement strand
CAGGCGTTCGCGCTCCTTGTGCTCCAGCCCCAGCTCATCCATCAGTGCGTACAAGCGCTGGTGCATCGCAGCGATGTTCGCGCCACGGAACAAGTCACTCAATAACATGCCTTCCTGCGGTGTATCCGGATGCAGCGGGAATGGCGACCAGGTGATGTCCAGGGAATGTTTTTGCTGCAGTTTTTCGACGACACCGTGGGCGAGATAACACCAGGGACAGATGAAATCGATAAAGACTTCCAGCTTGACGGAAGTCTGTGCGGTGGATGAACTCATGGGAGGCGGCTGCTTTTGCAATAAAGATTGTCCCCTATCTTAGCAGGGCAAGGTTTTTGCGTCTGTCAGAGTTTTTCGATTACAAGCGTGAGCTCGCCTACCTTGAATCCGAACTTGGTGAGGGTGGTGCGATTCAGCAGATGGCGTTCATCCACAAGATAGAGCCAGTCATCCAGGGCTACGGTGATGCTGTCCTCGCGCCAAGGCACATTCAGTTGGTAATTCCAGTTGAATACGGAGCCACCGGTAGAGCCGGTAGCGGTACCCACCACGTCACCTGCCGTGCCGGTGTAACGACCTTGGCCATCGTGTTGCAAGTGCCAGATGCGTTCCTGGAGCTCGCCATCATCAAACTCGAACTGTTCGACCAACACGCCGCGCTCACCATCCCAGGTGCCTTGCATGGTCGCAGTAAAACGACGCGTCATGCGACCAGAGCGATCCTGCAGCATGCCATACGCTTTCAGGTCGCCGGAGAGAAACGTGCGCAAATCAAGTGCCGGCGCAGTCTCGGCGTAGTCATTCACATCAATTGCGCCACAGGACGCAAGCGCAAGGCTCAGGAGCAACAGCAGGTAATGTTTCATCGGGTCAGTCCCAGTAATTGTTTGCGCAGGTCAGGTCTTGTGGAGTTCTCGGCCAGCCAGATGCCGGAAAAGGCGATTACGAATTCGGGGTCGTCGATCGTCGCGATGGGCACATCATTGAAGAGCAGGCGGGCGGGCTGCCCTTCACTGGTTTCAAGCGCCAGGCTGTCGCCACTTTTTATATCCGGGAGACTATGTTGCAACAGTGCCAGCCACTCCTGAGCGGGTTGGAGCCGTTGCGCTTCCCACTGGCGCAAGGTTTCACGCAGCAGCTGCCGGCCGGTGATGTCGAGCCGGTAATGCAGCGACAACTTGAACGGGCCTTCCAGCGGGAAATCTGCATTCCGGTTTTGGGCAAACAAGTAGGCTTCATAGACAGGTCGAAGGAAAAAGCTGATTTTCGCCTGGCCGATCAATCGCAGTTCGTCCCCGGGAGTGTCGGCCTTGGCGGGAGCTGTCGCCACGACCGGGGTAATCATGAGCACTGCAAGAACAACCAGCGTTGCGGCTTTTGGACTCAAGGGCTGTCTCAAGGCCAGTAGTGCGCCAGGCAAGAGCAAAGCCCAAAGTATCGACAGCAACAGCAAGGTACTGGTCATGGGCATTGAAAAGTCCACGGCATCCGCTCGGTATCCAACCCAGTAGCCCAGCGGTCCAAACAGCAGGCCGAATATGGCGACAAACGGCAGGCGTAATTTGTGCAGAAAGACAAACCCTTCACCCAGGGCAAGCGCAAAAGCTAGCCATAGCAGGGCAAGCCAGGCCGGGAAAGTGTTGCCTGGGAAGACAAATACACCTGTCAGGCTGAGCATGTAGTCAAGCAGGATGCCGAACAAGGCTACCAGCATCACTTGCGGGAAATACCCGCCACGGGCGGGGCGCAGCCACAAGCTGAGGCCTTGCAACACTATTGCATAGGGGAGTGCCTCATTTTGCCCGAGCACCAGCAAGAGCCAGGTGCCCTTGAACAGCACCAGATTGAGGATCCAGTAGGGAATGTTGCGCAGCTTGCTCATCGAGGCATCGGTATTGGAGCTGGTGGCGTGTCTGCTTGATACGCATAAAAGCCCGAGAAGGATCAGTGACTGCAGTTACTGGTCCGGTTCGTTGTCCTTGTCCCTTTCCGTCACCGTAAGCCAATCCAGTACTACCCCGGAGATCGAGTTGTAGCGGGCAATGCGATAGATGATCTGCAAGTATTGGGGACGGGTACGAATATGGGGTTCCTCGGCACGCGGAATGAACCAGAGCAGCACCGTGGTGCGCAGTACCCCGCTGAAGATGTAGACGATAAAGAGTGCAGAGCCCAGCGAAACCGGCAGGAAGTCGTTGAGGGCAGGCGCTATGTGCGCAAGATAACCCCCAACGATACTGCCGGCGAAAACCAGTACTGCCGTGATGCCGGCCTGGGTAGCGGCATATGTGGCAAAGTCGGTGTGATGGGGACGGATGTCGTAAAGGTAGTTGGCGGTAGTGAGGTTGAAGCCGCTCCAGGCCAGTCCCGACACCATCTGGGCCACCAGCAGCCAGTAATAATTTGCGGAAAACAGCCACAGGAACGGGATCACGGGAATTGCCGCACTGCACAGCAGCATGATGAGCCGATTACCATGGCGGTCACTTAACTTGCCCCAGTAACGCAGCATCGCAAACTGGGTAGCGATCGAAGCCATCAGGTTGATGCTGTATTCGAAATAGGTGTAGTGCAGTTCTTGCAGCATGTACACCGCGAAAAAGGGACCCGAGATGGCCACGGCACCCTGCATGCCGGCGACGAAAAACGAATAATTCCTGAAGGTGGTGTCGGACATCGATTTTTTGATCAGGCCGAGCGTGGCGAAGAAGAGTTTGCTGTGGTTCTCGACGGTGACCGGCAGTGGATCGTGCATGCTCCACAGGAAATAGCAGGAGAAGGCGCGGCCGATGGCCGAGATGAAAAACAGGAAGAAAAAGCCGATCCAGGCGGCGGAATACCTGTCGCTAAGTGACAACAGCAGCCCGCCAACCAGGAACATGCCGAGTGACGTGGCGATGGTCAATTTGGTCCTGGAAGCAAAAAAGGTACCACGCTGCTTTTGCGGGACCAGGCTGCCCATCCAGGCGCGCCATTGCGGTTGGATCAGGTTGGACGTGGCGTGGTACAGCATCACCAGCATGATGAGGCTTTGCACAAGACCCGGCCGCTGCAAGGCAGCAAGCGTGGCAAACATGAACATCAGCAGCGTTTGCGCGATGGCGGACACCAGAACGATGCGGCGGCGCGAGAGATAGGAACCCAGCCACACCGAGGCCAGTTGCATGAACGAACCCAGTAACTGCGGAATACCGGTAAGGAAACCCATCTGGACGTTGCTGGCGCCCAGGTGCAACGCAAAGGCATTCATGAAGTTGTCACAGGTGGAGGTCATGGTGGCAGAAGCCACCGCTTCTTTTTGGGAGTGCTCGAGCGTGCTAAGCAGACGGAAACGCAGGCGTGTGGTTGCTTTCGCTGGCGCAGTGGCAGCGGATTCTGCTGAAGTTTCTTTTATGGTGTCTGCAGCGGGTTCGGACATGACGGCCTGTATTCCTGGGCTGCGTACATGGTAACAAAGGCAGGATAGAATGACCCAATCAATTCTGGAGTGAAACGCTATGAGCAAGGCAATTCTGGCAAGCCGCACCGGTGGTCCCGACGTATTGCAGTGGGTGGATGTGAAAGTCGGCAAACCGGCAAGGGACGCGGTGCAGGTGGCAGTGAAGGCCATCGGTGTCAACTTCATCGACATCTACCAGCGCAGCGGTTTGTATCCGGTTCCACTGCCCTTCATCCCAGGTGGCGAACTGTGCGGTGAAGTCGTGGCTATCGGCAAGGATGTTACTGGCTTTGAGATCGGTGATCGCGTAGCAACGGCGACAGCCGGGAACGGCGCCTACGCCGAGTTGGCCAATGTGAAGGCCGACAAACTGGTCAAGGTTCCGCGCGGTATATCCGATGAGACTGCCGCTGCCATGATGCTGAAAGGCATGACTGCCCAATACTTGTTGCGTCAGGTCTATCGCGCAGGCAAGGACGACACCATCCTGGTGCATGCAGCGGCAGGCGGTGTTGGCCTGATCCTGTGCCAATGGGCCAAGTCGCTGGGCGCCACGGTGATCGGGACTGTCAGCACTGATGCGAAAGCGAAGCTGGCGCGCGCCAATGGCTGTGATTATGTCATCAACAACCAGCGCAAGGACTTCGTGAAGGAAGTGAAGCGCATCACCAAGGGGGAGATGTTACCAGTGGTATATGACTCCGTTGGTGCGGCCACCTTTCCGGCTTCGCTCGATTGCCTGCACCGGTTTGGGCTGTTTGTCAGCTATGGCAACGCATCAGGTCCGGTACCAGCGTTCAGTCCAGCCCTGTTGGCGCAGAAAGGGTCGCTGTTCATGACCCGTCCTACCCTGTTTGATTTCGTGCGCACGCCGCAGGAACTGCACAAGGTGGCAGCGGAGCTGTTCCGCGTGGTGAAACAGGGCAAGGTGAAGATAGCGGTGAACCAGCGCTATCCGCTGGCCGAGGCGGCACAGGCTCACCGGGATCTGGCGGAACGCAAAACCACCGGCAGTATTGTGCTGATTCCCTGATGGATGTCCTGCGGGATGGCTTTCCGCTATCCTTGCCGCCTTTTTTGACTCAAGAATTGAAACCATGACCACCAAAGCAAGCATGCTGCCCGAATGGGCCACACAAGAAGCCGTCCTGCTGGCCTGGCCACACGCGAGCACCGACTGGGCGCCTTGGCTGGATGCGATCCAGAACGACTATGTGGCGCTGGCCGCAGCCATCTCGACCGAAGTGACGCCGCTGATCCTGTGCCAGGATGCTGGACACAAGGCCTTGATCGAAGCGCAGTTGGACAAGCGCTGCGTACATGCGCCGCGCTTTGTCATTGCGCCCTACAACGATACCTGGTGCCGCGATTACGGCCCGATCACCCTCAGTGATGAAGCGGGCAGCGTCAACGCACTCCGCATGCTCGATTTCCAGTTCCAGGGCTGGGGTGACAAATATGATGCTGCGCTCGATAACCAGATTAACCAGCAGCTGGCTGTCATGTTGCAGGCGCCGTTGCAGACAGTGGACTACGAACTGGAGGGTGGCAGCATCGAAACCGATGGTCGTGGCACGCTGTTGACGACGACCCATTGCTTGCTCGACAGCAACCGCAACCAGGATTATCAGCGCGCGGAAGTCGAAAAATTCGTATTGGAACAGCTGGGACTGGAACGCGTACTGTGGATCAGTGAAGGTGCCTTGCTCGGTGATGATACCGACAGTCACATCGACAATCTGGTGCGCTTCTGCAGTGCTGACACGCTGGCTTATGCGGCGTGTTCACGCCGCGAGGATGTGCATTTCGAGCCTTTGCGCAAAATGGCAGAACAGGTGCGAGACTTGCGGCAGCCGGATGGTTCGCCCTACCAGCTGTTTCCGTTGGAGCTGCCCCAAGCGCAATTTGACGAAGATGACAAACGCTTGCCCGGTTCGTATGTGAACTTCCTGATTTTGAACGGCAGCGTAATCGTGCCGGTGTTTGGTTGTGCCGAAGATGCCAGGGCATTGAATACGCTGCAGCAGTGTTTCCCGGGCAAGAAGATTGTGCCAGTGCCCGGAGGCAACTTGATCAAACAATACGGTGGTCCGCACTGTGCTACGATGCAGTTGCCTCTTGGAACTTTGAAACGTTAATGCTGGCGGTTCTTCCACAGGGCACAGTCGCCATACCTTGCCGGTATGACGGCTCTCAAGTGCAGTGATAGAGTTTGAAAATGCAAGATTTGGAACTTCAGGAAATTGGGTATGACTCAACAATCTCTGCGCGTCGCTGTAATTCAACAACAAGCCTGGCCTGACAAAGCCAAAAGCCTCGCAGAAAGTGAACGCCTGCTGGCGGAGCTGTGTGCGAAGCATCAGCCACAATTGGTGCTGTTGCAGGAACTGCACACCACCCATTATTTCTGTCAGGTGGAAGATCCTGCCTTGTTCGATCTGGCGGAGCCGCTGGATGGCCCGAGCGCGCAGCGTTTGTCGGCACTCGCCAAAAAATACAACACGGTATTGGTCGGTGGCATCTTCGAAAAACGTGCGCCGGGCGTGTTTCACAATACAGCCCTGGTCTTCGAGAAGGACGGCTCGCTGGCTGGCTTCTATCGCAAGATGCATATTCCGGACGATCCGGCGTTTTACGAAAAATTCTATTTCACACCGGGCGATGCCACGTTCAGTGATGGCAGCAGCGGCTTCTCGCCGATTGCCACCAGTGTTGGCAAGCTGGGGGTGTTGGTGTGCTGGGACCAGTGGTATCCGGAAGCGGCTCGGCTGATGGCGTTGGCCGGTGCCGATATCCTGTTGTATCCCACGGCGATCGGGTGGGATCCGGATGACACTGTTGAAGAGCAGCAAAAACAGAAACAGGCCTGGCAACTGATCCAGCGCTCCCATGCGGTCGCCAATCACCTGCCGGTGTTGGTGGCAAACCGGACTGGCCATGAAGCCAATCCGGCCGGGCAGGGCAGTGGCATCCAGTTCTGGGGTGGCAGTTTCATCAGTGGCCAGCAGGGCGACCTGATCGCAGAAGTCGCCGCCGATACTTCCGGGTATCTGGTAACCGATCTTGATATGAGCCGGACCGAAAAGCTGCGCCGCATCTGGCCTTACTTCCGTGATCGTCGCATTGATGCCTATGCCGGGCTGACCCGCAGGTTCCTGACGCCGTAGAGTTTGATACTGCACAAAGTCTGCACTGCATTGAATCCGGAGAGTCAGGTACTGGCAGGTTGCACAAGTGCCGGCTAGACCTTTATTCTCCACGCAAGTCTTCATCAGAGGGGAAACTGATGGCGTTACGTTGTCTTCTATTGAGTGTTGCCGTTGTGTTCAGCTCGCTGACCGCAGCTCAGGATCTGCCGCGCACCGCCACGGGTCAACCTGATCTGGGTGGAATCTGGCGTGTGCAGAATCGTGCCGCCGTCGATCTGCTGGCGCATGCCGCTGCGTTTGAACGCCCGGCTGGCATGAGTGTCGTCGCAGGCGGAGAGCTGCCGTACCAGCCCTGGGCACGCGCACAGCAACAGCAGAATTTCGCCACGCGCGCGCAAACCGATCCCTTCGCGCATTGTTACCTGCCGGGGGTGCCCCGGATCATGACTCTCGAATTTCCTTTCCAGATTTTCCAGACCGCTGAAAATGTCGCCATGACGTTTGAATGGCAGCAGGTGTTTCGCCTGATCCATACCAATGATACGGCTTCCCTGTATGAGGGTATCGAATCCTGGATGGGTCATTCGCGCGGGGCCTGGGAGGGCGATGAGCTGGTCGTTACCGTCAAGGATTTCAATGAGCGCAGCTGGCTCGATGGGTCGGGTAATTTCCACAGTGCCGCCATGGTGCTGACCGAACGCTTCCGCATGCTTGATGCCGACACTATCGCCTATACCGTTACCGTTGATGACCCCGAGGTGTATACCCAGCCCTGGACGATGAGCATGAACCTGTATCGGCAACAGGAACTGGATCGTGTGCTTGAGTACCAGTGTCAGGCCGAGAAGGAAGAAGCCAACGGTGCTTTCGAGCCCGATGTCCGCAACTGGTATCCCGCAGGAATTCCGGGGGAAAATGTCGCGTTTGACGCAACTGCCACTTCAGGATTGCCGCTGCCGCAAGCAAGCGCGGAAATCGCCCGTCTGCCCGATGGCACACCGGATATCGGCGGCTATTACATGGCCGATGCCGGCGGCGCCAATTATGGTTTGGAGAAAAGCGCGGGTGGTGCCTTGATGCCGCCAGCGCGCGGTGTAGTGGTCGATCCTGCAGATGGCGTCTTGCCGTACCAAGGCTGGGCGCGCGCCGAGCGCAATGATCGCATTCTTCCCCACCGCGGGTATGACGATCCCACGGCACATTGTTTTGTCGCGGGGATTCCGCGTTCGCACTATGTGCCGTCACCGTTCCAGATCGTGCAAACGCCTGATCATGTAGTACAACTGTTCGAGCGCATGTCCTGGCGCCAGATCGACTTGCAGCGCAAGGAACATCTGCCGGAGCACATGCGGCTATGGCAGGGTGATGCGCTGGGGCACTGGGAGGGTGACACGCTGGTGGTGGACAGTCGCAACTATAATGGCAAGGCTTGGCTCAATGAAGCCGGGGATGTGATCAGTCACATGGCAACGGTACGCGAAACCTATACACCAGTGAGCCGTGACAGGTTGATTTACCGGGCCACGGTCACCGATCCAATTGCGTATACCCGCCCCTGGACCATAGAGGTTCCGCTGGATCGCCTGCAGGACGAGCTACTCGAAGTCGCCTGCCTGGAAGACAACAATGAT
>JBIIWM010000009.1:0-24705 GCA_044338875.1 Pseudohongiellaceae bacterium | reverse complement strand
GGTTTCCGGAAGATCCAATGCCACTGGTGTGCCAAGGGACCTGGGAAGGTTTCATCCTGCAGGAAGAAAGCGGCAGCCATGGCTTTGGTTACGATCCGCTGTTCTATGTCCCCACGCATCGCTGTGCCTCGGCCGAACTGCCGCCAGCAATCAAGCACCAGATCAGCCATCGCGCGCAGGCCTTGCAGCAACTACTTGCCCGCTGGCCCCAGATCAAGGGGTCGGAGTAGTTGATTCCTGCAGATTCACCGCAAGCGCAATCTGCGCAATCTGAAGGTCGGGATCAACTACTCCGACCCCTTGATCTGCCGCCGCTAAGTCTTTACATCCACATACCGTGGTGTGTGCGGAAGTGTCCCTACTGTGATTTCAATTCGCACCAGCGTGAAGGCGAGTTGCCGGAAGCCGCTTATGTCGAGCGCTTGCTGCAGGACCTGCAACTGGATCTGCCGTATGTGCAAGGCCGCTCACTGCAGAGCATTTTCATCGGCGGCGGTACTCCCAGCCTGTTTACTGCTGCAGCTTATGAAATCCTGCTACGCGAAATTGGCGCCCGTATCGCGTTCGCACCCGATATTGAAATCACCCTGGAAGCCAATCCCGGGACTGCAGAACTGGAAAAGTTCAGTGCCTATCGCGAGGTCGGCATCAACCGCCTCTCCATCGGGGTGCAGAGTTTCGATGCGCAGCAGTTGAAGACCCTCGGGCGCATTCATGACAGTGGTGAAGCGCTGCAAGCGGCTGCATTTGCGCGCAATGCCGGCTTCGACAATTTCAACCTCGACCTGATGTTTGCGCTGCCCGGCCAAACCACTGCCGCTGCCTGCCTCGATCTGCAACTGGCGATCGACTGCGCCCCCACCCACATCAGCTGGTACCAGCTCACGATCGAGCCCAATACCGAATTTCATGCTCGCCCGCCCACCGTTCCGGTAGACGATGCGATCGCAGACATGCAGGAAGCCGGTATCGCACTGCTGTCCCAACACGGCTACCAGCGCTATGAAGTGTCTGCCTACGCCCAACCGGGCCGGGCTTCGCGCCACAATCTGAATTACTGGCAGTTTGGCGATTACCTGGGCATTGGCGCCGGAGCACATGGCAAGATCACACTGCCAGAGTCGAATCGCATCATCCGCACGCGCAAAACCCGCATGCCCCAGCACTATTTGGACATTACTCGCACGCTCACGGCAGAATGCCGCAGCATCCCTGTGGCAGAACTGCCGCTCGAATTCATGATGAATGCCCTGCGCTTGTGTGAGGGGTGCCCGACCCGGCTTTTTACCGGATATACCGGGCTGCCGCTGGCCGTGATCCAGCCGCAACTGGAGCATCTACGCGGGCGTGGCTTGCTGTGCAAGGATCCTGAACGCTTGCAAGCCAGCGCCAAGGGGCTGGAATACCTGAATGAGGTGTTGCTGCAATTCATGTAGCCCCCCATCTCATGTAGACCCCATCACTCAAACATCCGGGTAACCGGAAAGTTTCTTTCGTAATACAGCTTTCCCACATGCTACAGCTAGGGTGTTCACCCGATTTGAACACCGGCAGTATAATGGCATTCTCGCCTGCGACGGGATGCACTTCGACCTCGGACAACCAGAGGTCGCATGCAATAGCTGTCTGGGCTAGAATATCAAAACAGTTAAGGTGACGGAAAAGATAATGGCTACCACCACTCTACAGTCTTCCTGCAACCACGGATTCATCAAGACTTCATGCTTTGACTGCAATCTGAAAACGCTTTGCCTGCCAATTGCCATGGATGTGCGCGACATCGAGAAGCTGGACAAGATTATCCAGCGCACCCGCCCGATCCAGGCCGGCGAACATCTGTACCGTTCCGGGGACCATTTCAAATCACTGTACGCCGTGCGCTCCGGTTCGATCAAAACCTACCTGATCGACGATGAAGGCGTGGAGCAGGTAACCGCGTTTTATCTGCCGGGCGAAGTGCTCGGCTTCGACGGAATCGCCAACAGCATTCACAGCTGCAACGTGGTGGCCCTGGAAACATCCTCCGTGTGCGAAATGCCCTTTGAGCGCCTCGAAGAATTGACATTGGTTATCCCTGGCCTGCAGCATCATTTTTTCCAGTTGATGGGCAAGCAAATTGAAACCGATCACCAGATGATGCTGACCCTCAGCAAGAAAAATGCCGAAGGCCGTATCGCTACGCTGCTGCTGGGCCTGTCCCGTCGCTATGGCCGTCGCAACCTGTCGCGCACCGCGTTGCGCTTGCCAATGTCACGCATGGACATCGGCAACTTCCTCGGCCTGACCATTGAAACTGTCTCTCGTACCTTCAGCCGCCTGCATAAAGACGCAGTCATCAGCGTGGATGGTCGCGAGATCGTGATCAAGGATCCCGAGAAACTGGAACACATCTGCCACGATCACGCGTGAGGCTTTTGACACCTTCAGCCGAAGCCCTGAACAAGCCCCATTGACCTGCATCAAGGCTCACCCTTTTCGCAATTGCCGGCCGTTTTGATTCGATGCTTAATTCATCCCGTCCCGGAGGATGGAATGAAAGCGGCAGATCCCACTACCTTTAACCCTACAGTGCATAGCAGCACGCCAGTTCTGGAAAATGCCCTGAACAGGATGTGCCATTCGCTGGAATCATCTGAAAACCGCAGGCGCTTCAAGGCGTTTCCGGAAGCGTACTGCCATAACTACGGATTGACGCGTGAAGAAACCCACGCTGTCACCGACCTTGACGTACACCGGATGCTGCAGCTCGGCGGCCACATCCAGCGCCTTGCCCTGCTGACGTCAATCTACGGGATGGATTTACTTGGCATGGGGGCCGAGCAACAGGGCCTGAGCATTGATGAATTCCATGCCCAGCTCATCAGGGAAGGGTATATCTCCGCGCATTGAACTGCCGCCACACGCGTTTCCTGCTTTATGCACACTCTGCTTCCGGCCTTGGGGCGAAGCTACTACAATCCCGGGCATGCCACGCTTTTCCCTGCTCCTGTTCATCGCCTCCACGTCGCTTGCTTGCCTGTCTCTCGCAGCACAGGCTGCAGACGCGCCCCAGCGCATTGTCAGCATGAACCTGTGCAGCGACCAGTTGCTGCTTCTGCTCGCCGAGCGCACTCGCATCGCCTCCCTGAGTTATCTGGCGGCAGATCCCGGCTTTTCTCCGGTTGCAGCGCAGACCAATGGCCTGCATCTCAATCACGGCCAGGCCGAGGAATTATTGCCGCTGGCACCCGACCTTGTCCTCAGTGGCGCATTCAGCGCTACGCTGGCCACCAACCTGCTCGAACGCCTGGGCATTGAAGTACTGCGTTTAGGGGTGGCGAATTCCGCGAGCGATATTTATACCCAAGTGGGCTCTGTGGCAGCACGTATCGGAGCGACCCCCCGGGCGCAACACATCGTGAACACCATGCAACAGGATATTGCGGCTTACATTGCGCAGCTGCGCGCAGCACTGCAAGGCAAGTCCGCAGTATTTTTCAGCAGCAACGGCTTCACCTATGGCAGCCATACCCTGCAAGATGATTTCATCATTAGTCTTGGCATGCACAACGCCGCCGCGCAGGTGCAAGGCCCGGCGCAACTTTCACTTGAGGCCTTGCTGCTTGCCGAACCCGATTTCCTGTTCATCAATCCGCCGGCCCGGCTCGACAAGCAACTGGCACATCCATTGTTGCAACATGCGGCACTGGCAGCACTGCAAGGGCGCATGCAGGTGATTGAACTGCCGGATCGTTATTTCGAATGCGCAAGCCCGCTCTACGTACAAGCCTATGCAGCATTGGCAAGGCAGCTATGACATGAAGCCAAAATCACTGATCGTGTTACTCCTGCTGGCCGTACCGCTGCTGTTCCTGCTGGATCTGCACAGCGGCCCGACCGGACTCGACATGTGGGCAGCACTGCGCGATGCCGTGCAAGGCACAGGAAGCATCGATGCGATTATCCTGCTTGAACTGCGCTTGCCGCGCGCACTGCTGGCAGCGCTGGTTGGCGCAGCCCTCGGGATTTCCGGCGCCGCCTTGCAGGGACTTTTGCGCAATCCACTCGCGAGCCCGGACATTCTCGGCATTTCCCAAAGCTCTGCGCTATGCGCAGTAATCGTGTTGTATTTCGGACTGAGCCAGTGGGGCTGGTATCTGTTGCCACTGGCGGCGATTGTCGGTGCAGGACTTGCGGTGTTGTTGATGCTGGCGCTCACCTGGCGTTATCGCGGCATCCACACCATCATTCTTGCAGGCATCGCCATTAGTGCGCTGGCATCTTCGTTCACGGCACTGGCGCTCAACTTTGCGCCGAATCCCTACGCGCTGCAGGAAATCTATTACTGGATGCTGGGCTCGGTCGCCAACCGCAGCATGAGTGATGTGTGGCTCGCGCTGCCTTTCATGCTGGTGGGCAGCGTGCTGCTGCTGTCGGCACGCCATTTCCTCGATGCACTGAGCCTGGGCGAAGATACTGCAAGCAGTCTCGGCTTCTCGGTCGGAACCCAGACACGACTGCTGATTCCAGGCGTAGCCTGTTGCGTCGGAGCGGCAGTGGCCGTCAGTGGCAGCATTGGCTTCGTGGGCTTGATGGTGCCGCATCTGCTCCGGCCACTGGCACAGTCACAACCCGGACGCTTGCTGTGGCTAAGCTTGCCTGGCGGCGCCTGCGCAGTGTTGCTGGCCGATATCATTGTGCAGAACCTGCCGGGACAACAGGAACTGCAACTCGGTGTTATCACGGCGGCACTCGGCGGACCGTTCTTCCTGTACCTGCTGTTCAAGCAGCGACAGTATTTTTTATGACAGTGGCCGGCATGAATACGCCCAGCCCAAACTCTGCCAGCCTGCTCAAGGCCCAGGCCCTCGGTGTGCATACTGATGGCAAGGCGCTGCTCACCGACATCAACGTTGAACTGCACGCTGGCGAATTGCTTGGTGTGATCGGTCCCAATGGGGCGGGCAAATCCACGCTGTTGAAAGCACTCGCGGGTATCCAGAGCGCCCACACCGGCAGCGTACTGCTGCAGGGCACTGCGCTCACAGACCTGAGCGCCGGGCAGCGCGCACGCGCACTGGCCTGGCTGGAACAACGTCCGCAACTGCATTGGCCGTTGACGGTACGCCAGGTGGTGGCACTGGGACGCCTGCCCTACCGCCAACGGCGCGACCAGGCCAGCGACAGTACTGCCATCGAAGCGGCGCTGACGCTGACCGGCATCCTGCCGCTGCAGCAACGCCTGTTTCCAACGCTGTCTGAAGGCGAAAAATTGTTGGTGAATCTCGCGCGCGTGCTCGCGATCGAAAGCCGGGTAATCCTGGCCGACGAACCGACCTCCGCTCTTGATCCGCTGCATCAACTGCAAATCATGGAGCTGCTGCAAGCCAGGGCCAACGCAGGTGCCGGCGTTGCAGTGGTGCTGCACGACCTCAATCTCGCGGCACGTTATTGCCAGCGCTTGTTGCTGTTGCATCAAGGCAAGGTCATTGCCTGCGGCACGCCTGCAGCAATACTCACGCCGGCATTGCTGGCGCAGGTCTATGGCATCGCAGCCAGTTATGACGCTGGCACACGGACCATTCTCATCAAAGGCAAGCTGCACTCCTGCTAGAATGCAGCTCGAATGAAGACAGACGGGAAGCACCCATGGCTATCTGGACCCATCCAAGAACGGCAGAACAAATCAATCAAAACCTCAGCGGCACCATGTGTGAACATATCGGGCTGCTCATCTCCGAGGTGGGTGAAGACTACATTTCCGCCACCATCCCGGTAGATACGCGCACCGCCCAGCACATGGGCATCGTGCATGGCGGGGCCTCCGTGGTGTTGGCAGAAACCGTCGGCAGTATTGCGGCCGGCATGTGCTGCCCGCCGGGTTATTACACCGTAGGGTTGGAAATAAATGCCAACCATGTGCGCGCCGGACGGCCGCCGCTGCTGATTGGCACTGCGCGTCCACTGCACATCGGCGGTTCCACGATGGTGTGGGACATTCGCATCCACGATATCGACGACAAGCTCGTGTGTGTGTCGCGCCTGACTACCGCCGTGCTGAAGCAGCGCGAAGACAAGCCGAAACACCGACCCTTGCCGGGCATGCGCCCCGAAGACCAGGCATGAACACACAGCCTCTCGCCAGCGCGAGCATCAGCGTATGCAAGCAAGGCACGCCAGCACTCACTGAGACACAGTGCAACGACTTGCTGCTGCAGTTGCCGGCATGGCGTGTGACTGCCGCGCAAGGAATACCGGTGTTGCAACGCTGTTACAGCTTCAGCAATTTTGCGGCGGCACTTGCGTTCACCAACCGCATCGGGGCCCTGGCGGAAGCGGCGGATCATCATCCCGCGCTACTCACCGAATGGGGCAAGGTCACCGTCAGCTGGTGGACCCATACGATCGGTGGACTGCACCTGAATGACTTCATCATGGCAGCGCGTTGTGATGCGGCATTCGGCACAGGTCATGCATCCTTCCCTTGGCCCGGCTGAAAACCGCGCCTTGCGGGTTCGGTGATACACTACAACCCAACCCACGCTGCCCAAATAGCCATGAACGCTACATTCATCCAGCACTTCAACCACCTGATCAGCCTGCCGTCAGTCAGCTCGGCCCATGCCGCGCTCGACATGAGCAACCGCCCGGTGATCGACTATCTGGCGACGCTGTTCACCGACCTCGGCTTCAGTTGCGAGATCATCCCGCTGCCGGATGCACCGCACAAAGCCAACCTGATCGCGACACTCGGCAAGGGCCCAGGCGGACTCGTGCTGTCCGGCCATACCGATACAGTGCCGTTTGATGAAGCGCTGTGGTCCGTGGATCCGCTCAAGCTGACGCAAAAGGACAACCGCCTCTACGGCCTCGGCAGCACCGACATGAAAGGCTTCTTTGCCATCGTGCATGCCGCCGTGGCGCAGTTCAGGGACGCCAGCTTCAAACACCCGCTGATCATTCTTGCCACCGCCGATGAAGAAAGCTCGATGGAAGGCGCGCGCCAGCTGGTCACACTGGGACGCCCGCAGGCACGCTATGCGCTGATCGGCGAACCCACCGGGCTGCGCCCGATCAATCGTCACAAAGGCATCATGATGGAGCGCCTGCATGTGCAGGGCCAGAGCGGCCATTCATCGAATCCGGCACTGGGCAAGAATGCGCTGGAAGCAATGCACGACATGATCAGCGCGCTGCTCGCCTTTCGCAGCGAACTGCAGTGCACCTACCACAATCCGCATTTCAGCATTGATGTGCCGACGATGAATCTGGGCGTGATTCACGGCGGTGACAATCCCAACCGGATCTGCGGCCACTGTGCACTGGAGTTTGATGTGCGCCTGTTGCCGGGCATGGCGAGCGATTCGTTGCGCGACTCGATCCGTGAGCGCATCGTGCCGATCGCCGCCCGGCACAAGGTCGACTTCACCTTCTCCCCGCTGTTCCCCGGCGCCGAAGCCTTCGCCAACGACCATTCCGAACTGGCCGCAACCTGCACCAGGCTCACCGGACATGAGGCGCAGAGCGTGGCCTTCGGTACCGAGGCACCGTTCCTGCAGGCACTCGGCATGGACACGGTGGTGCTCGGCCCAGGCTCTATCGATGTGGCGCATCAACCCAATGAATATATGGGACTGGATCAGGTGCAGCCCTGCATCAACCTGATTCGAAACCTGGTGACGACCTACTGCCTTTGAGGCCTTTGTTGTCCAACCCAGCATCACAAAAATCAAGGGGTCAGAGTCGTTGATTTTCCTGCCAGTCCACAGAAATCCCCGGCTTTTCCCGGCCAAACCGCTCTTCTCCTGCGCGCCTTGTTAAGAACAGATTAATTTGTTGAAACTGGCTAAAGAGCAGTAGCACTGCATCCGTTGTATCAGGCATGTTCCAGCAGCAGCTGTACTTTACCCAAGCGGGAAAGAGCGCCATGTCCAATCTGATTGAGGATAGATATTTCCGTGTGGGCCGCAGTGGCGCCGATACAGGAATAGAGTCGATACCAATGTCCAGCCAACTCACCGTCGCCAGTGCGGAGCTACCGCTACCCGAAGAGAATCTCAGCGAGTTTCTGGACATTTACCAGAACGAACGCCTGATACCCGTCTATCAACCCATCATCGACCTGTCCCGCGCCGGGATCTATGGCTATGAAGCCCTGATCCGCGGCCCCAGCGGCAGCAACTTTGAAACACCTCTGCAATTGTTCAGGGCCGCCTCGCTGATGAATGTGGAACTGGATTTCGAAATCCTGTGTCGACGCCTGGCGATCCAGCGCTTTGCCGAACTGAAACTTGGCTTCCTGTTGTTCATCAATGCGAGTCCGTTGCTGCTCCTGTCACGAGATTACCGGAAAGGCAAAACGCTGGAATACCTGCACGAGTATGGGGTAGACCCGAGAAGGATTGTTATCGAGGTAACCGAGCATTTCAGAATCCACCAGTTCGAAGCCCTGAACAATGCGCTGGATCATTACCGCAAGGCGGGCTTCAAGGTTGCGCTGGATGACCTGGGTTCCGGCTACTCAAGCTTGCGGCTGTGGACGGAAGTGTTGCCCGATTTCATCAAGATCGACAAACATTTCATTCGCAACATCCACCAGAACAAGATCAAACAAAGTTTTATTCGCGGGTTGCTGGAAATTTCCAACGGGAGCTCTTGCAAGATCATTGCAGAAGGCATCGAAAGCCGCGAGGAATTCGCGTATTTGTCCAGCATTGGCATCCAGTATTTCCAGGGGTTTTATTTTGCACTGCCCACTGCCGAGCCACTGGCCACTATCGACGCTGAACTGATGCACACCGATCATACCCGGCACCTGCACAACAGCCTGGGCCAGGACAATCTGAGAGGCATCACCAAGTGCATCCCGCCGATTGTCGCATCGACCACTGTCAGGGAAGTCCTGGACAAACTGCAGCGCAATCCGGAAATCAATCTGCTCCCCATCGTCAATGCGGGCCACCCGGTTGGGCTGGTGGAGCGTTTCTTGTTTCTCAATAGCCTGATGCAATCACTATATGGCATAGATCTGTACGGAAAAATGAAGATCATGGACTTTCTCGAGGACGCCCCGATCGCGGTAGCCCTTACGTCCACACTGGAGGAAGCAAGCCAGGCGGTTACCTCTCCGGGCGTTGCAGTCCAGGCCTTCATCATCACGGAAAACAACCGGTACTACGGCGTTTGTACCGTGCTTGACCTGCTGCACAAAATCACGGAACAACAGATTTGCAGCGCGCGTCATGCCAATCCACTGACACTGCTTCCCGGCATCGTGCCCACCAATGATGCCATTGATCGCCTGCTTTATTCGAAAACGGCTTTTTCCCTTGCTTACTTCGATCTGGACAATTTCAAACCCTACAACGATCACTATGGTTATGATGCTGGCGACCTGGTCATCAAGAAGCTGGCTGACATCCTGCGCAATGTGTACCGGAAGGAATTCTCCCTTATCGGGCATATTGGCGGCGATGATTTCGTGGTCGTCGACATGAGCACGGCTGCAATTGAAAACTGCAGGGAAGTGTTGGTGAGCATGGAAAACGCGATTCCGGAGTTCTACCGGGAGGAACATGTGTACGCAGGCGGGATCAAGGGCAACGATCGGCAAGGCAATGCGTGCTTGTTCAGCTTGTTGAGTATTTCCATCGGACTGGTGCCGCCGGAGTGCACTGCTCCGTGCAAGTCCCATCCGGAGATCTCCGACCTGGCAAGCCAGGCCAAGAAACTGGCCAAACAATCCGAAGGCAACTCGCTGTATATAAACCGGCGGGCGTTATAGAAGAGCGCTATAAATGCGCAGGTGCCTGCCCACTGGCCAAGCGGTTTTTTACCACCAGCTTCAGCTCACTCAAGGCGAAAGGCTTGGACAACAAGGCATCGGCCACCATCTCGTCATCCCAGCCCTCCATCTCGAGTCCACCGGTCATCAGGATTGCCATAAGATTCCGGTTGCAGGATTCCAGGCGCAGCTTCTGGATCAAGTCAGTGCCCAGGCCGTCCGGGAGCTTATTGTCGGTCAGCAACAGGTCATAACTTTCGCTCCCCACGGCAGCAAGGCCCTCGGCCAAGGTTCCGGCCCGCGCGACGCGGTAACCTTCCCGGACCAGTTGTCTGCAGATCAGTTCGAGAATATCCCTTTCATCCTCTACAACCAGAATCTTCTCACCTGTCACGGGCTTCTCCTGTATTGGTCGGACTGTCACTATAGGTCCGGCGTATTAAGCAGTCTTAAAGCTTCGGAGAAATCCTTGGTTGAATTTAGTTAGGAAAATCAGTGTTTTCGAGTAAAATGGCGCCCCATTTTAGCTGTCCGTCTCCGTGATAAACGCTATGGATATCAAGCAGTACGTCAATTGGTTCCGGCATTCAACGCCGTACATCAATGCTTATCGGGGCAAGGTGTTTGTCATCCTGCTGCCCGGTGAGGCATTGGCGCATGACAATTTCTGGAACATTGCCAACGACCTCACCCTGCTCAACAGCCTCGGCGTAAAGCTGGTGCTGGTGCATGGTGCACGCCCGCAGATTGAAAAAGCGCTGTTCGAGGCAGGCATCGAAACCGAGCTGCTCGAGAAGGTAACCCACCAGATGCACAACACCATCCGGGTGACGGATGCCGACACGCTGGAAATCATCAAGCGGGTCGTGGGCAAGCTGAGGATTGATATTGAAGCGGCGTTTTCGATGGGGCTTATCAACTCCCCGATGCACGGCGCCGACATCATCACGGCGAGCGGCAACTTTGTGATGGCCAAGCCCTTTGGCATCCAGAATGGCATTGATTACGGCCTGACCGGCGAAGTGCGCAAGGTCGAAAGCGACGCCATTCGCAAGCAGCTCGACAACGGCAATATTGTGCTGGCGTCCACCCTTGGCTATTCCCCGACGGGTGAAGTCTTCAGCATGACGGTTGAAGAGGTAGCGTCTGCTGTGGCGATTGCATTGAAAGCCGACAAGCTGCTGATCTACGGCAATGAAGCCGGCATTCTCGACGAGGATGGCGAGCGCATCAGCAAGATGAGTGCAGAAGAAGCGCAAAGGATGATCACGGCCAAGATCAAGGAGGACGGCGTTGATGAAGAGCTGCGCAACCTTGAGCTCGCGGTGCGCGCCTGTTCTGCGACCGTGAAACGTTCACAGGTTATTTCCTATCAGGAAGATGGCGCACTGCTGATCGAGTTGTTCACGCGCGATGGTATCGGCACCCTGATTACGCAGGAACAATATGAACAGTTGCGGGCAGCCACCATCAAGGACGTTGGCGGCATCCTCGAACTGATCGAGCCACTGGAAGCCGAAGGCATTCTGGTGCACCGCTCGCGCGAGCTGCTGGAAAGCGAGATCGAGCAATTCGTCGTGATCGAGCGCGAAGGCATGATCATCGCCTGTGGTGCGTTGTATCCGCAGGACAGCCGCAGCGGGGAACTCGCGTGCCTGGCCACGCATCCGGAATACCGCGACAACGGCCGCGGCCAGATGATTGTCGAACAAATCGAAAGGAACGCGCGCAAGCTGGGCCTGCAGGAACTGTTCGTGCTGACCACGAAATCGCCGCATTGGTTTGTCGAGCGCGGCTTCGCGCCCAGCAATGTCGATGCACTGCCGGACAAGAGAAAGTCGCTGTACAACTTTCAGCGCAACTCGAAAATTTTTGTTAAACCGCTGTAATTGAATCGGGTAACTGCAATGCCAAAATACAGATCTCTTACGTCGACCCACGGCCGCAACATGGCTGGCGCGCGCGCCCTGTGGCGTGCCACCGGCATGAAAGATGAGGACTTCACCAAGCCCATCATTGCGATTGCCAATTCCTTTACCCAGTTCGTGCCGGGTCACGTGCACCTGAAGGACATGGGCCAGCTGGTCGCGCGTGAAATTGAACGCGTCGGCGGCGTGGCGAAAGAGTTCAACACCATCGCGGTGGATGACGGCATCGCCATGGGCCACGACGGCATGCTGTACAGCCTGCCGTCGCGCGAAATCATTGCCGACTCGGTTGAATACATGGTGAACGCCCACTGTGCGGATGCCATCGTCTGCATCTCCAATTGCGACAAGATCACTCCCGGCATGTTGATGGCAGCGCTGCGCCTGAACATTCCGGTGGTCTTCGTGTCTGGCGGCCCGATGGAAGCCGGCAAGACCAAACTCGCCGGCCGCGAACACAAGCTCGACCTCGTCGATGCGATGGTAGCTGCCGTGGACGACAAGATGACGGATGCACAGGTCGATGCCTATGAGCGTTCTGCCTGTCCCACCTGTGGTTCCTGTTCCGGCATGTTCACCGCCAACTCGATGAACTGCCTGACCGAAGCACTGGGCCTGGCACAGCCGGGCAACGGCTCGCTGCTGGCTACCCATTCCGATCGCGAACAGCTGTTCCTCAGCGCCGGCCGCAGGATTGTTGAACTGTGCCAACGCTACTACGAGCAGGACGATGAAAGCGTACTGCCGCGCAACATCGCCAACTTCAACGCGTTTGAAAACGCGATGACGCTCGATATCGCGATGGGTGGCTCCACCAACACCATCCTGCACTTGCTCGCAGCTGCGCAGGAAGCCGAGCTCGATTTCACCCAGACTGATATCGACCGCCTGTCACGCAAGGTGCCCCAGCTGTGCAAGGTGGCACCGAGCACCCCGCTCTATCACATGGAAGATGTGCATCGTGCCGGCGGCGTCATGGGCATCCTTGGCGCACTGGAGCGCGGCGGCCTGCTGCACACTGATTGCACCACCGTACACAGCAAAACCATGATGGAAGCCCTCGACAGCTGGGACATCATGCGTAATCCGTCTGAGGAAGTGAAAAAGTTCTTCAAGGCTGGCCCTGCCGGCATCCCCACGCAAACCGCGTTCAGCCAGAGCACGCGCTGGCCGTCATTGGATGCTGACCGTGAGAAAGGCTGTATTCGTGAAGTGCAATACGCCTACAGCAAGGAAGGTGGTCTGGCAGTATTGTTCGGCAACATCGCGGAAGACGGCTGCATCGTCAAAACCGCCGGTGTCGATGAAAGCATCCTGAAGTTCAGCGGCCCCGCCCGCATCTTCGAAAGCCAGGACAGCTCGGTAAAAGCCATCCTCGCCGACGAGATCAAGTCAGGCGATGTGGTGATCATCCGCTACGAAGGCCCGCGCGGTGGACCCGGCATGCAGGAAATGCTGTACCCCACCAGCTACCTGAAATCCAAAGGTCTTGGCAAGGAATGCGCACTGCTTACCGACGGTCGTTTCTCGGGCGGCACCAGCGGTCTTTCCATCGGCCATGCATCACCTGAAGCGGCTGAAGGCGGCGCGATTGCCCTGGTTCGCGAAGGCGACATCATCGAGATCGACATCCCCAACCGCACCATCAACATGAATGTCAGTGATGCGGAACTTGAAAGACGCCGTGATGAAGAAGCCAAGCGTGGCGACAAGGCCTGGACGCCGCATGAAGTGCGCACCCGCAAGGTGTCCAAGGCACTGCGAGCCTATGCCTCGATGACAACGAGTGCCGACAAAGGCGCGGTCCGCAAGGTCGATTGAAGTTACGAACCAGCAATGCTGTGAAAAGCGGGTTTAAATCCGCTTTTCAATTTCCACCGTACTTACACTGATCCTTTTTCTTGAATCGCAACCTAACGACGTACTCTCGTCGCGATTTGTTACATTGTAACAATCTGGCTGATATATCAGCCTTACATGCAGGCAAACATAAAAGCCATAAAGAATGTATGTGTTTCGACGAAGGAATGTCCATGAAACACTACCTTTCGATGCTGGCATTCAAATGGACTTTTCATGCGACAGAAAGGACATATCAAGCAGTGGAACGAGGCGACGGGATTCGGGGTCATCAGCCCAGCCGCCGGTGGCAGGGAGGTATTTCTTCACATTGAGGCCTTCACCAGCCCGCATCAGCATCCAGCCCAGGGTGACGAAGTTAGCTATGAACTGGCCAATGGCGATGAGCTGCGACCTCGTGCAGAAAATGTCAGCCTGCTTCCGGCAAGGTCAACAACTACCAGAAAATGGCTGACATCTGCAGCAGCTACCATGTTTCTCGGGGTGCTGTGGTATGGAGCCAACCAGGCATTGCTGCCGCATATGTTGTTCTGGGGTTATTTCAGCATGAGCCTGCTGACACTGCTCTGTTATGCCTGGGACAAGTCAGCCGCGTTGAAAGGCCTGGGCCGGATCGCTGAACATACCCTGCATGGACTGGCACTTTGTGGTGGTTGGCCCGGCGCCCTGTGCGGCCGGCACCTGTTCAGGCACAAAACCCGCAAGCAACCCTTTCGCGCTATTTTCTGGGTGACAGTAGCGCTTAATCTGGCCGTACTGGTGTTCCTTGTCACGCCATATGGTCTCTGGCTGGAACAGCAGATCTTCCTGCTTGATGTAGTCTTCTACTAAAGCTTCCTGCAGCTACCTGTGTGAAACAGGACCTGCAGGCACCGACCCCGCACACTCTTGGTGGAGTAGTGGTGGCGAAATGGTGGAAGGTGCCGCAACTCAAATTCGCTCTATGATTCCGCCTTATGATTTCGCCTACTGTGCAAGCTCGGCGGCGGCATCCATCAATTCCTGCGTTTCCACACCGGTGCAGATCAGCGGCAGCAGCTGGTCGTAGGGCGCCAGCACGAGGCGCTGCGTGGGCACTACCCACGGTGCGGTAAGCGCGCCTTCGTCATACACCGTGGCATCGATCAGCAGGGTGTTGGCGTCGGGCCGCTGGTAACGCTCCACCACGCGCATCTGGTCCGTATGAATGGATACGCGCCCCTCGGCCCAGATCCACGTATCGTCGGTAAAGTTCTGCGTTTCAACCACGAAAGTGTCGTCTTCCCAGTGCCCTACCGCATCGCCGCGGAACGAGGGTGGCACCACGCGATGCGCGCGCCCGTCGGTGGGAACCTGCTGGTAGCCATGGAAGGTCTCCTGCAGGAACACCATCATGTCCGGTGTGGCCATGATCTGGCCCAGCGTGCCGACATCGAAAAGTCGTACGTTCAAGGTGCCAAAGGCCGTGGGGCGGCACAGCAAGGTGGGATCGTGGCGGTCGCCCAGCTTGGCGGATGCTTCCTTGGCCCACGGCTGGTACAGGTCCGTGTAGGGCGGCACCGGCGGACTGCCGGCACGGCTGCTGTTGAAGCCCGGGCTGCCGAGGTCACCCCCGGTCCACCACACTCCACTGAGATCCGGCTTGCCGTCGGCCATGCGCGGTGCGGGACCGGCGGCTGCAGCATCCTGGCCCAGGGCCGGTTGCATCAACACCAGCGTGGCCAACACGGCGACGCAGCTGCTTTTGATAAGGGAAGTCATTGACGCTGGTTTTTTGCTGGTCATCTTCTCAAGCCCCCGGTGTCTGGCGCGGACCGAACATGCCATAGCTGGTGCCGTCGCCGAGGATGAGCTCGGTAAGCATGCCGTTGGCCGAGCCGTCACGCGCGTTGAAGCCCTTGATAGTGACCGTGTCGCCGATCTTGATGATCTCCGGCGAAAAGCCGTTGCGGATCATGCCGCTGGGCGTGCCGGCCTCGATCTTCCACTGCACGACATTGCCGTTGCCGTCGTCCACGTCGATGAAGAAATGCGAGTGTGGATTGGTGAGACGTATCTTGGCGATCTTGCCGGTGATCTCCAGCGGATTTTCCATGTTGTAGGCGGCGGCGAAACTGTGGTGCGCCTGCGCCGGTGCGTGAATGGCAAGTGTGCTTGCCAGGGTCACGAGTCCAAGGACCCATGCCCGTACCCCTCTTGGCATCATGTTGTACTCCTCCCCTGCGGGGATGTCGTTGTGCTGTTCGAGCCATGATGGGTGAAGTGCCGCCTTGTCGTCAATGCAGCCCCGCCCGCAGCGACAGAAAAATTTCCCGCTGATTTCTCCAGTGCAAAAAAAAGGCAGCTACTTGAGCTGCCCGTTTTTATCTTGTTGCGCGACAACCGGGCTTCAGCCCTTTTGGTTGCCCATGATGTCTGATTTGCCGGAGCTCTTGGCTTTTTTCGCGGCTTTCTTTTCTTTCTGGTTCAAGGCCGGCTTTTTCTTGGTTTCCTTGTTTGATCGCTGTTCTTTGCTCATGGCGTCTTCTCCGCTCTCGTGGGACTCACTTTCAAGCCAACGGTAACATGAACGGTCCTGCAAAGATTCTTGTTTTTCGTCGCGCCCAAGCTGCTGCGTGCACAGTCAGGACATCTGGTCCTGGTGCAGCAGCATATCGACGGCTTCCTGCATGGAACCTGCGCGCGTAATACCGGCGCCATTTACAAACAGGATTTCATCGGCGCTTTCTATCGTATTGAGGCGGTGCGCGATAATGACACGCGTGGTGTGCGCGGGCAGTTTGCGCAGGATGGTTTCCAGCAACTGCTCGGTAACGGTATCAATGTTTGCCGTAGCCTCGTCGAGAATCAGCAAGTCGGGATGGCGCAGCACGGCGCGCATGAAAGCAATCAACTGTTTTTGTCCAAGCGACAGCGCATCGCCGCTGGTCGCGACTTGTGCCTGCAAGCCGCCATCGAAACGTTGCAACAAGCCCGTGAGACCTTCTGCCTCCAATACCGCCAGCAAGTCTGCATCGCTGCTGTTGGCGTAAGCAGCGTTGCCATACAGGATGTTGTCGCGCACCGTGCCGGAAAACAGCACGGGTTCCTGCAGGATGAAACCAATGCGTTGGGCGCGTTCACCCGGCTCGACACTGCGAATGTCTCGCCCATTGAGCAACACGCTGCCACTGGAAGGATCATACAGGCGCGCCATCAGCGAAGCCGTGGTGGTCTTGCCGCCACCGGTCGGCCCTACCAACGCATAGGTCTTGCCGCGCTTGAGACTGAAGTTCAGGTTCTGCAGCACAACATGGTCGGGGGTGTACTGGAAGCTTACGTCCCTGAATTCGAGCAGAGTGTCGGGATCGGCACTGGCTTGTGCCGTGCCCGCAGGCAGCAGCGGCATATCGCTTTGCATGTGCAGAATCGCGGAAATGCGATCCCAGCCCGCAAGCGCAACCTGCAGGTTGGACCACAAGGCAGCGAGTTGACGCAGCGGATTGTAGAAGTTGGTGACATACGCCATATAGCTGATCAACAGACCCAGCGTGAACGCCCCCGTGATGATCAGGTGAATGCCATAGACCAGCACTGCCAGTTGTGCGAGGTTGGAGGACAGGCCAAACACCGGCGTAAACAAGCTGTTGGCAATCCCGGACACAATCGCCTTGCTGTAGTTGCTGCGATTGGCTTCATTGAAACGGTCACGGAAGAAATCACGCCGGTTGAATGCCACGATGACGCGGAAATTGTTCAGGCTTTCGGTCACTTCGGCGGAGAGACCGCCAGTGGCGGCCATCGCCTCGGCATTCATGTGCTTCACCCAGGGGGAAACAAGTCGCGTGAATACCAGCAACAGCACAGCCGGCAACAACGCCGCAACCCCCAGCTTGAAAGAGATTGCCAGCAGGAAAACGGCCGCGCCGCACATGATGACGATGGAGCCAACGAACTGCACCAGCGTATGCGAGAAGAACTGGTTGAGCTTGTCGGTATCGTTGTTGATGCGCGAGATCAGGTCCCCGGTCTTGTTGGCATTGAAAAACGCAACCGGCAGCTCCTGCAACTTGGCAAAAATCAGCGCACGCAAATTGAACAGGACGCGCTGGCCAACGCCACCCATCAGGCGGGTTTGTGAATAACTGGTAAACAAGCCTGCGACATACAACAGGAACAAGATCCCCGCATAGTGCAGCATGCCATCGAACTGGCCTGCCGTGATGTAGGTATCGACGATATGCGCAATCAACAACGGCGCGCCAAGGTTGACCAGCGAGTTGCACAGCGTGGCAAGCGCAGCGTACACCAGAATGGACTGCTCACCCGCCAGCAGCGGCCACAGTCCCGCCAAGGCGACCCGTACTGATACCTTCGCCCTGACGGGCTGTTCGTTAAGCCTGTAATTCATAAGTTTGTGCCAAGCTCGTAGGAACTGGTGGAGCGCTGGGAATTGAAGATCTGCACATACTCGGGCGAGCTGTGCATCAATTGTGCGTGCGTGCCGCTGGCAAGGATTTCGCCTTCCATCAGCAGGATGATCTGGTCGTAGCCGGTTACCGGCGCAATCTTTTGCGTGATGGAAACGAGCGTCAGGTGCGGATAATTACGCGTGATATTGGCGAGAATTTTCTGTTCAGTCCTGGCATCCACGCGTGCGGTAAAATCATCCAGGAACAGGATCTTCGGATTCAGCGCCAGTGCACGCGCCAGCATGATGCGCTGTTTCTGGCCGCCCGACAGTGAGGTGCCGCGTTCAGAAATATTGGTATCAAGTCCGCCGGGCAGGGTCGCGATGAAATCAGCGAGTTCAGCGGTGCGTACTGCCAGCTCAAGGGATTCGTTGCTCGCCAGCGGACTGAATGCGATGTTCTCGCGCATCGTGGTGCTGAACAGCACGCTGTCCTGGAACACCAGGCCCACCTGTGGATAAAACGATGCGCTGTCAAGATCGGCCAGCGGCTTGCCATCATATTCCACGAGCCCGCTGGGAGGTATGGACAGCCCGGCCATGATATTCAACAGCTGGGTCTTGCCTGCAGCCGTCGGACCAAGAATCGCAGTGCGCGTGCCAGGCTGGATGTTCAATGTCACGTGCTTCAGCACTGGCTTGCCATCGTAATCCAGATTGACGTCGCGCAAGCTGATAGCCCCTTGCAGCGGCGCGACTATGGTACCCACGCTCACATCGTCTGGCGCCTGCAGTATTTCGCGGATGCGCGCATACGAGACCGTTGCCTGCGCAATGATGTTGCTCATGAAGCCGATCACCAGGATCGGAAAAATCAGCAACACGAGGTAGCTCATGAACGCCGCGAAGGAACCCAGCGTCATCTCGCCTTCAATGACGAAATAGCCACCGAGCGTCACGACGATCAAGGAACCCATGCTGGCCACGAACGTGATGATCGGGATCATGAAGGAAAACATGCGCACGATGATGAACCCGATGTCGCGTCCACGCGCATTGGCTTCGTTGAAGCGCGCATGCTCAAGCCGGTTGGAATCCAGCACGCGGATCAGTGCGGCGCCGATGATACTCTCCTTGATGACCTTGTTGAGCCAGTCGATCACTTCGCGCGCCTGCTTGAAGTAAGGTCGCACCCTGCGCAGGATGACAAAGAACGTGCCCCCGATCAGCGGAATCACCATCAGCACTGCCAGCGCGAGCTCCCAATCAATTGTCAGCATGATCACGGCAGTGCCGATGATGATGACGCCGGAGGTCACCAGCGACACGATCACCTGCGACACGAACAGCTTGATGGAATCGATATCAGACGTAAGATTGGTCAGCAGCTTGGCCGGATTCTTGTCTTCAATGAAGCGATAGCCCTGGCGTGAAATGCGTGTGACCAGTTGCTGGCGCAGATCGAAGGCCGCCCGCTCAGACACCAGGGTTTGCATCAAGCTTTGCAGACAGGTGAACACAAAGATGATGGCCGCCACGCCGCAGAACTGCAGCACCAGCGGTGCCAACTGAAAACTGCCGCCTATATAGGCATCAATGCCGTCGGCGACCAGGCGGGGAATGAACAAGGTGAACACGTTGGCGAGAATGGCCAGTACGATCAGTACGGCTACCTGCTTGCGGTAGGGGCCAAGCACACTGAACAGGCCGGGCGGACGCCCTTGGGTACGCACTGCAGGTGTCGGTATTGCTGTGGCAGGGACCGTGGATACTTGAGACATAGGCAAACTGGACTGAAGAGGAATTCTGGGCGTGGATGTTATCCCATATTTTGAATTACCCTGCCTCGCGACCACTTAATTTTCTTTCAAGCCAGTAAAGTTCAGGCTACTGTAGAGGCCAGGCAACTGAAGGCTTCAGGCTATTCCCGACTCACCATGACTGTTGGTATGTTTCCATGCTCAAGTCCCGCAACCCGCTGACGCTGCTGGCAGCAATTACCGTGTTCCTGTTCGGGACCGGACCAGTGCTGGCGGACAAACCTGAGTGGACCCCCATCGCAGAGCTATTGATAGGCAGCCTGGGTGAAGCGGACGCCGGCCGCATGTCGGATGTGATGACCCGCTGTACCGCCCTGCACATGACACTGGCCGGGATGGCTGCCGACTTTTCTCCGGAAATGTCGCAACACTATAAGGACGAAGCCGCCCGCATGATTTCGCATGGCGTGTTCATCGAGTCGGAAATGGAGAAGGAAGCGACCGGTGCCGAGGCGGCGGATATCGATGCCTTGTCCGATGCCACCATTGAAAAACTCAAGGTCATCATCCGCGGTTACAGCGACTGGATGGATGAGAACATTGCCAATGGAGACTCATACTTCAGCAAGGAGATCGAGCTTGAAATGGACAGCTGCTCGCTTGCCTCGCGCCTGATGAGCCAGATCTAGCAGTGGGAAAACTGCAGGTGAAGTAGCTCGGCGCCAACACGCCGGGGCAGTATCAATAATCATAATAACCATAAGATACCTACAAAAAATGAATCTTGTCCTTACTGAAAGCCGCTACCTGCGTTTTTTCTCTTTCACCATTTTCTATATCGCACAGGGCCTGCCGTTTGGCCTGGTATCCTATGCGCTGCCTGCCTTTCTCGCGGAACGCCAGACGGCACCGGGCGCCATCGCGTCGTTCATTGCCATCTCGTCCTTACCCTGGAGCTTCAAACTGTTTGCCGGTCCCTTGATGGACCGCTTTTCGTTTTTGGCGATGGGGCGCAGGCGGCCCTGGGTGATCCTCGCCCAATTGGGCATGGTGCTCACCGGACTCGCCTTCGCCTTTTTCCCGAACGGTCTTGACGACATCGTGGTACTGACCAGCCTGTGCTTCCTGCTGAACTGCTTTTCCGCGACCCAGGATGTTGCCGTCGATGGCATGGCGATTGATGTGTTGCCGGTTGCCGAACATGGCCGCGCCAACGCCTTCATGGCCTTCGGACAGGTACTGGGCATTTCCGGCTCCAGCGCCATCAGCGCGTTTGTGTTGCTGAGCTACGGTCTTCAGGGCGTGGCAGTGATGCTGTTGATCGGGTTTGGCCTGATCCTGTTCTGGAGCATCGCGGTGCGGGAACGCGCGAATGAAAAGGTCTTGCCGTGGACACCGGGCCAGGCCACCGAGCGCTCGCTCAGCATGCATGCCGAGAGCTGGAAAGAAATCGGCGTCAATTTGTCGAAGGTCTTGTTCCTGCCGGCAAGCCTGTTGTTGCTGTGCGCCTCCTTCCTGTTCCGTTTTGCCGACGGTTTCTGGATCACGCTGGCACCGATTGTAGTGGTGCAAGAGCTGGGATATCAAAGCACCGAGTATTCTTCCTTCACGGCACTGACTGGTTTGGTAGCGGCTACCGCCGGGCTGTTTGTCGGCTTCTTTATCGACAAAAAAGGCGTGAAGTTGCTCTATATGTCGGCACTGCTGTTGTACGGCGTGTTGGCCGCCGTGGTTGGCCTGACCGGGTTCGCGTGGGCCTCGCCCCGGTTCCTGATTGGCATCGGGGTATTGCAGGCCTTTATCTACCAGGGCGTGTTCATCAGTTTTATCGCGATCCACATGAACCTGTGCTGGGTCAAAGTGGCTGCCACCCAATTCGCGCTCTACATGGCGTGGGTGAACCTGGCACGCTCGCTGGGCGCCGGCGCCTTGAGCGGCCTGCAGGAGAGTTTCAGTTACAACCAGATGTTTTGCGTTATCGCAGTGGCATTCTTTATCGCAACTGCATTGCTGTGGAAGGTCAATTTGACTGCGCATCAACAAAAAGTGCAGGCATTGGAACGCGCTTGAACGAACATCCGCCAACACCCAAAAAAGAGGAACTACCTTCATGAAAATCATTGGCATGCACATCGTTAGCCGCCACCTTCTTGCCGCCGGTATCGCCGTGTTGTGTGCCGGCAGTGCCAGCGCGCAAGTGTCGCTGAACTCAACCCGTGTTACGGCCGCCGATGAAATTGCGACGGCAGAATTCTACAAGCAAGCGTTTGGCATGCATGAAGTGAACCGGATCAACATGGCGGAAGGTCATGTGGAGCTGATGCTCAATTTCGGCAACAACGTAGAAGAAGCCAAGGCCAACCCCGCAGCCCAGGTTGTGATCATGCACAGCGATGCGCCCTCGATCGACGATCCAGTCGCGCATGTGATCTTCAATGTGGACGATGCCAACGCAACCGCTGCCGCGATCGTCGCTGCCGGGGGCACCATGGAACGCGAGCCCTTTGAGTATGCCAATACCGGTATTTTTATCGGCCTGGCAATCGATCCTGCGGGCAATCATCTGGAATTGTTGCAGCAGCCAAAGCCGTAACAGCCTTCGGCCCAGCGCCGGACCGGCTTTTTCCAGACGAAAAAAAGGGGCTGGTCATCTCAGCCCCTTCCCATCTTTTATCCGCTATCAACGCGGCAGCTTGACCAGACGGTCGCCCTGGAAAGAACCGACATAGATTGCATCACCGGCCTGGATGGCCACGGAGGTGCCGTTGATCAAGGCCCGGCCCGCACTGTCGTGCACAACCGTTACCGCCAGCGATGCCGGATCTATTTCTGCGACCACCATCGCCTGCAGGCAGGGATTCTCCGATTCTGCCGGGCAGTTGCCCTGCACGCCCTTGATGCCGCCGGCGAGAATCTTGCCCGCAGGCGTCCAGGTGAGGTTGTCGGCCATGAAGGTGGAATCGACCTTGGCGACTTCCTTCCGTTGCGTCAGGTCGTACTTGTGGAAAGTACGCGTGGTCCAACCGCTGACATAGGCATAACGACCATCGGCCGACACGACCACGCCATTGGGATAACCGGTATCAGTGCCTGGCAGCACTTGCTCGCCCGCAGCTGCAGTCCACAGTGCGACATTGCCAGTAGGTGCGCCGGCAAAGATGTTCTGTTCTTCATGCATGATTGCTTGCGGCCGTGTCGCAACGAAGCTGCCATCGGCCAGCGCCGCGACATCGTTGTAGGGCTCGTCAGCCAGCACGCAGCCACGCCAGACCAGTGCCCAGCCAGCGCCCGCTTGCTGCAGTTCATACATTTCCACGGATTCGCGCACGTTGTGATTCACCACATACAGCTGCCATTCACCACTGGCGCGCTGGGTCAGTGACAAGCCATGCGGGCTCACCTGGGCACCAATGGAATCGCTACAGGCGGCGACGCCCCAGCCTTCACGCTTTTCCGCTGTGAGCGCAATCTCGCCAAAGGTTTTCGACGCCAGGTCAAACAGATCCAGCGCCGGGTCGGTAACCGCGCCAAAATTGGCGATGATCAGGAATTTGCCATCCGGGGTAACTTCAAAATCTTCTGGTGCGCGTGTGCCGCAGATGATCTCCGCATCGCCTTGTTGGCCGCACTCCAGCATGTCGGGATTAAAGGCGCCGGGTTGGGCGAATGTGGCAGACGGTTGTACGAGCAGGCCTAACGCGAGCGGGAATGCTACCTTCAGGAGAGTTTTCATCGTTATCACCCTGTAACAGTTATGTGAATCAAAACTTTATTCCAGTATGCAGGTAACCGGACGCTGGCAAGAGTACCAGAGTTGCGCCCATAATCGACAACAGATAATACGTACCAAACCAGACCAACAACCAAACAATATTCAAGAGCGAACCCGCCTGTGAGACTACTGCCTTCCGGATTGCCTGGTTGCGTGCTGGCCCTATCCTGCACCATCAACAGCGCGCCGTGGGATCTGCCGGCTGCGCAGATCATCAAGATCTCCGACAACAAGCTGCATGAGATCGAGGCGCCGGGATTCTTTGCGCCGTATCGCTCACACACGGGCTGGGCCTGGTTAGTGTCAGGATTCAGGTAATGGCAGTAGTTTTCTCGCAGCAAAAAGGCGACACCCTCTACGAAATTCGCACCGCCGGTCGCAGTGTGCGCATGTACACCAATCGCGTGTTGCATACCCAATATAACCCTGGCCATGCGGTAACCGGCGGGGTCTGGGATTTGCTGGCACTGCCGGCACTCGCGTTACCCCAGGTCAAGCGCGTGCTGATGCTGGGGGTTGGCGGTGGCGCAGCGATGCATCTGTTGCGCGAGTGGTGTCCCGGCGTGCACATCACCGGCATTGAACTGAACCCTGTGCACCTGCAACTGGCGCGACGCTTCTTTGATCTCAAGGGCCGCGACCTGACGCTGGTGCAAGGCGATGCGCGCCTGTTTGTAGAGCAATACGATGGCGAGCCCTTTGACCTGGTCATGGAAGACATTTTCAGCGGCAGCGATGGCGAGCCAGACCGGGTCTTTCCCGCCGACAATGCCTGGTGCAAGGCACTGGGACGCGTGGTGAATGAGCGCGGCGCGCTGGTAATGAATACAGTCTCTCGCAAACAACTGCGCGAAACCGCCTTTGTCCAAGACGGGAGTGTGCGCAAACACTGGGGTGCCCAGATCGGCATGAGCATGCCGCATTATGCCAATGCTGTCGGTGCGTTCTTCCGCCAACCGGTTACGCTGTCGGATTTTCGCATGGCCATCCGGGCCGATCTCAAACGCCAGCGCCAGGAACGCGCCGGGCTGTTGCGCTTCAACCTGAGTCTGCTGAGTCCAGCCCCGGAAAAATGAGCTGCACCACCATGACATTGATTCTGCGAGCACACAAACCCGCCATGCCTACCTTTGCTTTACTTGCGCGCTCGTAGCAGAATCCCGCCACCACGCTACTTGAGAGGGGAAACCCATGTCTGCCCGCCACCATGGAAAACTACTGCCGTGCGTTATTGCGCTGTCACTGCTCACTTC
>JBIIWM010000125.1:0-8385 GCA_044338875.1 Pseudohongiellaceae bacterium | reverse complement strand
ATGAGCGTTTTTGCTACTTGTAACAACCAGAATGAGAAAAAGAACAAGAACAAGCACGCCAAACCAGCAACAGTGGATGGCGGGCGCCGCGCACTGCTGAGGTCGCTGCCGGCTGCAGGCATCGTGGCTGCATTCAGTCCATGGTTGCAGGCACAGGATTCCACCTCAGGCATTCGTCTGCTGAAGCTCCACTGCTTTGAACTCAGGGTGGCTGATGTGGCGCGCACGGTCGCTTTCTATCAGGATCTGTTTGGCATGCCCGTGCAGTCCACCTTTGGCGGGCGCACCTGTCTGAAAATCGGAGACAGTAACCAGTTCATGGCCGTCAGGGCCATGTTACCCGGCGAAACACCGGCCATCACCACGCTCGGCTACAGCGTCGCGGATTACGATATCAGCACCCAGCTGGCAGCACTAAAACAACTGGGCTTTGACGAAATTCCCGCGCCGCCTGTGTCCGATGCCGGGCTTGTGCATGCGATGAAGGCCTGGGTAATGGATCGGGCCGGCACGCCAGAACTGTATTTTGCCGATGCCAGGGGCGTGATCGCACAACTGAGCGACGAGAGTTACTGCGGTGGCAGTGGTCCGCTCGGTGCTGTGTGTGAGGCGCTGCAGCCGGCCGAGCCAGGGCTGTTTCGTCTGTCCGAGATCAATCACTTCACTGCGTTCGTCAATGACGGCGCGGGTGCGAACCAGTTTTACCAGGAAAGCTTCGGGTTGGAAGTCCAGGCCTATCAAGGGCCGAATTCGCCCGTTACCGGCATTGGCGACGGTTATCAGTTCGTCATGTATGCCGGGCCTTTCCCCGGCGGTGAAAATGCCCCGGCCAGCATCAACCATGGCAGTTTGAACATGCACGGGTTCGATGAAAAAGACATTCTGGAAAAACTCACTGCCTACGGTCTGCAAGACCGTGGGGAACGCCCGGTAGCTCCGCTAATGCACTATGTGAGTCGGCGCATGCCGGCCAGGGGTGGAGCTGAGGGCGGTACGCCGGAAGTGTATTTCACCGACCCGGACGGCATCCTGATGCAACTGCAAGACCTTAGCTACTGCGGTGGTGGTGGCTATCTCGGCAGTGAGTGTCTTCGCGGCTGAGCCTCCGCGGCCGACGTTGACCGCTGGCTGCCGGTTTGCCCGGTGCCAGCGCTGCTTTTCAAATCAAGGGAACAAGCTGGATCAAATAGCCAGCGCTCCAGTGCTGTCGCCAAAGCTCTCTGCATCCACGCCCAGTTTATGCAACATGCCCAGTAGCAGGTTGGACATGGGCGTGCGTTCCGGGAACAGCAGATGCCGATTTCCTTCCAGTTGCCCTGATGCGCCACCGGCCAGCAACAGTGGCAAGGGATCATGGTTGTGGGAGTTGCCATCGCTCATGCCGCTGCCGTACAGGATCATCGCGTGATCAAGCAGGGAGCCGTCACCGTCCGGCGTTGCCTTGAGTTTGTCGAGGAAGCGCGCAAACAAGCCAACGTGATAACGATTGAGCTCAGCGAAGCGCAGCTTGCTGTCTGCGTTGTTGGAGTGGTGGGAAAGAATGTGGAAGGAATCCCTGACGCCGCTGTTCGGGTACACCGCATTCGTCAATTCATTCGCCAGCAGAAACGTGGACACCCGCGTGATCTCGGTCTGCCAGGCCAGTACCTGCAGGTCGAACATCAACATGATGTGGGCTTCCACATCGTTGGGAATACCAGTGGGTTTGTCAGGCACTGCAACGTCATCCGTTACTTGTGCAGCAGCCTGCTCGATGCGGCGTTCGATTTCCCGTACATCGGTGAGGAAGCTGTCCAGACGCAGGCGATCAGCTGGGGACAGGCTTTTGTCGAGGCTCTTGACCTGGTCGTTGAGTGCATCCAGCAGGCTCAATGAAAGTGCGCGCCGACTCGCACGTTGCGCGGGCGTGGCTCCATCACCGAACAGTTGTTCGAACACTACCTGCGGATTGTTCTGCATCGGCAATGGCGACGTCGGATTTTGCCAGGAGATGGTGTTGCGATATGCGCAGTTGAGGCCTTCGCCACAGTTGAGGCTGGCTTGTTCAATCATCAATTCCAGCGAGGGCAGGGGCGTACCCTGTCCGATGGTTTGCACCGCCACCTGATCCATCGTGATGCCCAGGTGTGGATGCGCACCACTTTCTGCCCAGGCGCCGCTCAGGAAACTCGCCGACGAACGATTGTGATTGCCGGTGGCGCCGCCCGGTCCATACGCCAGGGGGTGGCCGAGGTTGCTGATCACCGTGAGTACATCGCGGTGTGAGGTCAGCGGTTCGAGTATGCTCGGCAAGATGAAATCCTTGCCGGTTTGCGCAGGAGTCCACTGCGACATCGTCGCGCCATGCGGGAAATAGATACACCCCAGGCGCGTGCGTGAGGGCAAGGTTTGCGCGTTTAAGGTCAGTGCCGGGATCATCGCATCGAGCAGCGGCAGGGCGAGCGTTGCTCCTGCTCCGCGCAGGAAAGTGCGACGTGGCAAGGCTTTGCGAGTGATGAAGACAGTCATAAGGGGGCACTCCCGACCGGATCTTGCGCAGTAGCGAGTTGGTCTTCGCTGGCAGCGGCTACGTTTCTCTGCAGGAAGAGTGGATTGGTGACGATCGCCGTTACGATAGCCGCAAACCGGTAGTCGTCCATGGCCGCCTTGCGCACTATAGAACGCACGGCAGGCATGTCGTAGTACTCCAGCTTGCGGCCGAGTGCGTAGGTCAGCATTTTTTCGGTAAAGGTCGAAACGAAGATCTCTTGCTGCTGCATCAACGCCTGCCTCAGGTCGACGGGGCTGTTGACGGGCGTACCATCTGCCAACACACCCGAGGCATCCACAGCCGAGTCGCCGTCAAACTCGCGCCATGCTCCGATCATGTCGAAGTTTTCCAGTGAAAAACCGACCGGGTCAATGACGCTGTGACAGGAATTGCAGCTCGGGTCTACCCTGTGCTGTTCCAGTCGCTCACGCACGGATGAGGTGAGTTTCACAGAGCCGTCACCATCCAGGTTGGTTTCCACACCGGGAGGCGGGGCCGGCACCGGCGCATGCAACAGGTTTTCCAGAATCCAGCTGCCGCGAATCACTGGCGACGTGCGGCTGGCAGTCGAGGTGACAGTGAGCAAGCTGGCCTGGCCAAGCAAACCACGTCGCGGGCTGTCTTGCGGCAACTCCACGCGACGAAAATAGTCGCCGTAGATGCCCGCAATGTCGTAGTGCCTGGCCAGGCGCTCATTCAGGAACGTATAGTCTGCATTGAGCAGATCGCTGACAGGACGGTCTTCGGCAATGATGCTCGCAAAGAGCAGCCGGGTTTCGCTGATGAATGCTGCACGCAGATTGTCGTTGAAAGCGGCGGTTTCCGGCGTAAGTGTTTCAAGTTCGCGCAGTCGCAGCCACTGTCCGGCAAAGTTTTCCACCAGGGCATTGGCTTTGGGGTCTGACAACAGGCGCTGTATTTCGGCTTGCAAGACCGCGGGCTCATGCAGGGACTTGGCCGCTGCTTTTTCCAGCAGAGCCTGGTCGGGAATGCTGCTCCACAAGAAGAACGAGAGGCGTGACGCGAGTTCCAGGTCAGAGATCGCATAGGCCGTACCTGGTGCCAGGGCTTCCGGTTCTTCCTCGAAGCGAAACAGGAAACGTGGATCGATCAGGATGCGGGCGAGTCCTTGCTGCAGGCCGCTTTCAAAGCCGCCTTCGGCATAGCCGCTGTTATAAAAGTCCATGAAGGGCGCCAGCTCACTCTCTGCCAGTGGTGCACGCAACGCGCGCGTGCCCAGCTCAGTCAGTATCTGGCGCGCACACGCGCTTTCCTCGTCGTTGCTGCGTGGGTAGCAAGTAAAGATTTGCTGGCGTGCAGCCGTGTTGCCAGGGCCGCTCGCAGCGAACGGTCCACGGATATCAACGCCGGCAATGGCGCCTGGAATGGTGTATGCCGAGTAGATGTCATTCACCCCGGCGGGACGACTGGTATCCAGCAATGTGACGGTCAACGCATGCTCTCCTGCCGGTAATTGCAGGCGAAAGCTGCGAGTGTTGTCCACGTCCAGCGGCTTGCCATCGAGTGTAAGGTCGATGCTGACAGAAGGCGCACGCCCAAAGCCTGGTCCTCCCCTGACGTTGAATTCGTATTCAGCGTCGAGCGGGAAATAGTGCGAAACGCGCATGCCGCCGCGGGTGCCCAACGGCAGGCCTTCAATGTGCTGGTCCTGCTGCAAGCCAGCCGCAGTGTTGTAGGTGGAGGTGGATTCGGTGCTGCTCATGTCACCGAGGGCTTGTAGTGCAATTTTCTGGGCGGCCGCGGTGTAGCCCTGGATCAAGGCCGGCGAAAAGCCCAGGCTGGTGGCCACGTTGTCGAAACCCTCGCTGGCATTGTCCAGCGGCAGCAGCGCCTCGGCGTCTATATCAAGTGCCAGCAGGTCGCGAATGACATTGCGGTATTCAGTGCGATTGACGCGGTGCAATGCGGGAGCCGCAGTAACCTGGCCGGCTTCGGCATCAAGCCGGCTTGCCAGTTCTGTCACGAAGCCGGTGACAGCGCCAGCATCGGGTCGTTGCTCGCCGGCTGGCGGCATCATGCCGGCCTGCAGTTTGCGCAACACTTTTTCCCAGGATTCCGCATCCTTGCCCGCATGTGTGAAGTCCAGTGCATCAAGGGCAAGACTGCCGGCCCAGTCTTCCTGGTTATGGCAACCGGTACAGAATGTATCAATCAGGTCAGAACCGCTCTGGGCTTGCACCAATGCCGGGAGCAGCGCACAAAAAACCAGTGGGACCAGCTGCAGGGGTTTCATCTAGCGCAGCTCCTTTTGCGGCCCGTTGTTGAGCAGGCGCGTGATGAGGTCGATTGATTCGGGTTTGGCTTCCGAAGGGTGCGTAGCGAGAAATACGCCCTTGGCCCAATCAAGCGCAGTACGCCCTTCGTTGTCCTTGTGTTCAAGATCGGCACCCTCGGCGACGAGGAATTCGATAATGTCGTTCGAGCCGCGATTGGCTGCGCCATGCAGGGCCGTGATCCCCATAGAGTTGGCCTGGTTCACATCCATGCCAAGTTCAGCGCAGAGTTTTACGGCCTCCAGCAGTCGTGCCGGACTTTCGGTCCAGGTTTGTGCGACCACCCAGTTCACGCCTGCCGCTGCCATCAGCGCGCTGGTGCCCTCGAAAGTAGTGATCAGCGGATCGGCAGCATGGTCGAGCAACAGCTGCATTACCGTCACATCGCCCGCGAGCGCCGCCGTGAGGAAGGGCGTTTGGCCGGTGAAATCCACCCATTCCAGTGAGCCGGTAATTTCGAGCAGATGATGGCGAAAGGGCGGTGTTTCCCTGGTGCGGGCATTGACGTCAGCGCCGGCTTCCAGCAACACCTTGATCAAGGGCAGCCAGGGTGCGCGGTCAATGTTGTTGACGAAGGTGGCGTTATGCACATACAGGTTGCGTACATTCACGGCTTCCCACAGCGGACTGCGGCCATACCAGTCCTGGCCGTTGATGTTGCTGCCATGCCCGATCAGCAAGTGGGCCATGTCTATGTTGTTGTTGGAAATCGCCATCAGCAGCGGGAAGATGCCATTGGCTTCGGCTTGCTGGATGTCAGCCCCGTTCGCAAGCAGAATCCTGGCGACCTCGACATGATTGTGGCGTGCGGCATACAGCAGTGGCGTCATGCCGCCGGGGACAGGTTCACGCCTGCCGCGATCGGCAGGAACGCCGCCACGAATGATGCCTTCGCCAAAGCCGAAACCGGGTACTGAATTGGGCGCGACAAACGCCGGGGTGGCGCCAATATCGGTGGCGGCATTGGGCTTGGCACCTTGCTTGAGCAGCAGTTCCACGATGGCAGACTGGCCGGCGCGAGCGGCAAACATCAGTGGTGTCTGCCCGAAATGCGGATCGGGCGAATCCACGGCAGCGCCGTGCGCGATCAAGTCTTCGACAATACGGACAGAACCCGCTTCGGCGGCCAGCATCAGCAGACTCTCGCCACTGTGACGGCTGCTGTTCACGTCGGCGCCGGCTGCGAGCAAGGCGTGCACCTTGTCCGGATGTTGTTGTGTTATGGCAAGTTCCAGTGGCGTAAGTCCGTAGCGATTGCTGCGGTTCGGGTTGGCACCGTGCATCAGCAATAACTCAAGCACCTCGAGGGAACCGCTGTAGGCTGCATGGTGGAGGGGATAGTTGTCGAGCGCATCCGGCTGTTCAATGTCAGCACCCCCGGCAATGAGCAGCGCCAACTTGTCGGCCTGCAGATTGATCACGGCCTCCATGACAGTAGCCTGTGCCGACACAGTGCTGGAGCAGAGCAGAATACAAATGGCGAAGATACGGATCATGTTGGGTGCATGTTCATATTGTTATTGTTTGATATCGATGTTGCCGCCGGCAACGATGCGTGTTGTCTGCGGCGGCAAGACTTCATGCCTGAACCTGATTCATCATCGTTAAATCAGGTTGGCCTGTAAAGACTTGTAGCGCTTGCCTGGGATCTTCTTGTTTGCACAATTTCCTGTTTGTGCATTTTCCAGGGGTTGCGGCGTTTACCCGGCCTGCAGGACCAGAAACACGTCCGCCTGCTATCCAGACAAGACGCGACGGGAAATCCGCTATCGGCTGGCGCTGGCATTGTGGCATCCTTGTTCTTTTTCGCTGCACCAGGTTCATGCATGAAGGCACAACGCGTTCTCTTCGCCAGTCTGATCGGCACCACTATCGAGTTTTTCGACTTCTATATCTATGGCACCGCCGCAGTACTGGTATTCCCGGTACTGTTTTTTCCGGGCAGCGATCCGGCCACGGCGACCTTGCAATCACTTGCTACCTTTGCGCTTGCGTTCTTTGCACGACCACTGGGTTCGGCCGTGTTCGGGCATTTCGGCGATCGCATAGGCCGCAAGGCAACCCTGGTGGCAGCCCTGATGACGATGGGCCTGTCTACCGTTGCGATTGGCCTGCTGCCAACCTATGCATCAATCGGCGTGCTGGCGCCGGTACTGCTCGCACTGTGCCGCTTCGGGCAGGGCATCGGTCTCGGGGGCGAGTGGGGTGGCGCAGTGTTGCTCGCCACCGAAAACGCCCCACCCGGCAAACAAGCCTGGTATGGCATGTTCCCGCAGCTGGGTGCGCCCATCGGGTTTATCCTGTCGACCGGAGTGTTCGTGCTGCTCAGCGAGTTCCTGAGTGACGAGCAGTTCTTTGCATGGGGCTGGCGCGTTCCTTTCCTCGCCAGCGCGCTGCTGGTGTTGGTCGGCTTGTACGTGCGCCTTAAAATCACCGAGACCCCGGCGTTCCAGGAAGCCATGAAGCACAACGAACGGGTGCAGGTGCCGCTGTTGACGATTATGCGCGAGCACAAGGCGACGCTGCTGCTGGCGATGATCGCAGCTGTCACCACCTTCGTGATTTTCTACCTGATGACCGTGTTTACGCTGAGCTGGGGCACCACTGCACTGGGCTTCGAGCGCCAGGAATTCCTGCTGTTGCAGATAGTCGGTGTGCTGTTCTTCGGCGCAATGATCCCGCTGTCAGCCGTGATTGCGGATCGCGTGGGCCGGTTGCCGATGTTGATCGCGGCGACACTTGCGATCATCGTGTTCGGCTTCGTGTTTGGACCGCTTTTCACGCACAGTACTGCCCAGGTGTTGGTGCTGTTGTCCGCTGGACTGGCTTGCATGGGCCTGACCTATGGACCGCTGGGCACGGCATTGGCAGAGCTGTTTCCGACCGCGGTGCGTTATACCGGGGCCTCGTTGGCGTTCAACTTTGCGGGCATCTTCGGTGGCTCATTGGCGCCCTATATCGCCACCTGGCTTGCGGGAAACTACGGGATCGCCGCAGTGGGTTACTACTTGTCGGCAGCCGGAGTGCTGTCGCTGGGGGCATTGTTGCTGATCCGGGGGCGGGTCTGATAATCGTTCATTGAATTGCAGGGTTGGGGTGGTTTATCCTCCTTTGCACTTGCATCTCCCGCAACACCAGCGTCCCTACCCTTATCCGGATAAAGAATTTACCCATGAGAAAAGTCAGATATTCATTTTCAGGTGTGTTGTCAGCAGTCTTGCTCCTGGTCAGTTTCTCCAGCGCTGCCCAGGTCGTGGACATCAGCAGCTGCCGTGCCATTGAGGATCGCCTCGAGCGCTTTGACTGCTTTGAGTCGCTGGGCGCTACCGACACGTCTGCGACTGCTCCCGCCCCCAGCGCTGCTCCTGCTGCTCCTGTCGCGGCTCCGGCCTCCAGCGCCGTTCCCGCGGCGGCTGCAGGGGCTCCGCGCACCAATTTGCCGGTGCTAAGGCTTCCTGCACGCTCTGCTCCCGCTACCGAATCCGCCCAGGAGCAGGTGGCTGCACCTGCAACCGCTCCGCAGGCTGAGGCGGGTTCGGATGTGGATAACTTCGGCCTGAA
>JBIIWM010000124.1:0-8457 GCA_044338875.1 Pseudohongiellaceae bacterium | reverse complement strand
CCAGGTCTTTGGTAGCGGAGAGCACAGTCCCCTGCGTGTCGCGAATGAGGATAGTCGAGCCGACGCGTTTGCAGGCTGTGATCCAGGCTTCTCCAATGGTCGGCAACGTGGCACGGTAAGTCTGCCAGTACGCAAAGGAGGGATCGGCGGCGGGTTGCTGCAAGGGCATGTGCTTGTTATCCAGGTTGCGGGCGCTCAGTGCGCTCATTCCGCTGACGACGGGAATCAGTCAGCGGGATTATGCAGGAACTGCGGTGCTGGATGAAGCTGTGGTCTATTCTTCGCCGTCTTCAAGGACAAGGCTGGACGGTGGCCAGCCACCAAGCGCTTGCCAGCGGTTGATCATGTTGCAGAACAGGTCAGCCGTTTTCTCCGCGTCATAGCGCGCAGAATGGGCTGACTCCGCCTCGAAGCCGATGCCTGCCGCTTCGCAGGCACGCGCGAGGACAGTCTGGCCGAAACACAGGGCGCCCATCGAGGCAGTATCAAGACTGGAGAAAGGATGGAACGGATTGCGCTTGAGATTGTGGCGCTCGGCTGCGGCACGGATGAAACCGTGATCGAAATGCGCGTTGTGCGCGACCAGGATGGCGCGTTTGCAGCCGGCAGCTTTCATCTTGGTGCGGATGTGCTGGAACATGTCCTTGAAGACTTCATGTTCCGGATGCGCAATGCGCAGCGGGTGATGCGGATTGATGCCAGTGAACTTGAGCGACGACTCTTCCAGGTTGGCGCCCGGGAACGGGACTACCCGGTAGAAATGGGTATCTTCGGGCACCAGTTGGCCGTGCTCGTTGAAATCGACCGTGACGGCGGCGATTTCCAGGATGGCATCTGTTTGCGCATTGAAGCCGCCACACTCGACATCAATGACTACAGGCAGGAAACCGCGGAAGCGGAGGGCCAGTGGTGATTTTGCCGTGCTTTCGGTTGCAATTTCAGTTTCAGTCCCAGTTTCAGTTGCTGCTTTTGCAGTTGTTGAGTCAACGCTCTTGGCAAATTCACTTGCCGGGGGTTTGCTTGCAGGGTGCTTACTCACTGACGACTTTCCATTGCACGGTTTCCCCGGCTTTTAGTGGAACGATGCGGTGTACGCCGAGGGCGTAATCCGCAGGCAACTTCCAGGCTTGTTTGCGTAAGGTGATACGTTCGCGGTTGCGCGGCAGGCCATAGTAATCCGGACCGTTGATTGCTGCGAAGGCTTCCAGTTTGTCGAGCACGCCGAGCGACTCGAAGATTTCTGCGTACAGTTCGATAGCGGCAGGGGCGGTGTAACAGCCGGCACAACCACAGGCGTTTTCCTTGGTGTGCTGCGCATGCGGTGCCGAATCGGTACCGAGAAAAAACTTCTTGTTGCCACTCACAACGGCATCCTGCAGCGCCAGCTGATGCACGTTGCGTTTCAACACGGGCAGACAATACAGGTGCGGGCGAATGCCGCCGACCAGCATATGGTTGCGGTTATAGAGCAGGTGTTGCACGGTAATGGTGGCGCCAATGTTGCCTGAGGCAGAGGTAACGAATTCGGCAGCGTCTTTGGTAGTGATATGTTCCAGCACAATCTTCAGTGCCGGAAAACGCTGGCATAGCGGTGCCAGGATCCGGTCAATGAAGATTTTTTCACGGTCGAAGATATCGATATCAGTGCTGGTGACTTCACCGTGTACGAGGAGTGGCAGGCCAGCCGCGCTCATCGCTTCGAGGACCGGATACACGTTCTCGATATTCGTTACACCTTGAGCGGAATTGGTAGTCGCGCCGGCCGGATAAAGTTTCACTGCCTGCACATGGCCACTGGCCTTGGCGATGGCAATTTCAGCGGCCGCAGTTTCATCAGTGAGGTACAGCACCATCAAGGGATCGAAGCCGCTGTTGGCCGGTGCTTGGGCGAGAATACGCTGGCGGTAGTCGAGCGCCTGCCTCGTGTCCATTACCGGTGGTACCAGATTGGGCATGATGATCGCACGCTTGAATACGCGTGCGGTGGCAGGCACGGTGTGTTCGAGCAGGGCACCATCCCGCAGATGGACGTGCCAGTCGTCGGGGCGAATGAGAGTGAGTTCCTGCATTCAGCTCATGTCTCCGTAGGGGTTGTCCAGCTCCAGGTTAACCGGGGCATAGCCGCGCAGGGTCAAGTCCTTGTTGCTGAAGGTCAGGTCCTTGCTGTCACGCACATCGTTGTCGTAGTGATAGATGGGCGTGATGTGCTCATGATTGCACTGGTACTGGTATTTGGCCGTGCTTGCGCTCACTTGCTCATTGGCCTGCTGCCACTGGCTGATGGCGGCCTTGCCATGGCGTTTTTCCAGCATGCGGTGCGTGGTCGCGGGTGAAAGGAGCGATGCGGTCGCGTTGTTGCCACCGAAACCCTTGGCGTTGAGGATGGCGGCATCATAGGCGAGCGGATCGATTTTCTTGTGCTGCAGCAGGATGTCCAGCCCTTTGGTGCTTACATCGTCGGCCAGGACATCGGTGGTGAGGATGCCAGGGATAATGCCGTGTTTCCACACACCCAGGGTCATCACCAGCTGATCGGCGCCCGCACAGGCAATTGAGTGGCCGAGATAGGATTTGAGCGCGGCTACGGGCCAGTTCTCGATACCGAACTGTTGTGCCACTTCGCTGAAGATCGCGGATTCGGTGACGCGGTTTTGCGGCGTGCCGGTACCATGGGCCTGGACGAAGGTACGGTAGCGCAAGCTGTCTTCGCCGAGCACTGCCCGGGTAGCGGCAGCTGCGCGGGCCACGGTCAGGTAATTGCCGACACCAGGACTTGCAATGGACTTCTTGAAACCATCGGCATTGATGAATACATCGTTCACCGAGCCATGGATGTTGGCGCCCAATTCCAGTGCCAGCTTGTCGTCAAACAGCACGATGAACTGTGCGGATTCAGCGAGGGTAAAACCAATGTTGTTGCCGAAGGGGCGACAGGCGCGGCGGTGATCCGGGGTGCTGAGACCCAACTGCGCATCAAGTGCGAGCAAACCCATGTCATCAGCGAGTGCATTCATGTTGGCGAAGGCCTCGATGATTTCGGGTGTAATTGGCGCTTCCACCGCACCCACTACCGCAACGCGATGGGTGCCGCTCTGGATATCCTTCACCGCCTGGCGCAGGTTGTAATGGAACGAGGCGCAGGCACCAAGATTGGTGCCGGAATTGCCAACGCTGCCGAGCATGTAGGCATTAATGAAGTCGGCCGGCATTTCACCGAAGCCCAGGGGTAATTGTTTGGAAGTGATTTTTCGGCCAAGCAAGCGTGCCTGCAACAATCCGCCGTAACCGTTGTAGTCGAGTTGGTTCATGCTGCTGCCGGCATACACACAAATCTTGTCGGCAGGAACCTTGCTGCGGATCAGCTCCCAGTCGATGCCCATTGCATAGAGCGCATCGGAAGCGCCGTAGATGGTCATCTGGAGCGCGCGTGGATGCGAGCGGGCCGCATACAGCATGTCGGGCTGGAAACCACTGGGCAATTGCCCGGCTGTGTTCACTGGAGAACTGAAATAATCACGTACCAGGACGTCCAGCTCACCTTCGACCTGGATGCGGCAAGTACGGCCGTCATTCTCAAGTACGGTCCAGTTGCCAGGCAAGGTGGCCGGCAGTTTGCGTGTGGCCATCGTGAAGATCGAGATGGTGCCGTCTGATGGTGTCAATCCGACCGGCGCATGCATCAACAGGCGTGCTGGATCGAACAGGTTGTTTTCCAGCTTGCGGATCAGGGTACCCTGCAGCAGGGTCGGTTCGAGGCGGGTCAGGAATGGTTCCAGTTCCACCTTTTCATTGTTGTTGTCGTACCAGTGATGGCCATCCCAGTTGATATGGCTGGTAAGTACGGCGAGATTTTGCAGGGTAGCCAGTTGATCCTGGCGGGAGAGGGCATCGTAAACCAGACGCTGGTAGCCATAATGAAAGGCGCTGCGCCCTGCCGGACTGATGCCGCCAAAGCTAACGATTACAGGCAATTGAGTCATGATAGGCAGATATGTCTCCGTAAAAAAAGTGAGTGCATCATAGTCTGCTGTAGCCCGGGCTAATAGTGAAATAAAGACATTAATATTAATTATATGGCCAAAAATATTGAGGGCGGAGTTGGTGCAGGGCTAGGAGTGTGGAACCGGTACAGTGTGAGTGTCCCGATCCGGGGGTGGCCAGCTTCCGCGTTCCGGTCTAGGATGCGGCTTCAATCAACAGGGTGCTGGGCAACATGCAGGTGAACGAAAAACTGGCCAGAATTCATCAGGAGCTGAGCATTCCAGCAAGCTATCCTGTGCAGTGCAGCATGCCCTTGCAGCAGGAATGCCCTGGCTTGGTGCAGGCGGAAGCTGATGTGTTTGGCCGCGAAGCATGGCTGGAAGCGCAGACCTGCGCTGCCTGGCAGGCCATGAAGGCCGCAGCGGAGCTGGCAGATGTGACCTTGCAGCTGGTATCAGCCTATCGCAGTTACGATTATCAGAAACAGTTGTTCCTGCGCAAACTGGCGCGAGGCGACCAGATCAGCGAGATCCTGAAGGTAAATGCCGCTCCTGGATTCAGCGAACACCACAGTGGGCGTGCGGTGGATCTGGGTAGTCCCGGTTTTCCCCATCTTGAAGAAGCCTTCGAGGCAAGCCCTGCCTTTGCCTGGCTGCAGGAACATGCGGCCAGCTTCGGTTTCCGTCTGTCGTTTCCGCGCAACAATCCTTATGGGGTTCTGTATGAACCCTGGCACTGGTATTACATGGGGTCTGGGGTATAGCTCCAGGGTGGTGCAACACTTGGGGGCGGAGAAGAGGGGGGAGAGCGAGCAGATTTATTAATAAACCATTCAATCATTGCCCGCTGTAACCGACAAGCGAATTTTGCGGAAAAAAAACTATTTTTTCATATGCGCAAAAGGTAAGGAAAAAGCGTTTGACAGCCCCTGTCTCTTGAGTAGTATCCAAGGCGAGGACAAAGGCTAATTGAAGATAAACGCGTACAGGAGGCGCATCTATGATTAGTGATACTCAAGTTGTATTTCGCAATATAGATTATTCCCAGTCAATTGAGGAGGCGGTACACAAAAGAGTAGAAAAGCTGGAACGTTTCAGTGATCAAATCCAGAGTTTGCGAGTCACCCTCGAATCTCCCCATAACAACCATCATAAAGGCAAGGTCTACCACGTAGGGGTAGAAGCCCTCATCCCCAATCACGATATCGTCGTCACGCACGAACAGCACGACAAACACGAACACGAAGATCTCTATGTTGCCATACGCGATGCCTTCAATGTGGTAGAGCGCCGCTTGAAATCGGTCTATGCCAAGCAACGTCGTCTGGATCGTACTGGCAAGAAATTGGCAGATTCTCTCTCTGTTGTGACGGTCGACGAAGAATCTTGAGCCTGATTTACCCGCATGCAGATACGGAAGCATAAACGGGAGCAGATTCAGAAACAGATATAGAAGTAGCCAAAAATCAACCCGCAGGGCTGTTCTTCGCAGCAGCCCAGCGGCTCTTCATCAATTCTCCAGGTTCAAACCAGGCGTTTTACGCCGTTCGGTGCGGCTGAGCCATCTTCGCATTAATCCTGCATGGACCTGTGGCGTGGGGACATGGATTCCGATCCGGTGTGCAACAGGCGTTTTTCAGTCCTGCTGACTTACCTGAAACATTTTCTTGCGGACCAGGTCGCGATAGGCGCGGGGTGACAGTGAAATGCTTTTGCGGAATTGCGCCGAAAAATAACTGCAATCGGGATAGCCTGAATTGAACGCCACTTCAGCCACAGACAGGTTGCTGGTGCGCAGCAGCTCCTTGGCATTGTCCAGGCGGATCTGTTGCAGATACTGCATTGGTGTTTTTCCGCTTGCCTGCTTGAAACGGCGGTTGAGCGAACGCACACTCATGTCGAATTTTTCCGCGATCAGTTCCAGTGTCAGCTGGATATGGAACTGGTTTTGCATCCATTCCTGGATTTCGATGATGGTTTCATCCTCGTGGATGTTGTGCGGCGAATTCTTCAGGAAGGTAGAGGTATAGGAGCGCTTCACTTCGTGCGTGAAGTGTCGTGACACCTGATTCGCCACTTCCGGCAGGTAGTGTTCTTCTATGAAATGCAACATCACATCGCGCACTGAATTCACGCTGCCTGCGCAGTACAGGTTGCCGGCACGGGTGATGAAACGTTCGCGTTGCAGCAGTACATCAGGATAGAGCCGCGCGAAATGATCGAAGTAGTACCAATGAGTCGTCGCTACCTTGTTGCGCAACAGTTCGGCTTCGGCCAGGAAGAACGAACCGGTGCCCACCGCACAGATCATGGTGCCCTGGTTGTTGTGATGCTCAAGCCACGACAGCAGTTCCTGGTGCTGCTTGATGACGCCCGCCGGATTGCCCCACAGCGCAGGCACGATAATCAGGTCAGTCTTCTGCACTGTATCCAGCGGTGTGTTGCAGACGAGTTCGAGTCCGGCATTCAACTGGATATTGGCGCCATCCGGACTTACCAGCTGCATCTGCAACTTGGGCTGATGGCTGCCGCCGATGCGCTGCATCAGGTCAGCGGCATTGAGCATTTCCATCGGAATGGTAAGGCTGGTGCCCAACGCTTTCTTGAAACCGACAATGGTCACGTGCTGCATCAGCCGTTTTCCTGCGCGAGGGGATAGTCGATGGATACAATGCAATATTCCCTGGGGCCGGACGGGGTTTGTATCGTCAGTTCCGCGTCAAGTGGCTTGCCGAGCAAGGCCCGACCCAGCACGGAATCGATGCTGATGTAGTTCTTTGCCGGATCCAGTTCATCCGGCCCGACCAGGCGGTAGCGATGGGTCCGGTTGTCAGCGTCTACCAGTTCCACCCAGGCACCGAAATACACCTTGTTTACATCAGTGGGCAATACCCTGACCACTTTGAGCACTTCCAGGCGCTTGCCCAGGTAACGTACACGCCTGTCGATTTCACGCAGACGTTTCTTGCCGTAGATGTATTCGGCATTTTCCGAGCGATCACCCTGGGCGGCGGCTTCACTCACTGAGCGTGTCACCTGCGGGCGTTCTACGCGCCAGAGATAGTCAAGTTCCGTGCGCAACACCGCCTCGCCTTCAGGCGTGATATACGGTGACATGGGTGGCTCTGGTGCACGATAGCGTGACATTTATTTATGCATGTCCATTAACCTTGAACCGGATCAGCCGGACCGTTGCTGGAGTTGCAGGGGCAGCTCCAGTTGCACGAAAAAAGCGGGCGGATTCACGCGCACACCAAGTCCGAGCAGGCGTACTGCCTTGTTGTTGCCGCGGGCAAAGCCGGTCTTGCAGAGTTCGCGAAAACCCTCCAGATCCGGCTGGGTGCTGCTGTGTTCCACAGTAGTGGAAACGAAATCACTGAATTTCAGCTTCACGAATTGCTTGCCAATGCTGAAGGTGCTGCCGCTGTCTGTCATGCGTTGCTGCAACCCTGTCAGCAGATCCGGCAGTGCAGAGAGGCATTGTTCGAGTGATACCAGATCCTCGACATAGGTCTCCTCGACACTGATGGACTTGCGTTCATGCGAGGTTTCTATTTTGCGGTCATCCTTGCCGCGGCACAATGCAAACAAGCGCTCGCCGAAACTGCCGAACAGGTCGATCAGCTCTGCCAGCGGATAACGCTGCAAATCGCCGCAGGTATCGATGCCGAGCAGCTGCATTCTCTGTGCGGTGACCTTGCCGACCCCGGGAACCAGTTTCACTGGCAGCGTCAGCATGAAGTCATCCACCTGTTCCGGGGTGATGGCGAACTGGCCATCCGGCTTGTTCCAGTCACTGGCAACCTTGGCGAGGAATTTGTTGGGCGCGATACCTGCCGATATCGTGATGCCGATGTCCGCGCGCACGCGCTGGCGAATCTCGCGCGCAATCAAGGTGCCGCTGCCCTTGCACCGTGTGGTATGGGTGATATCCATGAAGGCCTCATCGAGCGACAGTGGCTCGATCAGATCGGTGTAGTCGCGGAAGATGACATGGATCTGCTGCGATACCGCACGGTATTTGTCGAAATTCGGGGGAATGATGATCAGGTCGCGACAGAGCCGCTGCGCTGTGGCCGAGGCCATCGCTGAATGCACGCCGTATTGGCGTGCCTCATAATTGCAGGTCGCAATCACCCCGCGCCGACTGGCATCGCCGCCCACGGCCACAGGCCGGCCACGCAGGGCGGGGTCGTCGCGGATTTCGATGGCGGCGTAAAAACAGTCGCAATCGCAATGGATGAATTTGCTGGTCATGGCGCTCACTTGTTGGCCGCTACTGCAAAGCATAACCCGAACCCTTGTCTACAGGGGATAGGAAGCAATAACAGCAGCACACAGGGCGCCAATATTGCGTTGAATCTGCGTGTGCGGGGCTAATCGATGTTGCGACCGTGGATGCCCGGACTTAAGGCGCAGGGCTTATTTGTCGGTGAAGGTACTGACACCATCCCAGCCTGCGGGCGGCTGGGATGCA
>JBIIWM010000123.1:0-8459 GCA_044338875.1 Pseudohongiellaceae bacterium | reverse complement strand
CTTGTTACCTGCGCTCCTGAAAATATCGGGACGCGTGGATATTCATCGAAATAAAACTTACTTCAACCTGAGCAGGAATTGCATCATGAAAAAGAGAATCAGTGTGTTTGGATTGGGTTATGTTGGTTGTGTCAGCGCGGCTTGTTTTGCCAATGCGGGATACGACGTGATCGGTGTCGATGTGAACGAAGAAAAAGTCGATATGATCAACGAGGGCAAGTCCCCGATCATTGAACCAGGCCTGGAGAATTTGTTGGGCGCCATGGTGAAATCGGGTCGCTTGCGTGCCACAAGCTCCTGCAAGGACGCAGTCGAGAATTCGGATATCGCATTTATCTGCGTTGGCACCCCGGGCGATCACAATGGAAAATTACAGGTTTCCGCGCTGGAAAGCGTGTGCTGGGAAATCGGGTTGAGGCTCAGGGGGCAGAAACGCCCGTTTACCGTGGTGGTGCGCAGTACAGTGCTTCCCGGCACCACCAGCAATCTGGTAATGACGTCGTTGTTGCGTGGCGCGGGTGAGAACTACAGGTCTTCGCTTGGCGTGGCGATGAATCCGGAGTTCATCCGCGAAGGCACTGCCCTGCGCGATTTCGTCAGCCCGGCATTCACGCTGGTTGGCTGCGACAGGAAGGAAACGGCTACGCTGTTAAAGGACATATACAGCTTCGTGGACGCGCCCTTTGTGCACACCCAGCTCAAAACTGCCGAGACTGTAAAATATGTGTCCAATGCCTACCATGCCCTCAAGGTCTGTTTTGCCAACGAGATCGGGGATGTCTGCAAGGCGCTTGGTTCGGATCCTCAGGAAGTCATGCGCATCTTTCGCATGGACGACAAGCTGAATATTTCCGAAGCGTACCTGAAACCGGGGTTTGCCTTTGGGGGCTCTTGCCTGCCCAAGGACATCAAGGCGCTGTTGTACGCCGTGCATCACGTCGACGTAGCGTTGCCGCTCCTCGACGCAATCCTTCCGTCCAATCAGGCACAAATACAGCATGGCATTGATGCGGTACTTGCACATGGCAAAAAACGGGTCGGGGTATTTGGGCTGGCATTCAAGCCCGACACCGATGATTTGCGCGAGAGCCCGATGGTCGCGCTGGTCGAGGCGCTTATTGGCAAAGGCTGCGATGTGCGGATTTATGATCGCAACGTAGCGATCGCAAAACTGGTGGGAGCAAACCGCAATTACATCATCGAGGAAATTCCGCATATCTCGATGCTGATGAGCGATAGCATGAAGGGAGTGCTTGAGCATGCCGAGGTGTTGGTGATGGGCAGTACCGACAAGGATGCCCAGGCTGTGCTCGACCAGGCCAGGGCCGAGCACTACATCGTCGACCTGACCCGCGGCATGCTGAAGATCCTCGCCAACACGCGCCAGGCGGCCTAGACCGATGCGTATCAGGATGCGCTGCTGGTTCAGTATCTTGTGCGTATGCTGGCCAGCGCTGTTGTCGGCCTGGCTGAGTGAACCCGGCTTCGCCCAGTCAGTAACCGCCGGGGAACAACGGGTTACGCTTCCGCAGTTGCTGCTGGATCCGGCAGAAAGCCATGCGGATTCTGTTCTGCGGCTCGACAGCACCGGTGATTTGCAAGCGGCACTTGACCAGGCCGAACCTGGAGCAATCATTGAACTTGCTGCCGGAGCAATTTACAAAGGCCCCTTCATCCTGCCGTCGAAGCCAGGCGATCAATGGATCACTATCCGGTCTTCGGCAGCAGGAGAAGCAGTACCAGAAACAGGCGCTGCAGCAGCCCCAGCACTACCCGCAGCTGGTATTCGCGTCACGCCGGCTGCTGCAGTGGCCATGGCCCGTCTTGAATCCGCTGCTGGTCCGGTAGTAATGGCGGCGCCGGGTGCGCATCACTACCGCTTCATTGGAATCGAAATCAGTCCTGCGCGACCAACCAATGGCAAACCGATATTCCTCAACGCATTGGTGGTACTGGGCAGCGGTATACGCGACAGCGCACTACTGCCACATCATATTATGTTTGAACGCTGTTATTTTCACGGCGATCCTATCGTGGGAGCCCGGCGGGCGATTGAACTGAATTCCGCGAGTACCATCGTGCGTGATTCATGGTTTGCAGACTTCATGATGGAGGGCGCCGATTCCCAGGCTTTGGTTGGATGGGCCGGGCCAGGTCCTTATCGCATCGTCAACAATTACCTGGAAGGCGCAGGCGAAAATCTCATGTTTGGCGGAGGCGATCCGCTCATTGCCAATCTGGTTCCTTCCGACATTGAAATCCGCGGCAATCATTTTTCCAAACCGATCGCGTGGAGAGCGGGAGCAGCTGGCAATAACGGCTACAACTGGACGATAAAAAACCTGCTCGAACTGAAGAACGCCCGGCGCGTGCTAATTGATGGCAACCTGTTCGAATACAACTGGCCCCAGGCACAGAATGGCTATTCGATCCTGTTTACCGTACGCAACCAGGAAGGGACTGCGCCGTGGTCAACCGTGGAGGATGTCACCTTTTCAAACAATATTGTTCGTCACATCGCAAACGGCATCAACCTGCTTGGCAGGGATGACAACCATCCCAGCCAGCCGGCCCGGCGCATCCATATCTACAACAACCTGTTCATGGATTTGGGCGGTGAGTGGGGCGATGGCAACCTGTTTCAGGTACTGGATGGCGTGGATGAACTGAGCATCGTACACAACACAGCAGTAAACGAAGCGAAAATCCTGAATGTAGACGGGCGCATGAGCCAGGACTTCGTGTTTCTCAGCAACATAGTGTGGCATAACGAATACGGTATCAGCGGCACCGGGGCTGCATCAGGTAGCCAAACCCTGGCGGAGTATTTCAACAAGGTGGATGTCAGGGACAACCTCATCATCGGAGGCGCGCCGGCGTCTTATCCCTCCGGCAACAATTTTCCACGCTCAAGCGCCGGGACCGGTTTCACGGATGCATCGACAGGCGACTTCCGCTTGTTGCCATCGAGCCGGTTTTACATGGGTGAGGGCGATGCAGGTCCAGGCATCAAGGTGGTTCAGCTATGTGCTGCGCTTTCGATTACGGAACAGCCGGATTTTTGCAACTAGGTACATGCTTACGGTCACCTTGTTCTGGAGTACAGCAATCCTGCTGGTCTATACATATGCCGGGTATCCTTTGTTGATATGGCTATGGGACAAGCTGGTACGGCGTGCCCACACCCGCAGCGTTATCCAGCCACGGATCAGTATCCTGGTGATTGCGCGGAATGAGGAAGCGCGTATAGCCGGCAAGCTGGAAAACCTGCTGGCCTTGAATTATCCCCATGAGCTTTTGGAAATCGTACTGGCCTCGGATGCCTCTACTGATGCCACCGTGGCACTTGCGCAACATTACAGTGCATCGGGAGTAAAGGTACTTGCATTTGACCGCCATCGTGGCAAACCCGCCGTGCTCAACGAAGTGGTACCGCAACTGCAAGGTGAATTGGTGGTACTCATGGATGCGCGCCAACGTATCCACCCGGATGCAGTCCAGCAACTGGTTAATAATTTTGCTGATCCGGCTGTTGGTGCAGTCAGCGGGGAATTGCATTTACAGGATGGCGCCATGGAACACGGTGGCACCAGCGGAGTTGGTGTTTACTGGCGCTACGAAAAATTCATCCGGCAGCATGAAAGCCGGATCGATTCCACCATCGGAGTAAGCGGGGCGCTATATGCATTGCGGCCCGAACTGTTCATGCCCATTCCGGAAGATACCCTGCTCGATGATGTGTTGATTCCGATGCAGATAGTCCGCAAGGGTTACCGCGTACTGTTCGATCCTACGGCACATGCCTATGAACCGGTGTCTGCCACTCCACAACAGGAATTCCAGCGCAAGGTACGCACGATTGCCGGGAATTATCAACTCTTCTGGCAGCAGCCATGGCTGCTTGATCCCTTGGCAAACCGTCTGTGGTTGCAGACGGTTTCGCACAAATTGAGTCGCTTGCTTAGTCCTGTTTGTCTGGTGTTGGTGCTGGTTGCCTCGGCGATTTTGTGGGATCAGCCGTTTTACGGGGTGGTTCTACTGCTGCAGCTGATGTTCTATTCGGCAGCCCTGTCAGGACAGGTAGTTCCCAGGCTTGCCAGCAAGCGTGTGTGGTGCTCGGTGCCGTATGCATTCTGCCTGCTTAACTGGTCGACGGTTGTCGGACTGGTTCGCTTCGTACGCAAACAGCAACGAGTTACCTGGCAACAAGCCAAGGATTGCACTCCGCAATAAGCGCTCAAACTCATTCCTTGATAGTACTCATGCAACACCCAAATTGACCCCGGTCTACCCAAAGGAGAGCATCATGAAATATCTTGTAACGGGAGGAGGCGGATTCATTGGTTCACATCTGGCCAAATATCTGTGTTCCGCAAAGAATGAAGTCGTTGTACTGGATAATTTTTCTACAGGCCGCAGGGAGAACCTCAAGGGGGTCCCGGTGGAATTGATCGAAGGCGACATTCGCGACCTTTCCACTCTGGCCAAGGCCGTGAAGGGAGTTGATGTCGTGTTCCATGAAGCGGCGCTATGTTCGGTCGCGCGTTCGATCGAGGATCCCTTGAGTACTCACGAAGTCAACATCACGGGTACCCTCAAGGTTCTCGAAGCCAGCCGCAGGGCTGGAGTAAAACGTGTGGTATTTGCGTCTTCATCTTCGGTTTATGGCGATGCGGATGCACTGGTCAAGCATGAAAACCTGCCGACAGTTCCACTGTCACCCTATGCAGTTTCAAAGCTGACAGGTGAATATTACTGTCGCTTGTATACGGAGTTGTTCGGATTGGAAACGGTGGCACTGCGTTATTTCAATGTGTTTGGTCCGCGTCAACATCCTGATTCGGATTATGCTGCGGTAATTCCGAAATTCCTGATGGCGATCAGGAAGGGGCGTAGACCCCAGATTTATGGAGATGGATCGCAGACCCGGGATTTCACTTATGTCGATAACGTCGTGATGGCCAATATTGCCGCTGCGAGCAGTGCGGCTGCCGCGGGTTCAGTGATGAACGTCGCATGTGGAGAACGCTGGAGCCTGCTGGAACTGATCGGGGAGCTGGAAAGTATCTTGCATTGCAATATTGTGCCGGAGTTCCGGGCGCAACGTGCAGGGGATATCAAACATTCCCTCGCGGGAATTGAAAAAGCCGAAAAATTGCTCGGCTATGTTCCTGCTGTAAGGTTTGACGAAGGAGTAAGAAAAACGGTGGCCTGGTTTTTTGCTGCTGACCAAAACGCGCTGGCGGTGAAGCCGCCAGCGCTGATGGCAGTAACATCAGGTTAGAAGGACTGCAGTAAGCCCATGAATTTGGCATTACTGACACTGCTACCCGCAGAGTAAAGTGTGGTGTAGGAACGTAGCGGCCACACAGGAGCGGTGGTGCTGGTATAAAACACCTTGCCATTGCGTGCGTAACTGACTTTGCCATCAATCACGGCAATGCGCAGTACATCACCAAGGGCGATCGTAGTGTCCTTGCGGTAAATACCGTTCTCCCTGATTTCAGCAAAGCCTGACTGGATTCTCACTGCAAAATCGATCTGGTTGGCAGTGGTTCCCGTGAGCGCCATGGAGAGTCCGGCATAAAGCATTTTGCGGGTATCGGTAACGGTAAACTCAAGATAGCCGTTGCCGCTGCGAATGCCTTGTGTTGAAACCGCCCCAGCATCTCCACAACCATCGCAACCGCCTGACTTGGTCACGGTATTGCCAGAAGCTTTCGCATTGACAAGGTTGGTCCAGCCCAGGTTGGTAACAACCGTACTGCTGGTTGTCGTGGTCGTGGTGGATGTAGTGGCAGTGGTGGAGAACGTCATATCACCGGAAGTGGCGATATTACCTGCGGCATCCCTGCTAAATACCCTGTAGTGGTACAGCTTACCGGGTTCCAGGCTGGTCAGGGTGCGCGAGTGGGCAGTAACCAGAGTACTGTTGATAGTAGTTTGGTTGCCGTAACTTGTCGTCAGGCCGTACTGGACCATGTCTTCTGCTGCTTCATTGGTGCTCCAGTTGATGCGGGCACCAGTGGATGTGATGCTGTCGACCCTGAAATTGCTTTGCACAGGCGCGGTAACATCAGCAGTGGTGGTGGTAGTAGTGGTGCTGCCTGTAGAGCCAGTTGTGGTTCCAGTAGTGGTTCCTGTATCAGTAGTGGTTCCAGTTGTGGTGCCAGTAGTAGTACCAGTAGTAGTGCCAGTAGTAGTCCCGCTGGTGGTACCACTATAAGTATCGGTCTTGTTTACGGTACCGGGAAGAAGCTGGGACGGAACTTTCACAAGGAAAAAGTCAAGCCGTGGCCCACCGGCATTACTTGTCCAGATGAAATACTTGCCAGTAACATCCAGGTTGCCTTTGGGCGACTTGTAGTAGGAATCACCACCACCGCTGGCATTCAGATCCGTCATGACCGGTGCCACGACAAGCGCCCTGTCCGCCGTACCAAGTCCGAAGCAGATCACTTCATTGGCTTCAGCTGAGTTCCTGCTGTTAAGGCTGCTGCCGCAAGCATACTGGCTGTCAGTGGCAACGCCAGGCATTGAGTTGCTGTGGCTTACGTGGGCAGGAGCGGCCACATTCCAGTCGGCGTTGTGGTAAACACTGACACCGCTAAGAGTGCTGGCGTTGAAATTCCACAGTTTCTGGGTATTGGCAGCATTGGCAAAATTGTCTTGGGCAATCATGTAGCCATGGCCCATGTCAGAATGGCCAGCGGCTCCGGCGGCATCAAGCAGGACGCGTTCCTGCATCGTATCCAGATTGATGATGCGATTGTCTTCACCATCCTTGCCATCGAGATTTTCCTTGATCACAAGCCATTTTCCGCTTTTGTCAATTTGGCATTCGTCGAAAGCGCCCTTGCGTGCGAAGTACAGAAAGAGTTTGCTGGCTTCGTTGTAAGTGACACAGCCCAACATTTCTGACGTGCCGTCCTTGCGGACAGTAGCAGAATGTACCTGGTCATTGGCACTCGAATGCATTTGCCAAATATAGTGACCACTGCCCAGCAAGGTACGAATGTCGTAAACGCTGGTGGAAGTTTTGCTCATTACGTCGTAACGAAGCATTGAGGGTCCACTGTTGACATAAAGTGCAGTGGGGTTGGTACCACTGAAGTACCAGCCTTCGCCGCTGCCCCAGCTCAGGGCATTGGTACTGTCAAATATCGGGCCGATGTTTTGTACGGCATCAGTAACCTTGTTGTATTGAAGCAAGGTTGGACCTGTACCACCCTTGTTCTTGTCGAATACCACAAAGATCAGCATTGACTCCTTGCCGACGTGGTTGTTGATGTTGTTCCAGTAGGAATAGCCAACAGGTTTGACGCAGTCGGTATTGTTGCAATCAGAATCCGAAGTAAGCCGGACAGCCGAGGTATTGTACGGAGCAGGAAAGGTGAACTTTCCGCGTGCAGGCAAAATGTTCAGCAATTGTGTGCGGGATAACAAGGCTCTTGGTGTTGCAGTGCTGGGTTGTTCAAGAAAACCGCCAGGAAAATCAGCTGCTGAAGCGTTGATTGGATTAAGCAAAATTGAAAATAATAATGCCAGCGAGAAAAACAGGGATTTTACAGGTTGTCGATTAGTCATCTATTGTTACTCTCTAAAAATATACAGATAAAAAACATGCAAAATCCTCTTTGTTGGGTGTTTGCTTCTGCAGGTAAACAGGTTTATACCGGATGACTGTTACGTTTGTATTACGAATTTGTAACAGTTTTGTATCAATTTGTATGAATGTGCCAGAATTAAAACAAGTCAATGGTATTTGTGATCAATTCAAGTATTCAGAGCCAGGCTTATACATACATAACCTGAATTTATTGCCATGTATGTCCCGCTAAGATTGTCATCCGCATTTATTTTTGCTGATGAGGATTTTCGAAGATGGAATCGATCAAGGAAAAAATTGCTGATGAGTCATCAATCGGTGCGATTTTTCAAAGAATATTCACAAGTCAGGAGGATTTGGCTTCAGCAAGCGAAAAACCAGTTGATAGCAATCCTGGAATATGTGAAGGATTCCTGGATGATGCATTAAAGCCTGGTGAAAAAAATAATTTAAATACATCGAAAACCATTGCCATTTATTCGACCGAAGATATTGTCAAGGCACGTCAGGATGGGCGATCCCTGGTAAAAACAATAGGTTTCTCAAATGATCATGCCACGATTGTGGCTACTGCCATTTCTGAACTTGCAAGAAACATGCTGCTTTATGCCAAGTCAGGTGAGATAACCATCACAGGCAAGATTGATGGGTACAGAATAGGTGTAATGGTGGAAGCCGTAGATGATGGCCCGGGTATCGCAAATATTCGAACTGCAATGAAAAGTGGATATTCGACGTCTGGCGGGCTTGGATTAGGGCTTTCAGGAGTCAGGGACATGGTGGATGAGTTTGTTATCCGAAGTCATGAAGGCGAAGGAACCAGTGTCGTCGCAACATTATGGTTGCGGTG
>JBIIWM010000122.1:0-8482 GCA_044338875.1 Pseudohongiellaceae bacterium | reverse complement strand
CAAAACCGCTCAACACTGTGACCAGGCTGGTCTGGATCTGGTCAAGAAAAGTCGGCTTGCCGGTGTAGGGTCTTATCTTTGCTTCATAACCGGGATCCTGTGTTTGACGCTCCGCGTTACGCTCTTCCTGCCTGCCATAGAACTCGGCTTCCTTGGCACGCTCTTCAACATGCTCTCCATAGAGATTTGTCATCTGTTCCCACACCGACTCAGGACCTGGGAAGATACCAAGTGAGGTTTCAACACGTTGTGCAGTGCTGGACCAGATCATCAGGAACACCGTGATACCCAGGACAGGCACGGCGACCTGGCGGATAAAGCCAATCAGGAAGTGACGCACCCAGGAAACAAGTCCCTGGTGCTCACTAAAGCGATTGGTAAACGTGATCAGTGCGGACATAAATGTTCTCCCAAACATTTGTGGATTGCGATTTACTTACAACTTGCTGCCGGTTTTCAGGCCAATCTCGAACTGATCGATGTAGGCGTTCGGCTGGGTACCGTCATAGGTCATGCCATCTATGAAGTCGTTGGTCGCTGGCTTGTAGCCGGTCTCGGTAGCGAACGCCGGAAAGTCTTCTGCCTTGGCCAGGCCCTCTTCGATCAGTGACTGTGCGGCAGCGGCATAGAGGTCAGGACGGTACACTTTCGCGGCAGTGTCCTTGTACCAGTCATCAGGTTTGTCTTCGGCGATCTGACCCCAGCGGCGCATCTGCGTCAGATACCAGATGGCATCGGAGTAGTAGGGATAGGTCGCGTTGTAGCGGAAGAACACATTGAAGTCAGGCACTGCACGTTCATCGCCTTTCTCATATTCAAAAGTTCCAGTCATGCTGTTGCCTATAACTTCTGCATCTGCACCGACATAGTTGGCCTGCGCCAGGATTTTTACGGCTTCCGGACGGTTGCCGTTGTCGTTGGCATCGAGCCACATCGCGGCCCGGATCAGTGCGCGTGTCAGGCGAATGGTGGTATTCGGATACATCTCGGCAAATTCTGCTGTCACGCCGAATACTTTTTCCGGATTGTTCTTCCAGATTTCGTAGTCAGTAATGACTGGCACGCCTATGCCCTTGAACACAGCCTGTTGATTCCAGGGTTCACCGACGCTGTAACCGGAGATGGTGCCGGCTTCAAGCGTTGCCGGCATCTGGGGTGGCGGGGTTACCGAGATAAGTGTATCGGCATCGATCTGGCCGGAAGTATCACCTTTGGCTGGTGCATAAAAACCCGGATGGATGCCACCGGCAGCAAGCCAGTAACGCAATTCATAGTTGTGTGTAGAGACAGGGAACACCATCGCCATGTTGAAGGGTTTGCCTTCCGACTTGTATTTTTCTACCACCGGCTTGAGTGCAGAGGCGCTTATTGGATGCACCAGCTTGCCATCTTCACCTACCGGGATATTCGGCTTCATCTGTTCCCACACGTCATTGGAAACCGTGGTGCCGTTACCGTTCAGGTCCATTGAGAACGGTGTAACAATATGTGCAGAAGTGCCGTAGCCAATGGTGGCTGCAATTGGCTGGCCTGCCAGCATATGGGCGCCGTCAAGTCGGCCATCGATTACCCCATCAAGCAATACCTTCCAGTTGGCCTGCGCTTCGACGGTTACATAGAGTCCTTCATCTTCGAAGTAGCCCATTTCGTAGGCAATTGCGATCGGTGCCATGTCAGTCAGCTTGACGAAGCCCAAAGTGAGTTCTTCCTTTTCGGGATAACCGACTTCCGCCAGGGCAGTGTTGATGGATGCCAGTGCCGAGATACCCAGAACAGCTGCTGCACATGCTTTCGCTTTAATTGAATTCAACATACGAACTCCCATTGTCATGATTGATTCGGTAGTAATTTCGGCAAATAAAAAAGGCGCCCTTCCCGTCCGCATGCAACACAGTGCTATGAGTCAGGAGGCGCCTTTGCCAGTACAGTAATCCGCCGTTGGATTTCTGTTTTACAAGATTATTAGAGCAAGCTGCATGCCAAGTTGGAGAAGAATCGAAAAACAGCAGTAAATCAGCGGTCTTTGATTTATTGGAAGATTAGAGCCGGATTCAGAACAGATGTTATTGCATGAAGACAGTGCAGCACATAAGCCGTCTGCACTGTTTTGGCCGCGCAGTGAAATCAGGTTTGAGCATCGAGATTGGACGTTTCGAAGGCGTTCAAGTATTCGTTGTACTTGTCGGCATGAAAACAAAGACCATCAATAAACCGATCGGAACCCAGTGTAATCTTGTCAAAGTGCCACGGTGCCGTATGCAGGCCAAGTTGGCGCAATTCGCGCGCAGGAACCGGCTGGCCTGAATGGAGTGCGGCTTCCAGATAGAGGTCGGGACGATAGAGACTGTGGACAAGTTCCTGCGGTTTGGTATTCCCCGGGATATGGCCCCAGCGCTGCATCTGGCTCAAGAGCCACAGCCCCTGCACTGGCCAGGGATGGTTGGCGCTATTCTTGAAGAATACGTGCTTGCCGCACTGTAATCCGTTTTGCAGTATGTCTGGCGCAAAGCCCAGATACTCGGCCTGGCCCAGAATAGCCCAGGCATCGTTGCGATTGGCCGGCTCTTCCATCCACTGGCAGGCCTTCAACAAGCTGCTGATCAGTTCCAGATTGGCATCGGTATTGGCTTGTGCCCAATCCCGGTGTACCGCAAAAACTTTCTCGGGAGCGTTGTGCCAGATATCAAAGGTACTGAGCAAGACCTTGCCATGCCCCTGCGCTACGGCAATCTGGTTCCAGGGTTCACCCACGCAGAAACCATCAATGCGGCCAGCGGCAAGCTGCGAGACCATTTGTGCCGGCGGGATTACCACAATATTGAGATCGTGATCGGGGTTTATGCCACCAGCGCCCAACCAGTAACGCAACAGGTAGTTGTGACACGAATACGGGTAGACCACGGCAAAGGTCAGTGGTGACCTGCCTTGTTCACGGCGCTGGTCAATCAGCTTTTTCAATGTAAGTACCGAGGTTGACGCTGACGCCAGCGCCTCCGGATTCACACTGCGCAGTTGCTCACGCAAGCTGTTGCTGACGGTGATCGCATTGCCGTTGAGACTCATGACGAAACTGGTTACCAGCGGTGCTTTTACCCGGTTCAGGCCAAGACTCACACTGATCGTCATAGGAGCCAGCAAGTGCGCCCCGTGCAAACTGCCAACATACAATTTGTCACGTATATTGGCCCATGATGCTTCTCGCGAGAGTTGGACGTTGAGACCGGCATCACCGAAGAATCCCAGCTCCTGCGCCAATAACAAGGGCGCGGCATCCAGTAGCGGTATGTAGCCAATGTTGATGGAGGAATGTTTGCTCATGTTCAACCCAGTAATTCAGCGGCAGCAATAATGCTGCGTGCCAGTTCTGCAATTTTCATGTTGCGGTCCATAGCCATCTTGCGCAGCAACTGATACGCGTGTTCCTCGTCCAGGCCTTTCTTCTGCATCAAGAGTCCTTTGGCCTTGTCGAGTTGCTTGCGCTCGCTCAATTGCAGGCGAGTGAGTTCCAGCTCGTTGCGTAACAACTGGTATTCGCGGAAACGCAAGATCGCGACATCCAGGATCGGTTTGATGCGATCGGGTGCCATGCCATCGACAATGTAGGCTGTAACCCCGGATTTCACCGCCAGCTCTATGGTCTTTGCATCACCGTCGTTGGTGAACATGACAATCGGGCGCGGCCGCTTGCGGGTGATGGCCTGCATGGATTCAAGGGTGTCGCGCCCTGGATTATCAAGATCGGCGATGATGACATCGGGCTGGCTGTTCTCAACTTCACACTGGATGCTGTCGAGACTGGTGACTTTGCCAACCACCAGATAGCCCAAGGCCGTCAGCGTCGTTTCCAGCACTGCCAGACGAGCCGGCAGTTCATCCACCAGCATAATGCGTATTTTTTCTTGACTCATATGACGACGACACTGCACCGTGCAGGCAGGACCTGCAGGGTTGCATGACTTGCTCCCAATACTGCTCTTACAAGATCCATGCCATGCCACCGTAGGGCCGAGTGAGTGGGAATTTCAGGAATAGAGGGGGAAACTGCATACAACAAAGATTCATTTTGGTGCGCACGCCACAATAGCGCACCAATCATGACGGCAAGGGTGGCAACACAGCAAAGTCTGGCAGGATCGAATGACGTTACAATTCAGTACTCAGGCCTTGATGACGTTGGCTGCCGGTTCCAGATAAACCCCGCGCGTATCAACGATCAATGCGGCGTGTTCCTTGATCATCGTGTAATCAAAGAGATCATGATTCGTCGCAACCAGTACCAGATCATGATTGCGTACTGTGTCCGGGGTGAGATCAATACTCACCAGGTCGAAATGATGCTCGCGCATGGTCGGGAACACCGGCACCCAGGGATCAGAATAGGAGATCAGCGCACCCTTCTGTTGCAGCAGTTCCATCAGCACCACTGCCGGTGATTCGCGCATGTCATCGACATTTTTCTTGTAGGCGATACCCAGTACCAATATGCGCGTACCCTTGATACTGCGTTCCCTGGTATTCAATGCCTCGGAAATTTTTTCGACGACCCACTGTGGCATGGCACTGTTTACTTCTCCCGCCAGTTCGATGAAACGGGTATGGATACCGTATTCGCGTGCCTTCCATGTCAAATAAAAGGGATCAATCGGGATGCAGTGCCCACCCAGGCCTGGGCCAGGATAATACGGCACAAACCCGAACGGTTTGGTCGCCGCAGCACGGATCACTTCGTGGATATCAATGCCCATGCGATCAGCAACAATCTTCATTTCATTGACAAGACCGATGTTGATGGCGCGATGGATGTTCTCCAGCAATTTGGTCATCTCAGCCGTTTGTGTGGAGCTTACCGGAACCACTTGGTCTATGACCTTGCGATAGAGAGCAAGCCCGGCTTGCAGGCAGGCTGGAGTGCTGCCACCGATGATCTTGGGGATGGTCCGGGTGCTGTAATGAAGATTGCCCGGATCTTCGCGCTCGGGTGAATAAACCAGGTAAAAATCGTCGCCAATAGTGAAGCCGGCGCGTTCCAGCGGTGGACGCAGTACTTCCTCGGTAGTGCCAGGCCAGGTGGTACTTTCCAGCGACAGCAGCTGTCCCTTGCGCAAATAGGGCAGTATGGAAGCCAGGGTGTCGGTGACGAAGCTGAGATCGGGTTCGCGATAGCGGTTCAGGGGAGTCGGCACACAGACGATAATGCTGCTGACCTCGTCGATGCGCGAGAAGTCGCTGGTGGCTTGCAGCCCACTTGCCAGACCGGCAGCGATTGCATCATTACCTATATGGCGAATGTAGCTGCTGCCTGTTTGCAGCGCCTCCACCTTGCGCTGGTCGATGTCAAAACCAAGTACTGGACACCCTGCCTCTGCAAAGCGCAGCGCCAACGGCAGGCCTACATAGCCGAGTCCGATAATTCCAACTTTTTCCATCATGCGTTTCTTTTCAGTCTGAATGGTAGCCGCGCGGATTGTTGTGCAACCAGCGCCAGGTATCAGCACAGATCAGGGCAATACTGCGCTGCGCTTTCCACTGCAGCAGGCGTGCCGACAAGTCCACATCTGCAAAGGAGCATGCTACATCCCCCGGACGCCTGGCAACGATTTTGTATGGAATCTGCCGGTTTGATTCCATCTCGAAAGATCGCACCAGTTCCAGTACCGAGGTGCCCCTCCCTGTCCCGAGGTTAATCGCGGCAAAGCCTTGCTCCGGCAGGCTGGCGAGCCAGTCGAGAGCGGCCTTGTGACCTTCTGCTAGATCCATGACGTGAATGTAGTCACGCACACCGGTACCGTCAGCGGTTGGATAGTCGTTGCCGAAAACCGGCAGCCACTCACGAGTACCGCTGGCGACCTGTCCGATGTAAGGCATCAGGTTATTGGGCGGTGAGTTGGGATCTTCGCCTATCAGTCCGCTGGGATGGGCCCCGACCGGATTGAAATAACGCAGGCAGGCGATGCGCCACCCTGGTTCTGATTGGCTCAGGTCCCTCAACACCGTTTCGATCAGGGATTTCGTATTGCCGTAAGGATTCGTCGGGGCATGGGGCAGGTCTTCTTGCACCGGTTGAATCGGTGAATCACCATAAACCGTGGCGGATGAAGAAAACACCAGGGTTCTGACGCCGGCCTCTCGCATGGCCTGCAACAGATTTACCGAACCACTGACATTGTTCTCGTAATAAGCCAGGGGATTACTTACGGACTCCGCTACTGATTTCAACCCGGCGAAATGTATCACGGCGTCAAAGGCTGCATTCGCAAATACACGTTGCAACAGTGAAAGGTCACGCAGATCGCCCTGAATGAAGCTGACTGGCTTGCCACTCAGGGTTTGCAGCCGCTCGATCACCAGAGGCGAACTGTTGCAGAGATTGTCGATAATCGTTACCTGATGTCCCAGTTGCAGCAACAGTGCACAGGTATGTGATCCAATATAGCCAGTACCGCCAGTAACAAGGATATTCAAGATATGCCACCATTTCTTATCAGTTTGTCTGCGGAGGAAGCTTCTTCTGCAGCCACTTGCCCAGTTTCCAGCAATGCTCGATATAGTAAACGTAGACAAGCGTAATGGCCCAGAACATTGCAAACATTACATAGGCAGGCCAGTCCATGGCATACATCAGGCCTCCGACCAGGTTGATGAAGCTGGCCAGCAACGCGATCAACAAGAGGATCTCCTGCTGGGTAAAACCAGCGTGCTGCAAAATGTGGTGGATGTGGGTACGGTCAGGAGCGAAAGCCAACTGGCCTTTCTTCATGCGACGAACCGTGGTCGTCACCATGTCGATCAGCGGCAGTCCAACCACGAACAAGGCCAGTACTCCAGGAACTCGCATGCCGGTGAGCTGACCACCCTGGGTACTGTCGATCAACAGCCATACGAGCGAAAACCCTATCAACTTGCTGCCTGCATCGCCAAGGAACACTTTGGGCAGCAAACGGTTGGAGCAGAGATTGAACAGCAGGTAGGCTCCCGTCGCACCGAGCAAAAGCCCGGTAACGCTATTGTTGGCAGCGGCGCCATGGGTAATGAAATAGAAACTGCCCAGCGCGATCAAGGTTACGGTGCCAACGAGCCCATCCATGCCATCAATCATGTTCCAGGCATTGGTGATGCCAAACACAGCGATAATGGTAAACGGAGCCGCCATCCAGAGTGGCATGTGCATATCACCGTAGCCCAGCAGATTACCCAGATTATCGACCCACAAGCCCGCGCCGAAAATCATCATCAGTGCCGCCACTACTTCTACAGCCACACGCACCCCTACACCGATATTGAAGCGATCGTCCAGCACACCAAACAACACCAGCAAACCGGAGGCCGCCAGATACCACAACAAATTGGCATCAAGCCCGGAAAAAACCGGCAACAGGGTCGCTATCGTGACAAAGATCGCAAGCCCACCGATCAGGGGAATGTCGCCGCGATGGTTTTTGCGCTGGTCCGGACGATCAACGATCCCGAACCGAAAGGCAAAAGGTGCCAGCACCAGCAACCAGACTGTGGTTAAGACGAATGCACACAGGACTTCGACAAACACGGATTACTCTCTCATGGACTATACGAAAGTGACCTCTGTCAGACCAGAACAGCCAATAACGTTATGCTTTGATTTCAAGTATCGCATAGGATTAGTCGTTAACTTCAGGAAAATCTCCAAAGTTCAATTGCGCCCGGCACCGTGAAGATACTGGGGTATTTTTGAGAGATTTTTTCGAATCAAGGTCCACCAGCCGCCAACAAAATTCATGCGCAAGGCCTGCAAGTCCTCACGCGATTTGCGCAACAAGTTGCGCAAGCTGCGATTGCTGGCACCTCCTAACCGCATCTTCACCAGCACTTGCGGGAGATAATGCATCACAAGGACATTCGGCTTGAGAATACGCAGCATGAAGTCGTAATCCGCGGCGATCCTGAAACTGGTATCAAAGCAGCCATACTGTTCATAGACAGCACGACGCAGATACAGCGTCGGGTGGGCAGGCATCCAGCCTTGTTGCAGCAATTCGGGTTTGTAAGCACAGCTGCGCCAATTGCGAATCACTGAGTCCGGATCTTGTTTGCGTACATAGAGCAGATCACCGTAGACGCCATCCGCTCCGGTTTCAGCAAAACCTGCCGCAATTGCAGCCAGCGCACCGGGATCGGCCAGCAAGTCATCGGCATGCAAAAAACCGATAACATCACCGGTGGCATGGGCTATCCCCTTGTTCAAGGCATCGTAGATGCCGCTATCAGGCTCACTTACAAGCACAGCAAGACGTTTGGCATAATGCGCCAGCACCTCACGGGTACCGTCGGTGGAGTTGCCATCGATTACGACCAGCTCAATATCGGAATGAGTCTGGGCCAGCACGGAATCAAGCGCTGCCGCGATGGTGTCCCGGTTGTTCCTGACTGCGGTAATGACCGAGATTTTCACGACAATGTGAACCAGGTCTGCGGGCAGTTGTGGAGAATTTGATAGCTGTGTTCCCGA
>JBIIWM010000121.1:0-8520 GCA_044338875.1 Pseudohongiellaceae bacterium | reverse complement strand
GACTCAAAACCAACCAACTTATGGCAGCCCGATGAAACACTTGTCTTTCACCCTGGCCTTCCTGCTGGCCTGCACCACGCTTGCCACCCTGTTCGCCAGCGCTGCCGCAGATGCCCAAAGCGGCCCCAGCCGTGATATCCATCACGAACGCTCGCTATACCGCAACATTGTTGTCACCGAAGATTCCGTGCGCCGCTGCATGCGCTTCACCATCACCGATGTCAGCGGCCAGAACCAGAGCTGCCGCTTTCTCGACGACCACGACAACCTGGTGTTCCCCTACGCCAAGATGGTGCTGTCGAGCCTGATGGTGCAAGACAATCCCAAGCGCATCCTGATCCTTGGACTCGGCGGTGGCACCCTGGTTCACACGTTCAACCTGCTGTTCCCGGCTGCGGAAATCGTCATCGTCGAAATTGATGAAGCGGTGGTGCGCGTAGCGCGCGATTATTTTGATTTTCAGGAAAACGCCCTGAACAAGGTGGAAACGGTCGATGGTCGCGTCTACGTGAAACGTGCCGGCCTGCGCGGCGAAAAATTCGATCTGGTGATCCTCGATGCCTTTAACGGTGAATACATTCCAGAGCACCTGATGAGCAGTGAGTTCCTCGAGGAAGTGAAACTGCTGCTGCCGGAGCATGGCATGGTCGTGGCCAACACCTTCTCTTCCAGCCAGTTGTACGATGCGGAGTCGGCCACCTATGCCGCCGTGTTTGGCGACTTCTTCAACATCCGCCAGTTCGGTACCGGCAATCGCGTGATCATTGCATCGATGCAGCCTCTGCCGGAACCGGCAGCGTTGGCAGCACGCGCCGTACCCTTGCAGGTCCGCGTCGAGCGTTTCGGCATGAACGCCGGGGAATATCCTGCGCTGATGCAAACAGAGCCTGACTGGAACCAGAAAGCGCGCATCCTCACCGACCAATACTCACCGGCCAACCTGCTGAACAACTGAGCATGCCTGGTGCAACGATTCTGTGCAGTCTCGGGATCGGGCGCGCCACCAAAATAATTGTGGCGAAAATAAGGAGCTGAATTGGCCTTGAGTCGCCAACGGTAGACCATCCTGCCAATTGGAATTAGACTGCCCGCTCACTGCCAAAACAACAACAAAAAACTCTCATAACAACAAATGCATAAGGAGGGAATATCCATGAAACCCCTGCATAAAGCCCTGTTTGCCGCCATCGTTACCCCTGCAGTTTTTGCTGCGTTCGCTCCCTCTGCACTCGCCCAGGAACTGGCCATTGTTGCTCCAGAAGCCGTGACGCAGGAGGGCCGTTTCATGCCGGGCTTCGGCAGTGAGGCTATCGTGAAAGCCCTTTATACCGTCAAGGCCGATGGCACAGTTGCCGATGTCGCTATTGTCAGTTACCTCTCCAACCAGTTTCTCAACAACATGATCAGCGAAAATGTCGCCAAGTGGACCTTCAAACCCGCCACGCTGGATGGTAAAGCTATCGATTTGCATAACCAGGAATACACCTTCGCGATTCGTGTAGACCCCAACGCGCCAGCACCCGCCATGGGTGGTCGCGGCGGCCGTGGCGGTCCTCCGCCAGCCCCCGCCGAAGGTGCGGAAGCACCCCCTCCGGTTGATTACAGCAAGCTGCCCCCAGTCCCGTTGGCACTCACTGCTGCCATCAAAACTGCTGTGGATGAAATCTCCGCATTGGTGGCGGAAAAGGATTATGAAAAAGCCCTGAAGAAAATAGAAAAGCTGTCAGAAGAAAGCGTCTACACCGTATTCGACTACAGCCTTCTGCATGAACTGCGCACCAGCATCCTGATGGCCGAAAGCAAACCTTATGAAGCCCTGGACGCCAGTATCCTGGCAACCTTGTCCACCGTTAATGCTCGCGGCGAAACCGAATACTTCCTCACCGACGACATGCTGCAGGGCGCCATGCGCCAGAAATTCCTGCTGGCAGCTTCCCTGCGCCAGAACGCACTGGCCTGGGATGTTTACCAGACACTGCAAGGCAAGTTCACGATTCCTGCGGAAGACAAGATCCATGAGCAAGCCACTGCAGTAAAAGCGCTGCTGGATTCACCGGAGCCGCTAGGTTTGTTGGCACAAATCACCAATGAGCAGTGGAGCTACAAGCCAACGCGCCGCATCTTTACGGTCGCTGATGTGGATGGCAAGCTGAACATGATCAAGGCGCGTTGTGAACGCAAGGATCTGGAGCTTGAGTATCAGGAAGGCGTTGACTGGACTCTGCCGCCAGCGCTTGGCAAGTGCGAACTGGATTTCCTGGGCAAGGATGGCACCAAGTTCACGGTGTATGAATTTACAGAATAAGCACTTGGTACTTGCACCGACTTGAACATCGGTCGAAAAAAAGGCGGACTCAGGTCCGCCTTTTTTATGCCCAGGGCACTCCTGACAAACAAGACACTCCCAACAAACAAGGCACTCCCAACAAAAAAGCCACCGCAAAAAACAAGCCACTACCAAATCTTGACGCGTGCCTCCGGTGGCAAATACATCGCGGCGTCTTCCCCAACACCAAACGCGGCATACCACGCATCGAAATTACGCAGGATGGCATTGGTGCGCGCTTCGCTGTGCGAATGCGGATCGGAGGTAACACGCACTTCGAGGTTTTCATCACGATACAAGCGACGCCAAACCTGCGCCCAGCCGATGAAGAAGCGCTGGTCGCCGGTATAGCCGTCAAGCACAGGGGCTTCCTGTCCGTTCAGTGACTTGCGGTAAGCCTTGTAGGCCACTGCCAGGCCGCTGAGATCGCCTATATTTTCTCCAAGGGTAAATTCACCATTGAGGAATTTGCCCGGCAACACCTCGATTTGGGCGTATTGCGCCACCAGCTTGCTGGCACGCTCGGAGAAAGCCGCGGCATCAGCTTCCGTCCACCAGTCATTGAGATTGCCAGAGCCATCGTATTTTCGCCCCTGGTCATCAAAACCATGACTGAACTCATGCCCGATCACCGCACCGATACCGCCATAGTTCACGGCATCATCCGCAGCCACATTGAAGAAAGGTGGCTGCAGGATCGCGGCCGGAAACACGACTTCGTTCATCGGCGGATTGTAATAGGCGTTGACGGTGTACGGGGTCATGAACCACTCGTCACGATCGATGGGCTTGCCCAGTTTGTTGACTTCACGCTCGTGTTCCACGCGACGTGAACGCATCACGTTGCCGACCAGATCGGCCGCATCCACGCTTAACGCGGTGTAGTCCTTCCATTCGTCGGGATAACCAATCTTGGTATTGAAGCTGGCAAGTTTTTCCTGCGCTTTCAGTTTCGTTTCCGGCGTCATCCATTCGAGCTCATCAATGCCGTCACGAAACGCTGCACGCAGGTTTTCAATCAACTGGTCCATGCGCTGCTTGGACGTTTCCTGGAAATGATGCTGCACGTACAGTTTGCCGACCACTTCGCCGAGCGCTCCATCTACCGCACCAACTCCGCGTTTCCAGCGTGGTTCGGGTTCTTCCTGGCCACCGAGTACCCTGCCCTCGAAATCGAACTGGGCCTGCACAAAGGCGTCGGACAGATAGAACGCAAAGGCATCAACTGTCTTGAAGGTATACCAGTCTTTCCAGTCCTGCAGTGGCACCTCGTCCCAGATGGCATTGAAGCCCTCGAGGAAACTTGGCTGATTCACGACGAACACCGTTTCAGTTACCCCCAGCCCTTGCAGCAGCGCACTCCAGTCAATGGCAGGTGCCAGGGTATTCAGCTCGGCCAGCGTGCGCTTGTTATAGAGCAGTTCCGCCTGGCGATTCTTCACCTTGTCCCAATGCGCTTCGGCAATGCGGGCTTCAATCTGCATGATGGAGGTGGCCGCCTCGGCTGCTCTTGCATAGCCGGCAAGTCCAAGGACCTTGCTGATATACGCCTGGTATGCCGCGCGCGCAGCACCGTGGGTTTCGTCATCGGTGGAGAGATACCAGTCGCGATCGGGCAAACCCAATCCGGACTGCGCAATATAGGTGATGTACTGATCCGACTGTTTTTCATCGTTGCTGATATAGATGCCAACGGGAAGCTGCACGCCGATCCGGTTGAGTTCCGCTCCCAGTTGCAGCAAAGCCGGCTTGCTGTCGATGCCATCAAGCTCGGCCAGCGTGGCGGCCAGCGGTACGATGCCCAATTCCTCAATGCGGGGCTCTGCCATGAAGCTATTGTAGAAATCCCCTACCTTCTGGCCGTCACTGCCTGCGGCAGCCGTTTCCGCCGCCGCTGTTTCAATCAGGGTACGCAAGTTGGCCTGGGCTTCATCATCAAGCAGGGTAAACGCGCCATAGTTGGATTTGTCGGCCGGAATGGGGGTGGTGCTGAGCCAGGTGCCGTTCACGTGCTGGTAGAAATCATCGCCGGGGGCGACCGCCTGATCGAAGTTGTCTTGTTCGACGCCCGATTGCAGCGAGACCACCTCTACAGCGGCAGTCTGGGCAGCAAAAGTCTGGGCAGCGGTAGCCTGGGCAGTCGAGGTCACAGCAGCGGCACCAACGGCAGCACTCCCTGCTGTCACGCCAGGCTCTTCATTGGATCCCGAGCACCCTGCCAGCTGGGCCAGTGCCAGCGCGAACATTACCTTTTTGAACATAGCGTGATCTCCAGCCTCGGCGAGTACCCGTTGTTTTGCAGCAGCTATCTTACCTCCAGCCCGGGCCGGGTGCATCTACCAGACAGGGATGCACTTCGCGTTTGCCAAAAGCGCTCAAGTTTGTGCAGGAAAGGTCGTAGTTCTTTGTACTGATCCACCTGATTGCGGAAATCATCATGAGCAATAATTCCCTGAACACCTTCCTCGAACAACTTTACCAGGCGCTGCGTTCCGACAAGCTGGTGCTGCCTACGTTGCCAGACATGGCACTCCGGGTCAGGGATGTCGTCTCGGATGAAAACAGCTCGCTGTCGGATGTCGCCAGGATCATCAACAAGGACCCCGCGTTGGCGGCACGCCTGATCCAACTGGCCAACAGCCCCTTGCTCAAATCGCGCGTTGCCATCGAAAGCGTGGACATGGCCGTAATGCGCATGGGCGCCAGCATGGTGAAAAACATCGTGACTGCGATGGTCATGGAGCAACTGTTCCAGGCGACCAATGACTTGACCGACCGCAAATTGCGCGCGTGCTGGCAGCACGCCTCGGAAGTGTCTTCCATCGCCGTCGGCATCAGCTTGCAGTACACCCACTATCAGGCCGACCAGGCCATGCTCGCCGGCCTCGTACACGACATCGGCATGCTGCCAATCCTGACCATGGCCGAAGATTTCCCTGAGTTGTTGAAAGATGAAGCCAAGCTGGACGAGCTTATCAAGCGTGCCCATCCGTTTGTTGGCCAGGCCATCCTCAAGCACTGGAACTTCCCCGAAGCGCTTTCCATCGTGCCACGCGAACATGAGAACCTGATGTATGACAGCAGCGACAAGCCGGATTATGTCGACCTGATCATCGTTGCCAACCTGCAGAGTGAAAAAAACCACGGCAGGATGCCGAGGGACCTGAACACCATTCCAGCCTTTCGCAAACTTGGCTTGACCGAAGGCTTCGAGGTCATCGACATGGAATTCATGACAGCGGTCGGCGCCTGAGGCCATTGCCATGCATCGCACTCCATTGCTGCTCTTGTTGTTACTGATTGCTCCAGGCGAGCCGGTGCAGGCTCAAGTACCTGCTGCCCTGGAGTCAGTTGCCAGCAACCCGGGCACGATCGAAATCCAGGCACTGGTGAGCAAAGCCGATGCATTGATTGTGCAAAACCAGTACGAAGAGGCCATGCAGTTGCTGGGCGAGGCCTGGGCCTTGAGCGGACAAGGACAAGCCCCCGGACTGGCACGCAACATTCTCAACACCCTGGCGACCCTGTGTTACAACACCGGGCAGCTTGAATCTGCGACCCGCTATTTCCAGGAACTCGTCAGTCTCGATGAAGCAAGCGGCGACCAGCAGGGCCTGTCAGTATCACTGTTCAATCTCGCGCATGCCCTCGCGTCGCAGCAATTGTTTGTCGATGCCGATCGGCATTTTCGTCGCTCGCTGCGCTTGAGCCAGGAACTGGGCGACATTTCCGGCGCAGCGTTCACGCTCAAGGCGCTGGGTGTGAATGCACAAGCGACAGGAATATTGCCACAAGCGGAGACCTTGCTGCTCTCTGCACTCGAAGCGTTCACTTCCTTGCACGATGAAACCCAGCAATCCGCTGTGCTGCGCCATCTTGGCGATCTCAAGCTTGAGGCTAAACAGCCGCAAGCAGCGGTGGAGTACTACCTTCAAGCCGTGCCTGTCCTGGCGAAACTCGCCTTCAACAGCGCGTTGTTGCGCACCTATCGCGGCTTGAGCAATGCATACGAGCAACTCGGCCAGTACGACAAGGCGCTGGTCGCACAGCGCGAGTATACCGAGCTGATGCAATTTGATCTGGAGCAGCAGAGCCAGGAAGGCACGCAACGCATGCAGGCCGAATTCGAAACCCGGCGTTATGCAGACACCAATGCGAGCCTGAACAACGTGCGCAAGGAGCAGGATCTGCAGCTGCAGGCAAGTCGCCAATTAGTGGAGCTGCAATATCTGGCGCTGGGGTTGGGAACTGGCATCCTCGGCCTGATCTTGCTGATGCTTTACCGCAGCCGCCAGACGGCGCGCCGCATGCATATGCTGGCCAGCACCGACGAGCTGACCGGCTTGTTGAACCGCCGCGCGATCCTGGAAAAAGCCCGGGAGGAATGGTTGCGTACCCATCGTTTCCAGCGCTCCTTCTCCTGCCTGATGTTCGACATCGATCATTTCAAGTCGATCAATGACAACCATGGCCATGCCGCTGGTGACGAAGTATTGAAAGCGACCTCGGCCCTGCTGAAAAACCTGCTGCGCCAGACCGATCATGTCGGCCGCATTGGTGGTGAAGAATTTCTGGTACTGACACCGGAAACGGACGGCACCCAGGCACTCATCCTGGCAGAACGCATCCGGGTGGCCATCCAGAATGCCGCTATTCCGGCAATCGGCGTACGCAAATTGACGGTAAGCATAGGTATTGCGGGACTGCGCGAGGAAACCTCGCTGGAGCAGCTGATTCGCAATGCGGACCAGGCTTTGTATGTGGCGAAGGATTCTGGCCGGAACCGCTGTATTACCTGGCAGGAACACATCCAGCATGAACAGCAGCAACTGCTGCATGCCGCTTACGCCTGACATTCCCGCCCAATATCGTTAGACTTTGGCCCAAATCTGCAGCCCCTCCATAAAAACACTGCTGCAGACAAGGGAATCCCGCGTAATGCCACAAACTAACGCCCTCGGGCGCGCATTGATCGCCAATTTTCTCGGCAACTCGCCGGAATGGTACAAACTCACCATCATAGGCTTCCTGATCGCGAACCCGATCCTGTTCATCCTCAGTCCTGCCGCTGCCGGCTGGGCGCTGGTCATCGAATTCATCTTCACGCTGGTGATGGCGCTACGTTGCTATCCGCTGCAACCCGGCGGACTGCTCGCATTTGAAGCCGTATTGATTGGCATGACCTCGACTACTACTGTCTATAACGAAACCGTCGGCGCAGTCGAAGTGATCTTCCTGCTGATCTTCATGGTGGCCGGCATATATTTTTTGAAAGACATGTTGTTGTTTGCCTTCACGAGGATGCTCACCAGAGTCCATTCCAAAATCATCCTCTCCCTGCTGTTTTCCCTGACCGCAGCCTTTCTGTCTGCGTTCCTCGACGCCCTGACCGTCACCGCAGTGGTCATCACCGTGGCCACCGGCTTTTACGGTGTCTATCACAAGGTTGCGTCCGGCAAGCATTTTCATATTGACGATCATGACAACACTACTGACGATGAAGTGATCGAGTTGCATCGCGATGATCTCGAGCGTTTTCGCGCCTTCCTGCGCAGCCTGGTGATGCATGCGGCCGTCGGTACTACGCTTGGCGGCGTACTCACGCTGGTCGGTGAACCCCAGAACCTGCTGATCGGCACTTTTGCCGGCTGGGACTTCGTGGAATTTTTCCTGCACATGCTGCCGGTCTCGGTGCCGGTATTTTTTGTCGGCTTGTCCACCTGCGCGTTGCTCGAACATTTGCGCTGGTTTGGTTATGGCCAGCGCCTGCCTGAAACGGTGCGCAGGGTCCTCACCGAATTTGACGAAATCGAGTCAGCCAAGCGCACCGACAAACAGAAGGCCGTGATCGTCGTGCAGGCGGTGGTCGCAATCTTCCTGATACTCGCGCTGGGCTTTCACTGGGCGGCAGTCGGTCTGGTTGGCCTGTCTGTGATTGTGCTGGCCACCGCGTTTACCGGGGTCACGGAAGAGCACCGGCTCGGCCAGGCATTCCAGGAAGCGTTGCCGTTCACTGCCTTGATCGTGGTGTTCTTTGTCATTGTTGCGGTCATTCACGATCAACATTTGTTCCAGCCGATTGTCGATTACGTGCTGGCCTTGCCTGCCAACCAGCAACCAGCCGTGTTCTTTCTGGCGAATGGCTTGCTTTCGGCGATCAGTGACAACGTGTTTGTGGCGACGGTCTACATCAC
>JBIIWM010000120.1:0-8645 GCA_044338875.1 Pseudohongiellaceae bacterium | reverse complement strand
AACATGGGCTTGCCACTCTGCCTGCTGGCATTTGGCGAAGAAGGCCTGGCGCTGGCACTGACCTATTTCATGGTCAATTCCGTGTTCGGTTTCACGTTGGGCGTCTCGATTGTCTCCGGAGCGTTTTCCTGGCGTGACTTCCTGCGTAATCCGATTTTCCAAACCGTGGTCATCACCTTGTTGGCGCTGGTATTCGACTTCACACCGCCCGCCTGGGTGCTGAACACCACCAGCCTGCTGGGGCAACTGACCATTCCGCTGATGCTGCTTGCGCTCGGAGTATCGCTGGGGCGTTTCCGGATCAGCAGCCTGCGCCGCAGCCTGGCCTTGTCGGCATTACGCCTGGTGCTGGGTTTTGCGGTGAGTGTGGGAGTAGCCACATTGCTCGGCCTGGAGGGTGCGGCCCGCGGCATCCTCATCATGCAGAGCACGATGCCGATCGCGGTGTTCTCTTATCTCTTCGCAGTGCGCTACAAGCGCAATCCGGAAGAGGTGGCTGGTACGGTAGTCATCTCGACGCTGCTGTCGTTCCTGACGCTGCCCTTGCTGCTGTGGTACGTCTTGCCCACTGCGGCCTGAGGCCAGTGCCTCACTGGGCCACCTGCCAAGTGCACCAGCTTTCAGGATTCACGGCGCGAGCCGCTTGATGTGCCAGCTCTGGTCTTGCTGCAGCGTATATTGAAAACGGTCATGCAAGCGGTTGGCGCCGCCCTGCCAGAACTCGATTTCATGCGGAATGATACGGATACCACCCCAGAAATCCGGCAGCGGCACTTCACCGTTGGAGAACTTTTCCTTCATGTGCGCAAGCTGGCTCATCAGGAACGTACGGCTGTTGATCGGTGAACTTTGCTGCGAGGCCCAAGCCGCCAGTTGCGAGTCACGCGGACGCGAGGCGAAATAGCGCACGGATTCTGCCATGCTGATTTTTTCGGCCCGACCGCAGACCTTCACCTGCCTTTCCACCATATGCCAGGGGAACAACAGGCTTACTTGTGGATTGTCACTGAGTTCGCGCGCCTTGCGACTGCCATAATTGGTAAAGAACACGAAGCCGCGCTCATCCAGATGTTTCAGCAACACCATGCGCTGCGAGGGCTGTCCATCGGGGCCTACGGTAGCCACTGCCATGGCGGTGGGATCCAGCAACTTGCTTTCGATTATTTGCAACTGCCAGGCTTCGAACAACCGATACGGGTCGTCCGGCAGGTCATTGCGGCGCAAACCGCCTTGCAGGTATTCACGGCGGATCTTTTCAAGTTCGATGCTCATAATTACATTCTATCCGATAACTTCGACCGGCAGCACCAGCGGACACACAACCGGCTTTGCCAGTTCGGGAGCCAGCCTTTATAGTTATACGCTTTCACACATTACCGGATCTTCCTCATGGGACAAAAAACAGCATTCATCGGCCTGGGCACCATGGGATTTCCCATGGCCGGACATCTGGCCACCAAGGGACACGCAGTCACCGTCTACAACCGCACTGCAGCCAAGGCGATACAATGGCAACACGCCTATGGTGGTGCTACCGCCAGCACGCCTGCCGACGCTGCCAGGGGCGCAGAATTCATTTTCCTCTGCGTTGGCAACGACGATGATTTACGCGCAGTCTGCACCGGCCCTGATGGCGCCTTTTCCACGGCGGCGCCCGGCACTGTCTTCATCGACCATACCACCACGTCAGCCACAGTTGCCCGCGAATTGTCTGCACTGGCCGAGCAAAAGGGTTTCCATTTTCTGGACGCGCCGGTATCCGGTGGCCAGGCGGGCGCCCAGAACGGAACCCTGACTGTCATGGTCGGTGGTGATCCGGCTGCCTTCGAGCGCGCCAAACCGGTAATCGAAGCCTTTGCCGCCAGTGTCAAACTGATGGGTCCCTCCGGTTATGGCCAACTGACCAAGATGGTGAACCAGATCTGCATTACCGGACTGCTGCAAAGTCTTTCCGAAGGCATCCATTTCGCCAAACGCGCGGGCCTTGATGTCGAGAAGGTAATTGATGTGATCAGCAAGGGCGCCGCCTCTTCCTGGCAAATGCAAAACCGCTGGAAGACGATGAGTAACAATCAATTCGATTTTGGTTTCGCCGTGGACTGGATGCGCAAGGATTTGGGCATCACCATGGATGAAGCCGCGAATAATGGTGCGCAGTTGCCGCTGACCACCATCATCGATGGTTATTATTCTGAAGTTCAGAAAATCGGTGGCAATCGCTGGGATACTTCAGCGCTTATTACCCTGCTAGAACAAGAGTGATTTGCCCGGATTCAACAGGCAGATGTGAAGACAACGTTAATTTTGAAAGACCGGTTGTTTAAACGGTTTTCGCCCTGTTGACGGCTTCTGGAGAAGCCGTTACAGTCGTCTTCATCTTCAGTGTTTGATACGGGTAACGAATCATCACTATATGCACTATCACGTGAATCGCGCAGAAACGCAGGATGAATCGTCGGGACTAAGCCCGGGACAAATTACCCTCGGACAACAGACACACATCTTGCGACTCAATGTTGCGGGCCACCCCGTTGAGTGGCTCACGTGGCAGGAAGCCACCACCCTCTACGCAAGGGATCTTGTCACCTGGACTCTCGGGGACACTGTCCTTACGGTCAAAGGCGGCACCTCGAAATTTACCGGCAACCAAAGCATCATTTCCCTGCACAGCATCATTGCCTGTGCTGGCGAACTCCACAGCCTCAGACCCAAAAAATCCCCGCTTACCAACAAGATTCTGTTCCGGCGCGACCAGAACCTGTGCATGTACTGCGGCAAAACGTTCACGGACAAGGAACTGAGTTGTGACCATATCCTGCCGACCTCGCGTGGTGGCGGCAATGTTTGGGGCAATGTGGTGGCCGCCTGCAAACGCTGCAACCATTACAAACAGAATCGCACACCGCAAGAGGCCAATATGGAATTGCTGGCCCTGCCCTTTGAACCCAATCCTGCCGAATATCTCGCCCTGGTGAACAGCAAACGTATCCGGGCGGACCAGATGGATTTCCTCAAGACCCAGTTTTCAAGGAACTGTCGCTTGCAGTAACCTTCAATGAAACCCAAGCCCGGCTCACTGGAGATTTCTTCAACGGGACCATGGGCACACCTGAAAGCGGTGGTTGTTTGCCGCTATAATGCCCCTCTCTCACGATCCCGGGTTGTATATGCACCAAGCAGCACCCAGGCCACCAAACGAATGCCTGTTTTCTTGCTCCGGTATTCGATAGCCAGCACTGGTATTAGCACTGCCCATGAAACCGGATCTCAGTAAGCTCATCGAAGAATTCTCCATCGAAATGTATGTGGTGGATGCCGAGACCCTGCAGTTTCTGTACTTGAATCCCGCCGCAGAGAAAAATACCGGTTATTCCCTGTCCGAATTGCGCAACCATAGCTTCTCCAAGCTGACACCCCACAGCAGCATTGCTGACCTGAAACTACAGATGTCAGTGCTGAGACAGGAAGGCGGCCTCAAAGAGCTGCTGCTAGGCAACTGCTTTACTCGCAAGGACGGCAGCCGCTATTCGATTGATGTAAAAATCCGGCACCTTGAGTACGAGGGCAGACCTGCCTATATCGGACTGGCACAGGATGCTTGGGAAAAACAACTCGCCCTTGACCAGCTGCACTACGTGCTTAAAGGCGCTTCGTTGGGATTCTGGGATTTGGATATCCAGAAAAACACTTACTATGTGGATGATCGCTGGCTGGAGATACTTGGCTATGAACGCGGAGAGATAGTGGTTACCCCGCAATCTGCTCCGCTGTACATCGCAGAGCAGGACCGCGCACGGGTTTTCGAAGCGACCAGCAAATTCATTGTCTATGACGACAATTTCACGCTGGAATTTCGCGGGCAACACAAGCTTGGCCAACCGGTCTGGATCCGCAGTTCTGCAGCTGTCGTTGCCAGGGAACCACGCAGCAGCAAACCGTTGCGGATGTGTGGCACTCATCAGGATATCACCCGGGAAAAACAGGACGAACTTGAACGCGAAGAATTCTTCAAGTTTTTCAACATGGCTTCTGACCTGATGATGATCGGCAGGCTCGATGGCACCCTCACCAGGGTAAATCCGGTCACGATGCAGATCATGGGTTATTCGGAAGACGAACTCCTGCAAATGCCAATAACTTCCTGGGTACATCCGGAAGACCTGGAACTGACACTGCGCGAACTGAACAAACAGGCAACGTCAGGTCTTACAATAGATTTCGAAAATCGCTGCCTGTGCAAAGATGGCAGTTTCCGCTGGCTGTCCTGGCGCGCGAGTTATAACTACGAAGACCAGCTCTCTTATGCTACCGCGCGCGACATCACGGCCAGCAAACAGCTGCAACTGCAACTACGTCACCAGCAGGAACTCTATACAGCACTGGTAGAGAACACCGACGATGTGATCTGTCATTACAATCAACTGTACCGACACACCTATGTCAGTCCCAGTGTGTCCAAGGTATGGAACCTCAAACCGGAGGATTTCATTGGCCTGACCCGCAGGGAAATGGGCTTCCCTTCCGATCTATGCGAACAGTTTGAGCATGCGATGGCTGCGGTATTTGCCACTGGCCACCCCAGCGCCCTGGTCTTCGAGGCCGAGAACAAGAACGGGCCAGCCCGCATCTACTGGTATGCCTTTCCCGGCCTGGTAGAAGACGGCGAAGTGAAATCGATATTTACAGTTTCACGCGACATTACCGATTACATGAAGACCGAAGACGAGCTGCGCAAGATGCACAAACTCAACAGCCTCGGCCTTCTTGCCGGCGGTATCGCCCATGACTTCAACAATATCCTCACCGTACTCTTTGGCAACATTGCGCTGGCGAAAAGCCATATCCCCCGGGAGCACAAAAGTCATCTCAGCCTGGAACAGGCGGAGAAAGCGTTTCACCGTGCGACCCACCTGACCAGTCAGTTGCTGACCTTCGCCAAGGGCGGTGATCCGGTGAAACAGGACGTGAGTATCGCCTCTTTCATCAAGGAAGTGGTCTCGTTCGACCTTTCCGGCAGCAGCGTGAAGCTGGTATTCGATGCGCCCCCCAACCTGTGGAAGGCGCGTGTCGACAAAGGCCAAATTTCGCAGGTATTCTCGAATCTCGCCACCAACTCCAATCAGGCCATGCCGCGGGGCGGACATATCTACCTGAGCATTGAAAATGCAGTGATCCCTGCTGGTGAAGTGCCCGGCTTGGCCAAAGGGCAATACCTGAAATTCACCGTGCGTGATGAAGGTATCGGTATTGATCCGGGCGATATCGACAAGATTTTCGATCCCTATTTCACCACCAGGCAACAAGGCAGCGGCCTGGGCTTGGGCCTGGCAACGGTGTATTCAATCATCGCCAAGCATGGCGGTCACATTGCGGTCACTTCCAGCCTGGGCAGGGGAACAACTTTCACGCTGTATTTGCCGGCATCAGATGACCTCATCAGGATTGAAATCCCGTTCACAACCCCGCAACAGCAACCCAAGCCGCTACAAGCCAGTATTCTGGTTATGGATGATGAAGAGATGATCCGCGAACTGTGCGCAAATGTGTTGAGCGCCAGGGGCTTTAAGGTCGTCCAGGCAAAGGAAGGACTGGAGGCCATCCGGCTTTATGACGCAGCACTGAAGCAAGGCAACCCTTTTGATTGCCTGGTCATGGATTTGACCATACCGGGCGGCATGGGCGGGAAGGATGCACTGGAAGAAATACTCAAACTGCATCCGAAAGCAAAAGCCATCGTTTCCAGTGGTTATGCCGCCGACCATGTCATGGCGAACTTTGAAAATTATGGCTTCAAGGGCTGCATTACCAAGCCCTTCTATATCGCCACGCTTCATGAAGAAATTCGCAGGGTGCTGGGCTGATCCAGCACAAAGCAGTTCTTTTTGGGTTGGCTGCGCTCAAGCGTCGAGTCGTACCACGATGCCGGCCATGGCAAGTGCTGGTGCCTGGAAGTCATGCATGACCTGAGGGTCGTGGCCAGGAATGATGCGTTTGGGAGCGTCGACCAGTGTGCGGATCTTGTGCCAGCCATCCACCATTTCGCCGATATCAATCACGACCGGAAACGGTCGGTTCTCCTCCATGTTTGCCGTGTAATGACTCGCATCGGAGGCCAGGACCAGCCAGCCCGATTCAGTCCACACACGCACCACTTGCAACCCCTTGGTGTGTCCACCGACATGATGCAGCGAAATATTCGGTGCCAGTTCAACATCACCATCATAGAAACTGACGCGACCGGCATATACCCGGTGCACCATCGCAACGACCTCCTCCACTTCAAATGCACTGGAGAAAAACCTGTTGCCCATGTAGCGACCGGTGGCGTAAGCCATTTCGCTGTCCTGCAGGTGAAACTGCGCCTGCGGGAACAAATCAAAATTGCCGATGTGATCGTAGTGCAGATGGGTGATGATGACGTCTTTGACCGTTGCCGCATCGACACCCAGCAGCTTCAAGCCTTCAGTGGGACAGCGCAGGAATTGCCGGCCGCGCTTTTGCGCCATCGCCGCATTGAAGCCGGTATCAATGACCCAGGTCTTGCTGGCACTGATGGCAACCCACACGAAATAATCCATGGGCATTGGACCATCGTGAGGGTCGCCACCGATGAAGTTTTCGCTGGCGCGCTTCTCAAGACTGGCGTAGCGGATGGCATAGACTTTGAAAGGTTCACGCTCTGCCATCCGGTGTTTACTCCCCGATCAGGCTTTCGAGGTAACGATGCACATCCGTGTTGTCGGCGTTGAAGCCCAATTTTGCTTCTGCCTTGTCCCACATGCTGCTGATCACATTCAGCAATTCATGCGGGGTTTCCATGGAGTCAGCCAGTTCTTTCGCAAAGCGCAGATCCTTTGCCATCAGACCCAGGTAAAACCCGGAATCGAACGTGCGCGGCAGAATGAAGGTGGGGAACTTGTGTTCACTGCTGTTGCTGCGTCCGGTCGACGCATTGATGATATCGACCATCACGGCAGGATCGAGCCCGAATTTCTGCCCGGTCAACACCGCTTCCGACGTAATCGCCAGCGTTGCGGCTGACAGGAAGTTGTTCATGGCCTTCATGGCATGGCCGGAAGCAGAGCCACCGGTGATGAACATCTTGCCCATGACATCGAACACCGGACGACAGGCTTCAATGCTGTCCTTGTCTCCCCCTGCCATGATAGCGAGCTTGCCGTCTATCGCCTTGACGACACCACCGGAGACCGGCGCATCTATCAACTTGAACCCGAGTTTGTCCAACTCTTGCGACAGCTCCCGCGTACCCACAGGAGAGGAGGAACTCATGTCGATGACAAGGGCACCGGGTTTGAGCCCGCTGGCTATGCCCTCGTCACCCATCAGTACTTTGCGTACCGCCTTGCCTTCCGGCAGCATGGTGATGACCACATCACTGGCTGCGCCCAATTGCCTCAGGTTTGCTGCTGCGCTGCTGCCAGTGTCGGCACAGAACTTTTTCAAGGCCTCCGCGTTGAGGTCAGCCACCGTGAGTTTGTAGCCGGCCTGTGCCAGGCGCCTGGCCATGGGATAGCCCATGTTGCCCAATCCTACAAAACCAATGCTGGCGGGCGGAGTAATGCTCTTCATGATTGTCTGTTTCCCGGTGTCTTGCGTCTTACTTGGCGGCTTCAGCGGCCATGTCAGCCAGCACCTGATTGGCAGTGCGGAAGCTGTCTACGGCAGCGGGTACGCCACAATAAATGGCAGCCTGCAGGAACACTTCAGAGATCTGGGCATCCGTCAGTCCGTTATTCTTGGCACCGCGTACGTGCACCGCAACTTCGTGCTGTTTGCCAAGTGCAGTGAGCATAGCCAGGTTCAGCATGCTGCGTTCCTTGCGGCTCAAACCCTCACGGCCCCAACCAGCACCCCAGCAATATTCGTTGAGCAGGCTCTGCATGTCACTATTGAAAGAGTTCATCTTGCTCATGGCGGCATCAACGTATTTGTCGCCCAATACTTCACGACGAATTTGTTCGCCTTTGGCTCTGAGCGCTTTGCGTGAATCGTCTGTCATGGTCTGGTTTCCTCAGGTCTGTAGGGTATGGATAGATGCCGGAAAGGGAATTCTTGCCTGCATCCGAAGAGGCCGCAGATCATACCGCAAGAATGCAGAACGAGACAGCCGCAGGAGAGCGGGCAACTTGCTTGATATGTGCCAGGGGAGAGGTAAAAAACATCAACCCGGCTGCGGTAAAGCAGCCGGGTAACGAGCGGTATGGACCTTATTTACTGAGCAGCACCTGGCCCTGCACCTGATGCAAGGGGCCAGCGCCGAGAGAGAAGCCAGCGGCAAAATCCGGATCTTGCGAACTACCCAGAAAGACGCCGGTAATGTCGCCGGTAATATCAATCTTGTTGCCGCCACTGCCAAAGTCGCCCTGGATATTGGTAAAGGTAGCGGAGGAATTGTCCAGGTTGCCGCTGAAGCCAACATTCCAGGGACTGTCCTTGCTGTCGATAATGGCAAGTGAACCATTGCTGATGGCACCAGCGCCACCGGCCAGATTGACTTGGAACGACATGGAGACTGATTTTAGCGCCACGCCACTCTGGTCGATGCCAAGGAAGCTGCCACCCGAGTAGGAAACTCGCCCGGACAGATCGGCAATATCAACCGGATTCAATCCGGCCCAGGAACT
>JBIIWM010000119.1:0-8670 GCA_044338875.1 Pseudohongiellaceae bacterium | reverse complement strand
GGCTGGTTTTGGCAGGTATGAACAGTACATTCTTGCCAATCTGGTGCGAGCTCAACGCAAGGGACTTTATGCGGGAAAGTTTGAAGAAGTAGATGAGCAAACCATGGAAGCACTTATTCCGTTGATTGTTTGTCTCAGGCTGGCGGTTGTCTTGCACCGGCGGCGTGAAGATCTTGATGTCATGCCGAAATTGCAGTTCAAGAACAAACTATTCACGCTAACATTCAAGAAGCGGTGGCTGAAGGATCACCCCCTCACGCTTGATGGTCTTGAGCAGGAGAAAGAATATTACGAGCCACTTGGTGTCAGTCTTCAGTTTGCCTGACTTTGAGCTTGCTCCGGTTTGATTTGGTCTGCCTCTGGTTTATAGTTGTCAAAGCCCGCAAATTGGGCTTGGAGCCATTTTGATACCAAAGCTCAACTCAAGACAGCATACGACATGCGTGGCAAGGCTAAAAATCCTTTTGTCAGGGCTGTGTTCACTTTGCCTTTTGCTGGCCTCTGAATCCTTGCTGGCACAGCGCCTGCCGTTCCGGGATCAACCTCCCGTACCTTTCAAAGGTACTGCAGCAATTGACACTAACGGTGCGGAGTTCACGTTCGCGCGGCTCATTTATGGCGGTAACGAATTTGACGATGGATATATGGGCAGGGGCAGATGGACCACCGATTGGCCTGAAGCCGAGCATTTTTTCATGGAAGGTCTTACGCGTTTGACACGCGTGGATGGATCCCCGGTAAGTATTTACAGTGGCGAAGGCGGTGAAGCGGTCAGTCTGACTGATGACTCCGTGTTTGATTACCCCTTTCTATATGGAGTAGAAGTCGGGTACTGGACTCTGAATGCTCAAGAGGCCTCGACTTTGAGGGAGTATTTGCTGAAAGGTGGCTTCCTGATGGTCGATGACTTCCACGGGACGGCAGAGTGGGCTGGTTTTGTGGCGACCATGCAAAAGGTATTTCCTGATCGACCGATTATTGATATTCCTGAAAATGATGAAGTTTTTCACGTCTTGTATGACCTTGATGAAAAGGTACAAATTCCTGGTTTGGCTTCGCTCATGTATGGAACTACCTATGAAAAGGATGGTTATGATGCGTATTGGCGCGGGATTTACGATGAAAACGGCCGATTGCTCGTAGCCATCAACCATAACATGGATCTGGGTGATGCATGGGAGCATGCGGATGATCCGGGTTATCCTGAGCCTATGACGGCACTGGCCTACCGCTTTGCTGCCAATTATGTAATCTATGCATTGACTCACTGAGCGCATTGCTGCACTCCTACAGCCTCAGCCCTTGCACTCTGTCCTGGAGCCCCGAGCATGAACTTGCTACCCCGACTATTCGCGTTATTTCTGTTTTCGCCCTTCGTAGCCATGAACGTTTCTGCTGCCAGTGAGGATGATGTAATGGCACGTGCCCGGGTCATTCATGACAATGTCATGACTCTCGACTCGCACGTGGACATCCCCCTTAATTTTGCTACCAGTGAATTTGTGCCGGCATCGGCTGAAGCCCAGGTGAATTTGCATAGCATGCGCTCAGGGGGGCTGGATGCTGCATTTTTTATTGTTTATGTAGGGCAAACACCAAGAACAGAAGAGGGCTATCAGTTGGCCAAAGCGGACGCAGCAGCCAAATTTGCTGCAATACACCGCATGACAGATATTCTTGACCGAGCAGAAATAGGCTTGGCAACGACCGCGCAGCAAGCCAGGGAGATTCATGCCCAGGGCAAGCTGGTCGCCTTTATCGGGATGGAGAACGGTTACCTGATTGGTACAGATCTTGGTTTGCTGGAAAGCTATCGAGAACAGGGTGCCAGGTATATGACATTGGTGCATAACGGTCATAACGATATTGGGGATTCAGCTCAGCCACAGGCTCTGTTAAACGATGCACAAGCAGAGCATGGTGGCTTGAGTGCTTTTGGGTATCAAGTAGTTGAAGAGCTCAATCGACTTGGGATACTGGTCGATATTTCCCATGTGTCCAAACCCACCATGCTTGCAGCTACGCGCCATTCGAAGGTGCCTGTGCTCGCCTCACATTCGAGTGTGCGCAGCTTGTATGACCACCCCCGCAATATGGATGATGAGCAGTTGCTGGCACTCAAGGAAAATGGGGGCGTACTCCAGCTGGTGGCCTTCGACAGTTATCTGAAGCAGGGGGGAGGGGCTACCGTCAGCGACCTCGTCGATAACATAGATTATGCGGTCCGACTCATTGGAATTGAGCATGTGGGCATCTCTTCAGACTTTGGTGGCGGCGGCGGAGTTGCAGGCTGGAATTCAGCCGGGGAAACTTTCAATGTCACTCTGGAGCTGGTCCGGAGAGGTTATTCCGAGACGGATATTGCCAAGATCTGGAGCGGTAACCTGTTGAGAATATTGGAAGAAGCCGAGAATTTTGCCTCTTGGCCTTGACTTTCAAGTGCCGATTCCAATAATGTGCGCCCCTGACTTGGTGAGCGGACCGGTTGATTACCCATCGACAGTTTCCCGCAACGATTTCTGCGGCAGTTTGCGTAGAAGTTTGCGAGAGAGCCGCGAAACAGCCTACTGAGGTTGTTTGCTACCAAAGACCCGCTTGAACACAACAGCCTGGCTGTTCTGGTCAGCCCCTGCGGCGAATCACGCCCTGGGTCATTAGGTTCGACCCGAGCCTTTCTGGATTCTTTAGATCTTTTAAATTGGTAAGTATCTTCTTGCAGTTGCAGGTTTTCTGCATTGCCGTGCCTTTTGCGACTGATTCAGGCCAAAAGCACTTGTTGATACGTAACTGAATAGACAACTCAGGCGAGGACAAAACAGTGGCTCTATTATCAGGCGGTGATGCATTGATTCGTGCTTTGCACGATGAAGGCGTTGACCTTATTTTCGGCTACCCTGGCGGGGCGGCTCTTCATATATATGACGCGATTTTCAACCAGGACAAAGTTGAACACATCCTTGTGAGACATGAGCAGGCAGCAACACATGCCGCTGATGGCTATGCGCGTGCTACCGGCAAACCCGGCGTAGTGCTTGTGACTTCTGGTCCAGGCGCGACCAACGCGATCACCGGTATTGCGACCGCATTCATGGATTCCATTCCTATGATCGTGATATCCGGTCAGGTTGCCAGGGAGTCCATCGGTCTGGATGCTTTCCAGGAAACCGACATGATCGGTATTTCCCGGCCAATCGTGAAACACAGTTTCATGGTTCACACACCTGAGGATATTCCCTCCGTCGTGAAGCAGGCGTTTTTTATCGCAACCACAGGTCGCCCTGGTCCGGTTGTAATCGATATTCCCAAGGATGTGACCGACCCGAGCGTCAAATTCGAGTATCACTATCCCGAGACGGTCAAAATCCGTTCCTACTCTCCGCCTACCAAAGGACATTCAGGCCAGATCAAAAAGGCCGTGGATATCCTGCTGGCTGCACGTCGCCCGATTATCTACAGCGGTGGTGGAGTTATTATTGGCGAAGGATCCGAGTTATTGACCGCACTAGCTCGTAAAATCGGTTGTCCAGTGACCAATACCCTGATGGGTTTGGGAGCATTTCCTGCTACTGACAAACAGTTTGTAGGCATGCTGGGTATGCATGGTACTTATGAAGCCAACATGACCATGCATGAAGCGGATGTGATTCTTGCCGTAGGTGCCCGTTTCGATGACAGGGTTACCAATTCCGATGTTCGCAAGTTCTGCCCGGATGCGACCATTCTGCATATTGATATAGATCCTGCCGCCATTTCCAAAACGGTAACCGCGCATGTGCCGATTGTGGGTCCCGTTGCTCCAGTACTCAAGGAAATGCTTGAACTGGTAGAAACCAGCAAGGTCAAGCCCGACAAGGAAGCCATGCAAGCCTGGTGGGAGCGTATCGAACATTGGCGTAAGCGCCAGAGTCTTGCTGTTATTCCGGCTGAAAATGACGTGATCAAACCGCAGCAAGCGATCCAGGCTTTGTATGAGGTTACCAAGGGTGAAGCTTATGTAACCTCTGATGTTGGACAGCACCAGATGTTTGCTGCCCAGTACTACCACTTCGACAAACCGCGCCGATGGATCAATTCAGGCGGACTCGGAACGATGGGCTTTGGCTTGCCTGCCGCAATGGGTGTACAGCTGGCATTTCCGGATGCAGTCGTTGCTTGTGTAACCGGTGAAGGAAGTATCCAGATGAACATCCAGGAACTGGCAACCTGCAAACAGTGTGCGCTCCCGATCAAGATTGTGACTCTGAACAACAAGGCGCTCGGCATGGTCAAGCAGTGGCAGGATATGCAGTATGGTGGAAGACATTCCCACAGTACGTATGCTGATTCCTTGCCAGACTTCATTAAACTGGTTGAATCCTATGGTCATGTAGGGATTCGTATTGAAAAACTCAGTGAACTCAAAGCGAAAATGGCTGAAGCCTTTGCGATAAAAGACAAACTGGTCTTCATCGATATTGCCGTTGATCCCGAAGAGCATGTCTATCCGATGGCTATTCGTGGTGGTGCGATGAATGAAATGTTCCTGAGCAAGACAGAGAGGACTTGAAGATGAGACGCATAATTTCTGTTTTGATGGAAAACCAGCCAGGTGCCTTGTCGCGGGTTGTCGGCCTGTTTTCCCAGAGAAACTACAATATCAATTCCCTTACTGTTGCTCCAACAGATGACGAAAGCTTGTCACGATTGACCCTGACCACAGTGGGAGATGACCGCAAGATTGAACAGATCATCAAACACCTGAACAAGCTGGTTGACGTGGCAAAGCTGGTTGATCTTACCGAGGGTGCTCACATTGAAAGAGAGCTGATGCTCATCAAGGTGAAAGCGACCGGAGCCCAGCGTGCGGAAGTGAAGCGTGTGGCGGATATATTTCGTGGTGTGGTGGTTGACATTACACCCACTATGTATACTATCCAAGTCACTGGAACCAGTGAGAAACTAGACGGGTTCATAGCAGCTTTGGCGGGAACGCCCATTCTGGAGGTAGTAAGATCCGGAGTGTCTGGAATAGCAAGAGGGGAAAAGGTGCTGAGCCTGTAGTTCTTCGAGGATTACTGAGCCGGCATACTATAAAAATAAATCGTTGGTGCAGATTACAAATTTGCGAAATTACAGAACAGGCCAGGTCAAAAACCTGGCCTTTTTATTTGGTCGGCAGTTAATCTTACGACAAAAAAATGCACGGTATACAAGGTACGACAATAAAAAACCCGGCAATTGCCGGGTTTTTTATTGGATTGAAGAATGACTAATTAAACTACTTTCTTCATGTCAGTCATATGGCCACGCAGGGTCTGGCCAATCTTCTCGATTGGATGATTTCTGATGGCAGCATTTGCGCTGATCAGCGTCCGGTCATCTACGCCGTTATCCCTGGTTTTCAGGCCAGCACCTATGATTGATGTATCGACTGTGCTCATGAACTCCTTGAGCATGGGCACCGCAGCATGGGAGAACAAGTAGCAGCCGTACTCAGCAGTATCGGAAATTACTTTGTTCATTTCATAAAGTTTTTTCCGACCGATCAGATTGGCAATCAGCGGTACTTCGTGCAGTGATTCATAATACGCAGATTCTGCAATTACACCGGCGGCTACCAGCGTTTCAAAACACAATTCGACGCCTGCCTTGATCATGGCAACCATCAGAATGCCGTGGTCGTAATATTCCTGTTCGGTGATTTCGGGTGCACCTTGCGGGCTCGAGAGTTCAAATGCAGTTTTGCCAGTTTCTTCACGCCAGGTCAGCAGCTTCTTGTCGTTGTTGGCCCAATCTTCCATCATGCCAGCAGAGAAGTGACCTTCCATGATGTCATCCATGTGCTTTTCAAACAGCGGACGCAGAATGGTTTTCAACTGCTCACTGACTTCGAAGGCCTTGATTTTGGATGGATTATTGAGACGATCCATCATATTGGTGATGCCACCTTGTTTGAGGCCTTCAGATACTGTTTCCCAGCCATGCTGAATCAGTTTGGAAGCGTAAGCTGCATTGATCCCCTCGGCTACCATGCGGTCGTAGCAGAGGATGGAGCCGGTCTGCAGCATGCCGCAGAGGATGGTCTGTTCACCCATCAGGTCGGATTTCACTTCTGCAACGAACGATGATTCCAGGACACCTGCACGATGGCCGCCGGTCGCTGCAGCGTAGGCTTTCGCAATTTCGAGACCATCGCCATTAGGGTCGTTTTCTCGATGTACTGCGATCAGGGTAGGTACGCCAAATCCGCGTTTGTATTCTTCGCGGACTTCAGTACCAGGGCATTTCGGCGCTACCATGATCACGGTGATGTCCTTGCGAATCTGCATGCCTTCTTCCACGATGTTGAAACCGTGGGAATAGGCGAGGCAAGAGCCTTTTTTCATCAAAGGCATTACTTTTTGGATAACCGGAGTGTGCTGTTTGTCTGGTGTCAGGTTCAATACCAGATCAGCAGTCGGAATCAGCTCATCAAAAGTGCCTACTTTGAAGCCATTATCGGTTGCGCTCTGCCAAGACTGGCGTTTCGCAGCAATCGCTTCTTCGCGGAGGGCGTAGGCAATGTCCAGACCGCTGTCGCGCATGTTAAGTCCCTGGTTAAGACCTTGGGCTCCACAGCCAAGGATGACAACTTTCTTGCCCTTCAGCTTGCTAACGCCTGCGCTGAACTCGGATTTGTCCATGAAACGGCATTTGGCCAGTTGGTTCAATTGCAAGCGCAATGGCAGGGAGTTGAAGTAATTCAAGGTTGATCTCCTGATTTGGGTTGAGGCAGAAAGGCTGGCAGCATAGGGCTTATGTCATGTTGCGTAAAATGAATATTATGCAATCATATATTCCGATATATGCAATGTAAGTTATGCTTTGCACATGAACCAGAAAGAACTGAATTTGTTCCTGCATCTGGCAAAGACCCTGAACTTTGCACGAACCAGTGAAGCGTGTCATGTAACCCCTTCCAGTCTGAGCCGGGTGATACAAAGACTTGAAGCGGAGGCAGGGGTCCCCTTATTCGAAAGGGATAACCGGCATGTTAGCCTTACTGAGGCTGGTAAAGCGTTCAGAATCTACGCAGATGAGACTCATAACCGCTGGCTTGCCTTCAGGGAGAACCTGGCCGCGAAGGACCAGCATCTCACTGGGGAGATCAGCCTATTTTGCTCAGTAACTGCCAGCTATAGTTTTCTTTACGAGCTTCTCAGTACTTTCAGGGAGGGTTATCCCGGAATTGAGCTGAAACTCCATACCGGTGACACTGCGCTAACCCTCGAGCGCATCCAGAATGAGCAGGAGGACATCGGTATTGCCGCCTTGCCGTCACTGGTTCCAAAGCAGTTCTGTGTTCATACCATTGCGACTACCCCCCTGGTTTTTATCTCGGCATCCTCAAGAAAGGATGTGCACCAAAACGGGGTCATCAATTGGGGAAGCACCCCAATGATCATTTCGGAAAGCGGACTTGGCAGGGAAAGTGCCGACAAATGGTTCAAGGAAATAAAAGTAAAACCCAGGATTTACGCTCAAGTTGCCGGAAATGAAGCCATTGTCAGCATGGTAAGTCTTGGTTTCGGAGTTGGCCTGGTACCGAAACTTGTCGTGGATAACAGCCCATTAGCCAATAATATAAGGGTCTTGCCCATAGATCATTCAATGGAGCCTTTTAGAATCGGAGTCTGCGTATTGCGCAGGAAAAAATCGAATCCGCTGATCAAGGCGTTTTGGGACCTGGCTGCATACACCAGAACTCAGGATTAATCGCTATAATCAAATTTCCGGATATCCAGGTTGAATTATGACTGATCAAGATTCGAAAGGTGCATCTGCTGCATCTGAACCAAATTCAAAAACCATGCCTGATGCGGCCGTTCTTGTAGATGAGGCATTGGCCTTTATTGATGACCATGAGGAGCTTGTCTCCGAAGATGGCAAGAAGGTGCGCAGACGGGGTATCTACCTTTTACCCAATCTGCTGACGACCGGGGCCATGTTTGCCGGTTTCTATGCTGTCATTGCCGGTATGGGCGGGGATTTCCGTGCCGCGTGCGTGGCAATCATTGTTGCGATGTTTCTGGATGGCATGGATGGCAGGGTTGCCAGGATGACGAATACATCAAGCGCGTTCGGAGCTCAGTACGATAGTTTGTCGGACATGGTTGCCTTTGGCGTGGCGCCCGCTCTCATCTGTTTTAGCTGGTCCTTGTCCCATCTTGGGAAAATTGGTTGGACTGCCGCCTTTATATATGTGGCATGTGCTGCCCTGCGCCTGGCCAGATTCAATGTGCAGCTTGGATCTGCGGACAAAAAGTACTTTGTTGGCCTCGCCAGCCCATCGGCAGCAGGTCTGGTCGTTTTCATGGTGTGGACATTTCACGAATACCAGCTTGAGTCGAATGCGGTAGTGGCCGCACTTGCTGCGTTAGTAACAGTTTTGGCCGGTATTCTGATGGTAATCAATGTGCCTTATTACAGCTTCAAGGATCTGGACAAGAACCGTGTCCCATTCGTGGTCATCCTGGCTGTTGTCCTGGTTATCGTTATAGTCTCGTGGGATCCTCCTACTGTGCTTTGGGCGATGGCAATTGCTTATGCAGCATCTGGACCAGTCATGGCGGTCTATAACCGGAAAAAGAGTGAATCGGGACAAGCAGCGCCAGCTACAAGTGTCTCGTCAGTGAACAAGGAAGATATGAC
>JBIIWM010000118.1:0-8697 GCA_044338875.1 Pseudohongiellaceae bacterium | reverse complement strand
CCGGCACCATCCCGGCAAAATGGCTGACGTAGTTATTGTTGTCGTAGCCGCCGCGCGCCACATCGTAGAACCAGGTGGTGCCGGTCTTGCCGGCTACTTCATAGGATGGAATCGCTGCTCGTACACCAGTGCCGCCTACGGCCTTGCTGACGACGAGACGCAGCATGTTGACGACGTCTATGGCAACTTTTTCTTCAATTACCCTTTCGCCCTGAACCGGACCTGCCACCTTCAACAACGAAACCGGTTTTTTGATTCCGCGATTGGCATAGATAAGATAGGCCTGTGCCAGCTGCAATGGTGTTACCTGGTAGCCGTACCCATAACCCAGGGTTGCGATTTCAGTTTTTCTCCAGCGGTCACGACCCGGCAACAGGCCCGTAGTCTCACCCGGAAACCCGGTGTTGGGGCTTTGACCAAAACCAACGCGTGCCAATACATCCAGCATGGGCTGCTCACCCATGGCCATTGCCAATTTGGAGGCGCCCACCTGGCTTGATTTATAGATGATGCGCTCGAGTTTGGACGGCCCGTAATTTACCGGATCCTTGACAGTGAACGTGCGGTCAATCCTGAAATAACCGGGAGTGGTTTCAACTATGGAGTCCGTATCAAACAAACCGCTTTCCAGCGCCGCCGTTACAGTAAATGTTTTACTCGTCGAGCCAGGCTCCATCAGATCCACCATGGCGCGATTTCTTTTGCCGGTATCTGTCATGGTGCTGCGATTGTTGGGGTTATAGGAAGGCTGGCTGACCATTGCCAACACTTCACCTGTCATTGCATCCAGCACCGTAGCAGTGCCGGATTTGGCCTGACGCATGGTGACCGCTTCCTTGAGTGCCTTGTATGCAATGTATTGCAAGCGGGCATCCATGCTGAGGACGAGATCCTTGCCTGGTTGCGCAACAGCATTGATGCCAATTTCACGAACAATGCGCCCCAGCCTGTCTTTCAGCACCTGCTTGGAACCAGGCACTCCCCGCAGCCATTCTTCATAAGCCATCTCCATGCCTTCCTGGCCCACTTCCTCATTGTTGGCCAAGCCCACCACGTGAACAGCGGCCTCACCCATCGGATAGAAGCGCTTGTATTCTTCCTGGGCGTAGACGCCCTTGAGTTTCAGGTCGAGTACCGCTTGCGCCTCTGCTGGCGGCATGCGTCGCTTGACATAAAGGAATTCGCGCGAAGACGCTTCAATGATGCGCTTGTTGATGTCATCGGCATTCATGCCAATACTGGCAAGTGCAGTTGCCAGTATTGGCCACTGCTCGGCATGACTCAGCACTTCCTTGGGGTTCAGCCACAAGGAAAGTACCGGGGTACTGATTGCCAAGGGCTCGCCGTTGCGATCGACGATGTTGCCGCGCGTGGCAATGATTGGATCGTTTCTGACGGTGCGGGCATCGCCCTCCCGCTTGAGCACTGCATTATGCAAAACCTGGAGATCCAGCACCTTCCAGGAAATCAAACCCAGCAGGGAAGCCAGCACCACGAAGACCACTCCCAGTCTCCACGATGGTTGATGCTTGTCTTGTATCTTTCTATTCACTCGTCAATACCACCACGTGCTCCATTGAAGGCACTTCCATGCCAAGCTGTGATATGGCCATGTCCTCTACTTTGCCCTGGGTCACCAAACTGCCCTGTTCAAGCAGCAACTGACCCCACTCTACCTGCAAATGATTGCGCTGCTGTTCCAGTCCCTGCAGATTATTCAGCAGATGCCGGCTCACAAATGTTGTGCGCACAACACCAAGCGCAGTACCGGTTATGCCCGCCAGCAGCAGCACAAACCACAACCAGAAATGCCTGTTGAACCAGCCTTCCACGAACCTGTTACCACCTTCGTTCATGCGCCCGCGACCTCAGGCAATTTTTTCAGCAACACGCATGATGGCGCTGCGTGCCCGGATGTTGTCATCCAATTGCCCTGCCGTGACTTTGGCAGCTTTGCCTATGGCCTTGAGCCTGGGATTCAGCTGATCCTGGGTCACCGGGAGACCGGGCGGAAAATCATCACCACGCACCTGCTTCTGGATGAACTGCTTGACCACGCGGTCTTCCAGGGAATGGAAACTGATGATTACCATGCGGCCACCAATTTCGAGCAACTCGAGACTTTCATCCAATGCCTTGCGCAAATCCTGCAATTCGTTGTTAATGAAAATGCGTATTCCCTGGAATGCCCTTGTCGCCGGATGTTTGTGCTTTTCCCAGGCTGGATTTGCCTCTTTAACGATTTCTGCCAGTTGCAGCGTGCTGGTTATAGGCGCTTGAGCACGAGCCTTCACAATGGCTTTAGCCATGCGGCGCGAGAATTTCTCCTCGCCATATTCATAAATTACGTTGGCAATCTCTTCCTCTGCGGCGCTATGTAGCCACTCTGCAGCGCTTTGACCTCTCTCTGTGTTCATACGCATATCCAGAGGCCCATCTTTCATGAAACTGAATCCGCGTGTCGCATCATCCAGTTGCGGTGAGGAAACTCCGAGATCAAGCAGAACACCACTCAACCGAACATCCCCAAACCTTTCAGCAACCATCTGATGCAGATCCGCAAAACTGCCGTGACCGAACTGAAGACGTGCATCTTGCTCCTGCATGGCGCGTGCAACCACGATGGCTTCGGGATCCTTGTCGATCACCAGCAAGCGTCCCTCGGGAGACAAACGCTCAAGAATTTCCCTGCTATGCCCACCCCTGCCAAAAGTGCCATCGACATACACGCCGTCGGCTCGAGTAATCAGGGCATCCACCGCTTCTTTCAAAAGCACACTTTGATGCCGGTACATGCTTACCCTCTCGCTACAGCGAGATATCTTTCAGTTTGTCGGGAATGGCCTGGTTGCCTCGGGTGGAATAAAGCGTTTTCTGCATTTCCAGCCAAGTCTCTTCGTTCCAGAGCTCCAGCTTGTTGGTCTGACCAACCAACGCCACCCGCTTGTCGATTCCCACCAGCTCGCGCAACAACGGCGGAACCAGCACACGTCCGCTGCTGTCCATTTCCAGCGGGATGGCGTGGCCGAAAAACAGGTATTTGAAATTTTGTTCGGCTTCGTCGAAGTCCGAGAGTTTGCGGATGGTGCGCGCCACTTCCTCGAATTCGCTCTCGGGATACAGCATCAGCGATTTGCCGTGATGCTGGACCGTAATAACCATCTTGCCCTGACAGCGCTCTTCCAGAAGCGGGCGATAGAGCGCAGGGATCGCAAGGCGACCCTTCGCATCCAATACCACCCTGTGCAAGCCGATCAACAGCATGCTCAACCCCTCGCAGAACCCTGGTCACCAAAATCGTATCGGCAAGCCAGAACCAGAAATAGGGACCGCTGACCCATTTTGCGCCAGCCGCCTCCCCTTAAACCCACTTTTATGCACTTCTACAGCCACTTTGCGCCACTATATTCCACAGAACTTCCTCGTGGCAAGCTCTTATTTCATTGTTTTTACAGGGAAAACAGAAAAGTACGCCGCTTGCTCACAGCCACAGGAGAGCGACGAAATCAAACCGAAATGATTACAAAAAGGTAGTAGGGAAACTTAAAGTAAACTATCAAGAGTTGGAGGCGAACGCGTCCCGCGATGGGGGAGAAGAATCAAAAGTCCCCCAACCAGGACCAAGCGGCGAGCGCTGGCGCCTCATCAGAGGGCGAGGGGGAGCAAGAAGCAGTTTCGCCCCCGGAAGAGGGGGCGAGGGGGAGCAAGAAGCGGTATCGCCCCCGTAAGAGGGGGCGAGGGGGAGCAAAGAGTTCCTGAGTCGGCCGATAAGCCGGGTTCTGTCGTGGACAATCATTCATCTGGGATACACGTCACCGTGTACCTCAAGCAGCCTACCCGAATCCAGTGCGAGCCACACCAGTGGATTCCTATTTGGCCTTGCTCCGAGTGGGGTTTGCCATGCCATGGAGTGTTGCCACCCATGCGGTGCGCTCTTACCGCACCATTTCACCCTTACCTGGTCCCGAAGGGCCAGGCGGTATCTTTCTGTTGCACTTTCCGTAGGCTCGCGCCTCCCAGGCGTTACCTGGCACTCTGCTCTGTGGAGCCCGGACTTTCCTCCATAACAGTCAGTAAAGACTGTTACCGCGATTGCCTGGCCGACTCAGGAACGCCAGCTTAGTCGCAAGCACATTAAAAACCAATCAGTCTTTTTTGCCCTGCAACTGCAATCCCGCGTCATAAAGCTGGCTTTTCCTGAGTCCTGTTATCCTGGCTCCGAGGGCTGCCGCCTGTTTCAACGGCAGTTCTTCCATAAGCACCTTCAGGATGCCAAGCGCAGACTCATCGATTTCAAGACCGGTTGGTTTATATCCAGCCAGGACAAGCACGATCTCGCCCTTCTGCTGGTTTTGGTCTTTACGCACCAGATCAAGCAAAGCCTGCAATGTGCTGTGCAGAATGGTTTCAAAGGTCTTGGTCAGTTCGCGCGCGAGGGTAATCTCCCTTTCTCCGCCAAAGCAGACGACCATATCTTCCAGACTCTCCAGGATACGGTGCGGAGCTTCATAAAAAATCATCGTGCGGTTTTCGCGCGCGAGCGCATTCAGCGCAGCCAGCCTGGCTCCTTGCCTTGCAGGCAAAAACCCCTCAAAACTGAAACGATCAGAGGCAATACCTGCCGCTGATAGCGCAGCGATCACGGCGCTGGGACCCGGTACCGGCACAACAACCAGTCCACGTTGATGAGCTGCACGCACCAACTGATAGCCAGGATCCGAAATCAAGGGCGTACCAGCATCGCTGACGAGGGCAATATCCTCACCTTCAGCGACTTTTTTCAGCAGTGCATCCGTTCTGAATGCCTCACTGAAATCATGGTAAGCCAGCATCGGCGTACTTATGCCATATGCTTGAAGCAGCCTGCCGCTATGACGAGTATCTTCCACGGCAATCAGGGCGACACTGCGCAGAATCTGCAGCGCGCGTTCACTGATATCGGCCAGATTGCCAATGGGGGTGGCAACTATGTAGAGCTTTCCGCTCATGTTTTATCTCCAATCAAGAGTGCCATGTTGCCATATCCATCACTTTTTTGAAAAAAGCCTTCATGGCCGAATCAGGGGCATAAGCTATACTAAGCTTCCGTTGACCCGATGTTTGTCTGCCAAATGCGCGATCACAACAAACCTTTCATACCGTGGCTGCTGCTCCTGTTGGTACTGGGAGGCTGTAGCACGCCGCCTCCAAGTCCACCTGCAACAAGCATCGAACCTGAAGTAGCTCCACGCATTGAAATTACTGCTGCAGATCTGTTGCGCAGGGCCGAATCCGCTTCCGGTGCCGATGCTGCCAATCTGAGGCTTCAAGCAGCCGGGTTGTTATATGAACAAGGGGAAAGCGACGAGGCAGAGACTACGCTTGCAGCTATCGACACCAAAGACCTGGAGCCGGCACTGCGGGCAGACATCCTGCTGCTGCGCGCCGAGATTGCAAGGGAGCAGGAACAGGCCCGTAGCGCGTTGAATCTGCTTCAGCCCAGCACCTTCCCGACTCTCGCCAGCCTTGATCCCAGCTACCAGATTCGCTATCACCGTTTGCGCGCACAAGCCTATTACGACATGGACGCCATGCTTTCCAGCGCACTGGAACGCATCCAACTCGACGTACTGCTCTCCGAACAGGCCCAGGAAAACAATCACGAACTCATCTGGGAGGCACTGGGCACCCTGCCCATGCCACAACTGGCGTCCCTGGCCGGCACAGCGATTAACTATGAAATACGCGGCTGGTATCAACTCGCCCTGATTCCCCGGCTATACAGCAATGATCTTGATAAACAACTTATTGAGCTTGGCCGCTGGAGAGAAAATTGGTCAAAGCATCCAGCTGCCGCAGTATTACCACCGGAAATGGATCAGGTTGAAACCATGGCACGGGAGCGTCCACGGCGCATTGCGCTGCTGCTTCCACTGGAAACGCCAGCAGGCATCATTGTGCGCGATGCCTTTATGAGCGCATATTTCAACTTGCTTGAAATGGGTGGCCAAGTTCCTGAAATCAAGCTTTACGACACGACGCCAGCTGCCGACATTCTGTCTTTGCATCAACGCGCAGTGCAGGAGGGTGCCGAGCTCGTCATCGGCCCCTTATTGAAGGAGCAAGTCGCAGTCCTGCAAGCAGCGGCAGATTTGCAGGTTCCTACCCTGGCCCTGAACAACGTGGAAGGCAGTACTCCAGCCTCCCCGATGCTGTACCAGTTTGCACTGTCTCCGGAAGATGAAGCCAGACAGATCGCCAACAAAGCCTGGCGCGACGGCCATCGACGCGTGGCCATCCTGCATCCGCGCGATGACACCAGGAAAAGTGCCAGCTTCGTCAATGAGTGGCTCAGTCTTGGTGGTGCAGTTGTCAGCCAGGAGGAGTACAGCGAAAACTATACGGATACGATTACCCACATGCTGGAGCTAGACAGAAGCTCACAGCGCCATTCAGACCTGAACAAGCTGCTGGGCAGAACTACGATATCCCAGCCACGCAGAAGACTTGATATCGACTTTATTTATCTCGTTGCACTGCCGGCACCGGCAAGGCAAATCGTGCCCAGCCTTGCTTACCTCTATGCTGGCAATATTCCCATCTATGCAAGCCAGGACGTTTATTCGGGCATACCGCGCCCACTAGAGGATCGCGACTTGAATGGCGTGACCTTTGGTGAAAGCCCCTGGCTACTGGATCAAGATGACAGCAGCGTCGGCCGCACCAGGGAATTGTTTCCCCAATCCAGTGCGCAAACCCTGCGCTTGCAGGCTTTCGGTATCGACGCGTTCCGGCTCTACCCGCGCCTTAAACTATTGAGCAGCAATGCATCCACAGTGATTCCTGGCGCCAGCGGCATGCTAAGGCTGGGAGCAAACCAGAACATTGTCCGCCAACTTACGTGGGCCTCGATCAAGGAAGGATTGGTAGCAAGCAGCGAATAAACATCTGCACATGGATCATGGAGGATCCCAATGTCTGTCACCCGCAATAAATACTGGCGCAGCAGGAAAGGCGTACATTTCGAGAAACTGGCGCTGGAATACCTGCTCACCCAGGGTTTGCATCTGCTCACTACCAACTACCGCTGTGTGATGGGCGAGATAGATTTGGTAATGAGACATGACGACAGCCTCGTTTTCATCGAAGTACGCTATCGTGCCGGCAATGATTATGGTGGCGCCCTCGCAACCATCACTGGTGCAAAGCAACACAAAATCCGCAACGCAGCACGCCATTTCCTGCTGTGCCAGAAGCAGTACCAGAAACTTGCTTGCCGCTTTGACGTTGTCGGCGTGGAGACCGGCAAATCCGGAGAAACTTTGATTACCTGGGTAAGCAACGCTTTTTACTGAATAGAGTGTTGGCAGAGATTACAGTAGAATACCTGCGAATTTTGTCTGTACAGGTAGCCGCATGATTTATCAGGACAGAGTAAAACAGCATTTCACCGCAAGCATCGAGACCAAGATGCAAGCGTTGCAGGTTTTGGTCGAACCCATAACAGCTGCGGCTGAAGCGATGGTTCAGTGCTTGCTGGCTGAAGGCAAGATACTCAGTTGCGGCAATGGCGGCTCTGCGGGCGATGCCCAGCATTTTTCGTCCGAAATGCTCAACCGCTTTGAACGCGAAAGACCATCGCTGCCAGCCATAGCACTGTCTACCGATACTTCCACACTGACCTCCATCGCCAACGATTACAGCTACAATGAGATTTTCTCCAAGCAGTTGCGCGCGCTGGGCCGCAAAGGTGACATACTGCTTGCGATATCCACCAGTGGCAACTCAGCCAATGTGCTGGAAGCAATCAAGGTTGCCCACCAGCGCGGCCTCAGGGTCGTAGCACTTACTGGCAGGGAAGGCGGAAAAATGCGGGAACTTCTGCAAGCCGATGATATCGAAATTTGTGTACCGTCTGATGTAACTGCAAGAATCCAGGAGGTCCACCTCCTTGCCATCCACTGTCTTTGCGACCTGATTGACACCCATTTGTTCGGAGGTGAGTAAATGTTGAGACTTGGTTTGTTTCTGGCATCCCTGCTGATGCTTAATTCCTGCGCATCGGTAATCAGCGCGACTACCGGAGACGAGGGAGTTCAGGAAAATCGCGGTCGCCGCAGTGTTGGCGCCATGTTCGATGACAGCAGCATTGAGACCTCCATAAGGGTTAATCTGGATGCCGAGGATGAAGGCTTGAAAAAAGCGCACATCAACATCGTCAGCTTCAATGGAGTGGTACTGCTGATAGGACAGGTTCCTACGCAAGACCTCAAGAATCTTGCCACGCGTGTAGCCAACACACGCACCCGGGTAAAAGCAGTGCATAACGAACTGGAAGTAACAGAAGCCTCCAGCTTCCTCTCACGCAGCAACGACGCACTGCTTACAACCAAGCTGAAGACACTGATGCTGGCCGATCCCACTGTAAGCGGCATGAGAACAAAGGTCATAACCGAAAATGGCGTGGTTTATCTGATGGGGCTGGTCACACAGCAGGAAGCCAATATGGCAGTTGAACTTGTCAGCGGCGCTGGTGGCGTTTCAAAGGTCGTTCGCGCCTTTGAATATATAGACTGAGAATATACAGACTGGGAATATACAGACTGAAAGTACACCGATTACGCTGAATACTCAGGACAAGCGGCTTATTTTACAACCCGCAGAGAGGGTCTGCTCCCAGTCGGCCTTTCGGTTTTCTTGATATCTCCCGGCACCCCA
>JBIIWM010000117.1:0-8711 GCA_044338875.1 Pseudohongiellaceae bacterium | reverse complement strand
CAGCCTGAGACAAACAATCAACGGAATAAGTGCTTCCATGGTTTGCTCATCTACTTCTTCAAACTTTCCCGCATAAAGTCCCTTGCGTTGAGCTCGCACCAGATTGGCAAGAATGTACTGTTCATATCTGCCAAAACCAGCCAAGTCACTGTACCGCACTATGTAATAGCCATGGTGGTGATGGTTGGAATGGGAAATACTCATTCCGATCTCATGGAGTTGTGCTGCCCACGCCAATATCTTGGTGCGTGATACTCCTGGCAGCACGGGACCTTCTATTTGTTTCCAGAATTCCAGGGCAGTTTCTTCCACTCGCTCCGCCTGATCCTGATCAATCTTGTATTGTACCTGCAGCTTCCTGACAGTCTCTGTCCTGTAATCATGCTCGCTCAAGCGACCTATATTGTCATACAACAAACCCTCTTTCAGGGCTGCATCACCCACATGCATACTTTCCAGCTTCAACTGATCGAATACTGCCTTGAGAATAGCCAGACCGGCCGGCAATACCGAGCGTCGCAAACCGGGAAACTTGGTGAGAGTAACTTTATTATCAAAAATTTCCGTGCTTAACCATTCCAGTGAAACTTGGCTGATCAGTGCACCACCATCCCTGCTCTGGGCAAGATCGGCGATTGAGCGAATAGTGCCGGACGTGCCGTAGGCAATTTTCCAACCAGCCTTGAGGTAGTTCCTGCGTATAGATTCCAACTCAGCACAAGCCGCCAGATAGGCCTTCTCAAAACCACTGGCAGTCAATTTGCCAGAGGAACTCTTGAACATTTCAGTATAGGTAACACAACCCATCGGCAAACTTTCCAGAATCTGCGCCTCATAATCCTGGCCTATTATCAATTCGGTACTGCCGCCACCAATATCGACAACCAGGCGTTGAGAATGATCGTTGGTTACGGAGTGTGCCAGTCCCGAATACACCAGACGCGCCTCTTCGTAGCCGGAGATAATCTGGATTGGCACGCCCAATACTTTTTCTGCCTCTTTGAGAAAGAGCTTGGGTTGCCTGGTGCTTCGCAAGGTTTTGGTACCAACTGCACGAATCTGGTGCCTGGGGATGTGGCGCAACCTTTCCGCGAAACGCGCAAGGCAGGCAAGTGCCCGCTGTTGTGCATCCTGGCGCAGATAGCCCTCAGCATTGACACCGCGCGCCAGCTGGATCATTTCCTTCTCACGATCAATTATCTCTACCCTTTCGTCCTGCACACGAGCTATAACCATGTGGAAACTGTTGGATCCCAAATCCACGGCAGCAAAATAGGGAGAGTCAAATTTCATCGTACAAGTGCCTGTGATAATCGCGAACCAAGTTTTTCATTGCACTACTATGTCATCGCCGAACTGCTGTTTGATCGTGTTCTGGATGAAAGTACAGAGCCCCCGATAGAATCCGCGCAAAGGTGAAGTATTTCGCCATGCAATGGCATGTACCCGGTATATCGGTTCGCCTTCTATTCCCAAGACTGTCAATTCATGTCGATCCCGGATTTCTGAACGGATGTACAGTGAAGGCATGAAGGCCACTCCCATTTCCATGTATACCATCTGGCGAATCGCATCCAGGCTGGTGCCTTCGAAATCCCTGAGCAGATTTGCACTAAAACGCTTGCAGAGTTCTTCGACCTGGTTGAAGAACAGGTGGTGCTCTTCAATGGTAAGAATATCCAGGCCTTTCAGTTGGTGTGGTTTTATTGATTCTTGTCCGGCCAAGGGATGTTCGGCATTTAATACCAGATAGACAGGTTCACGAATAATGGGAACAACTGTCAGAGAGGGGTCATCAATCGGCATGGGAGTGAAAATAAGGTCATAGCTACCGGCCTTGAGTTCTTCAACTAGCACTTTCGTAACTGCCTCGCGCACGAAAAACTTCACTCCCCGGTATTGGTGCCGCACCGCAGGTAGAATCCATGGCAAGGTATACGGCCCTATCGAAGGAGCGACACCCAATCTGAAGGTACCGGTGGGACCACGTGTCGCAAATTGGGCTGCTTCCATGATCGACTCAGCGGCATTTACTGCCAATAATGCCTCTGCGAGCATATTGCGGCCAATCGGCGTCAGCGTAACCCCGCCGCGTGAGCGTTCAAACAACTCCACTCCGAGCGCGTCTTCCAAAGCCTTGAGCTGGGCACTCAAGGATGGCTGGGCAATACCCAGCTCTGTCGCTGCCTGACGCAAACTCTTGTGCCGTGCCGCCACCAGGAAATAGCGCAATTGCTTTAAGGAAAAATTCAGTTCTTTCATGAGCCTATCCTACTTTGCATTAGCAGCCAATGAAAGCTTTTTCCTATCGCAAATAGCATAATACAACAAAATAGTTTCCACTATAGTGGCACCTTGTTTTGCGGGACAGTTAGATCCAACCCTTGAACCACTGGAGAAATGTATGGAAAAGCTAGTCGGCGGTATCATGAAGTTCCAGCAAAAGGAGTTCGTCCAACACAAGGAACTGTTCAAGTCTCTGGCCAAGGGTCAGAAACCGGAAGTGCTTTTTATCACCTGTTCTGATTCCCGTATTGACCCCACGCTGATCACCCAGACCATGCCAGGTGACCTGTTCATCGCGCGTAATGCCGGCAACCTTGTTCCACCGCATTATGCACAGGTAATTACGGATATGGACGCCTCAATCGAGTTTGCAGTGGAGGTGCTTAATGTCCGCCACATTGTAATCTGTGGTCATACGGATTGTGGCGCCATGAAAGGAGCCATGCACCCAGAGTCTGTGAAACATTTGCATAGTGTTTCAAACTGGCTCTCCAATGCCGCAGCAGCAACTGCCAAGGTTAAGGCCCGTCACAAACATACCGAATTGTGCGATCAACACCTGCTCGAACTGACGCAGGAAAACGTGATCCTGCAGATGAAACATCTGGAAACCCACCCTTGCGTGGCAGCCAAACTGGCAACCGACAGCGTGATCCTGCACGGCTGGGTCTACGACATCGAAACCGGATCCATCTACTGCTATGAAGATAGTTCAAGGAATTTCGTTCCGGTAGCAGAACATTACGCTCACGTGATCCAACATTTGTTCGACCATGATCACCAAGCCGCGTAAGACACCCATGAATTGAATTATTTGAACACGTGCAGTGTAGATCCTCAGTGTCCCCTGAGGATCATGTTGGCGCCAGATAATCCTGGCGCTTTTTTTTTGCCCTGCCTCAGACTTGCTTGCGTGCAAAGGTAATCTGATCCCCAGCCATCTGCACAAGTATGGTACTGCCGGGCGGGTAGTTGCCACTAAGCACCTGATTGGCCAATGGATTCTCCAGCCACTGTTGGATAGCCCGTTTCAGCGGACGCGCACCATACACCGGGTCGAAACCAAGACTGGCCAGTTTATCCAGTACATCTGTGTCCAATTGCAGATGCAGATCCATATCTTCCAGCCGTTTGCCCAAAAGGCCAACCTGGATATCCGCGATGCCGCGCACCTGTGCCTGCTGCAGTGGATGGAACACCACGACTTCATCAATCCTGTTGATGAATTCGGGTCGGAAATGCCGCGTTACCACCTGCATGACTGCTGACTTCACACGATCGTACTGGGCATTATCCATCGCGCCTTCCTGCATCAATTCCTGTATGCGATCTGAGCCGAGATTCGAAGTCATTACAATCACTGTATTACGAAAATCGACCGTTCTGCCATGACCATCTGTCAGGCGCCCATCGTCGAGCACCTGTAACAAAATATTGAACACATCAGGATGCGCTTTTTCCACCTCATCCAGCAGCAACACCGCGTAAGGACGGCGACGCACGGCTTCTGTGAGGTAGCCCCCTTCTTCGTAGCCGACATAACCGGGAGGTGCACCAATCAATCTTGCAACTGAATGCTGTTCCATGAATTCAGACATGTCGATACGAACCATGGCTTCTTCTGTATCGAAAAGAAATTGGGCTAACGCCTTGCAGAGCTCGGTTTTTCCAACCCCAGTAGGCCCCAAAAACAGGAAGGAACCGTTGGGACGGCGCGGATCGGAAAGCCCTGAGCGTGAACGTCGCACTGCATTGGCAACAGCATCTACAGCTTCGCCTTGGCCGATAACCCGCTTATGCAATTCAGCTTCCATACGCAGCAGTTTCTGTTTTTCACCTTCCAGCATCTTGGACACCGGGATACCGGTAGCCCGGGAAACTACTTCAGCGATTTCCTCTTCGGTGACCTTGTTACGCAACAATTTGAGCTCAGTCTGATCTGACGTGGCCGCCGCCTGGAGTTTTTTCTCCAGTGCTGGAATGATGCCGTACTGCAGTTCCGACATCCGTCCCAGATCACCGGAACGACGTGCAGAATCAAGATCAATCTTGGCTTTTTCCAGATCACTCTTCACTTTCTGGGAACCATGCAGGGAAGATTTTTCCGCGCGCAATATTTCATCAAGATCTGCGTATTCAAGTTCCAACTTCGAGATTTCTTCTTCGAGCTTGGCACGGCGTTTAAGTGACGCTTCATCGGTTTCTTTTTTCAGGGCTTCACGTTCAATCTTCAGCTGGATCAAACGGCGCTCCAAACGATCCATGTCCTCCGGTTTGGAATCGATCTCCATACGAATCAAGCTAGCGGCTTCATCAATCAGGTCGATGGCTTTGTCTGGCAACTGGCGGTCAGTGATGTAGCGTTGGGACAATTTGGCTGCCGCGATAATGGCAGGGTCGGTGATGTTCACACCGTGGTGAACCTCATACCGCTCCTTGAGTCCACGCAGGATTGCGATGGTGTCTTCTTCATTGGGTTCTTCAACCAGCACTTTCTGGAAACGACGCTCCAGTGCTGCATCTTTCTCAATGTACTGACGGTATTCGTCCAGAGTGGTGGCACCCACGCAGTGCAGTTCACCACGGGCCAATGCAGGTTTCAGCATATTGCCGGCATCCATTGCGCCCTCAGCCTTGCCAGCACCCACCATGGTGTGGATCTCGTCAATAAAAAGAATGACTTGGCCTTCCTGCTTGCTGAGCTCGCTCAACACCGACTTCAGGCGCTCTTCGAATTCACCCCGGAATTTTGCTCCAGCAATCAAAGCACCCATATCGAGTGACAGGATTCGTTTATTCTTGAGCCCCTCGGGTACTTCGCCATTGACGATACGTTGGGCCAGACCGTCCACGATAGCGGTTTTACCGACGCCGGGCTCGCCAATCAGCACTGGGTTGTTTTTGGTACGACGCTGCAACACCTGGATAGTGCGGCGGATTTCATCATCGCGGCCAATTACAGGATCGAGCTTGCCCTGTTCTGCACGCTCAGTAACGTCAACGGTGAATTTCTGCAAGGCCTGACGACTTTCTTCCGCCTCCGGATTGCTGACGGTACTGCCACCGCGCAGATTCTTGACCGCGTTCTCCAGGGCTCCTGCACTTACAGAAAAGGAATTCAGCAGTTTGCCCAGTGCGCCTTTGTCCTGCATCGCAGCAAGCAAAACGGTTTCGCTGGACAGATACTGATCACCGCCTTTCTGCGCCATGCGATCAGCCAGATTCAGCATTTTGTTCAGATCGGACGAAATATTGATCTGTCCGTCGCTGTCAGCAATGACCGGCAGCTCAGTGAGCAGCTTGTCCAGCCCTTTGCGTAGCGCATTGACGTCAAAACCAGTCTGGGTCAGCAAAGGCCTGATGGAGCCTCCCTTCTGATCCAGCAGCGCAGTAATCAAATGGACCGGCTCCAGGTAATTGTGATCCTTGCCCACAGCGAGGGACTGGGCATCCGCCAGGGCTTGTTGCAGCTTGCTCGTCAGTTTTTCCATTCGCATGTTGAAACACCTGTGTGAAATCGAAGTATGAAATCGAATGTCCCTTAAGTGGGGTGTACTGGAGAATGATTCAAGTCGAATGCGCCCGAAAGGGTGTTGACCGACATCAAGACTCTGCTGATCTGGCTCAGCGGCTCTTGAGGATTAGCGCGTCTTGAGGATAAGAGTGGCAAATCTGCCAGTCTGCGGCTCGCGCCGGTAGGAATACCAAAGCGAACTGTCACAGGCAGTACAACAAGGCGTACCACTGATTTGCTGCACCCCGGCCGCATTGAGGCGAAGCCGGGCCAGTTGATAAAGATCCGCCAGATATTTGCCTGCTCTTCCGGTCGAGACAAAAGCCCGTTCGATGCGGGCATGGTCACTGACAGCAGATTCAGCGAGAAAACGTGTTTTCACATCGGCACCCACCTCGAAGTGACAAGGTCCAATGGCTGGCCCCAACCACACTCGCACCCCGGCCGGCGCAGCCTGAAAACAGGCGAGGGTGCGCTCCAGCACACCGGCAGCAAGTCCGCGCCAGCCTGCATGGGCGACAGCGATCTCTTCTCCATCATTACTGCAAAACAATACCGGTAGACAGTCCGCCGTCAGTACACCGCAGGCAATTCCTGCCTTGCGGCTATATATGGCATCAGCTTGTGGTGGAGGCTCCAATCCCGACTCGGCCTGTTCGACCCTCAATACATCGGTGCCATGCACCTGCTGCACCCATTGAAGCGATAGCTCAGGCAAGCCGGTCTGGTGCTGCAGCAGATCCAGAAGCTGCATCCGGTTTTGTTGAACGGCCAAAGTGTCGTCCTGCACATGCAGCCCCAGGTTGAAACCCTGCCAAGGGCCCATGCTGTGACCACCCTCTCGTGTTGTCACATAGGCATGCACCTTGGGCGGCAGCACCCATTCGGGTATCCGCAGCGATATTTCATTCACGATCCTGATCCAGCAAACGCAGCAGCTGCTTCATGTCTTCAGGCAATGGGGTTTCCCATTCCTTATAGTCTCCTGTTACCGGATGCTGCAAGCCCAAGGCCCTGGCATGCAGGGCCTGGCGCTTGAAACTCTGTAGGAAAGCCAACAACTCCGGCGCAGCTCCCTTGGGTGGTTTCATGCGTCCCCCGTACACCGGGTCTCCGACTATCGGATATCCAATATGAGAAAGATGAACCCTGATCTGGTGGGTACGGCCGGTTTCCAGCATGCACTGCAGATGAGTGAAACTGCGGAAACGGTCCTTTATGCGGTAATGTGTCACCGCATCCCTGGAATCTGGCCCCGATGGGTTAACCGCGCGCTTCTGGCGATTGACCGGATGCCTGCCGATAGGAGCATTGACAGTGCCTCCAGCGGTAAGAACCCCCTGCACGATAGCATCGTAAACACGCTTGACGCTGCGCTCCTGGAGTTGTGCCACCAGGTCCTGATGGGCCTCCAGCGTCCTGGCCACCACCATCAAGCCACTCGTGTCCTTGTCGAGGCGATGCACAATACCCGCGCGCGGCAGGCTTTTCAGCTCAGGATAACGGGACAGCAAGCCGTTCAGCAGGGTTCCGGTGTAATTTCCCGCTGCCGGATGAACCACAAGACCCACAGGTTTATTGATCACAATGATGGCTTCGTCTTCGTAAACGATATCCAGCGCCAGCTTTTCCGGTTCATGACTGGAGAGTGCCTCCGCCGGCTTATTCAAGGTAAGTTGCTCTCCTCCAAGTACTTTATCCTTGCCGCGAACCTGCTGGCCGTCCATTTTGAGCTCACCATCCTTGATCCATTGCTGCAAGCGGGCACGGGAGTATTCCGGGAAAAGCTGGGCTGCAGCCTGGTCGAGGCGCATTCCGCTGCTCTCAATGCCGATAATTCTGGAAATTTCGTTGGAACTGGTCATGAAATGGGAACCTTGGTTCTAGTCGTTTGTCTATTCGTAGTACACTTGTCGGCCGATTATACGTTAGCAGTACTCTTATTCCGTGAATAAACTCATAACCAAGTATTTGATCCCCCTGCTGGTCCTGCTCACCTTGCTGACCAGCTGCTCCTCCAATGAGGATGAATTCGCCAATACCGGGGAAGATATCCTCTGGAAAGAAGGCCTGCGTGCCCAGGATGTGAGCAACTGGCCGCGTGCCATTGCCATCATGCAGCAGATTGAGGCCCAGTTCCCATTCGGCGAATTTGCGGCCCAATCGCAGCTTGAGCTGATCTATGCCTATTACCGCAATGGCGAACCCGAGGCAGCCCGTGCTGCAGCAGATCGTTTCATTCGCCTGTATCCTGACCACGCCAATATCGATTATGCCTATTACATGAAGGGCATGGCCTATTACAGCGAAGATGGACGTATCCTGGGGCGCTATCTGCCGACGGATCCGAGCAAACGTGATCCCGGCAAGGCACGTGAATCCTTCGCGGACTTCTCGCAACTGCTCTCGCGCTATCCTGACTCAACCTACGCTGCTGATGCGCGTGCCCGCATGATCTATCTGCGTAATTTGCTGGCAGCCTACGAAGTGCATGTCGCCGAGTTTTATATTCAACGTCAGGCCTATCTCTCCTCCCTGAACCGTGCCCGCTATGTAGTGGAAAATTTCCAGGGCGCACCCGTCGTACCCAGGGCCCTGGAGATCATCGTGGAAATGTACCTCCGAATGGGACTTACCGACTTGGCCGATACTTCACTGGCAATCCTGCGCAAGAATTACCCGGAAAGTAGCGCGCTTGATGAAGAGGGCAACTTCATCGTATCTACCCAGATCACTGATCCTTCTTTCCTCTACACCATGAGTTTTGGCTTGGTTGGCTCCAATAAGAAAGATGCGCCAATCGCTCCAACCAAACGACCTAACCGGGTTGACGGCTACGCCTTCGAATTGCCTGAGGTTCAGCGCAAGCGTTCCTGGCTGAACATACTCACTCTGGGCATGTTGGGTGAAA
>JBIIWM010000116.1:0-8740 GCA_044338875.1 Pseudohongiellaceae bacterium | reverse complement strand
GCTCGATTACGACATCTTCGTGAATGCGCAGATGCCTGACCTGGCTGATCCAACCCGCCTGTATACGCCGGCCGAAGTTGATTTGCGCCTGACCCGTGGCGCAGGCGCCATTGATGCCGGCCTGGAGCTGCCTAACATCAATGACGGGTATGAAGGTCGCGCGCCGGATCTGGGCGCCTACGAATATGGCAGGGAACTGCCTCATTACGGACCACGGGAACCGCTATGACCAGCTGGTGCCACACCCGCCAGGAATTTGATCAGCTTACCGCGAGCCTTGAACCCTACCGCCAGCGGGTGGAGTCGCAGCTGCTCAAGACCAACGCCATGACCGGCTACTGTCGTGCCTGCAAAAAGGTCACGCTGCTCAATACCGGACCAGAACCTGCTGCCGGCGAATGGAAAAACCTGCTGGAAGGCATGCTGTGCGAGTGCGGCCTCAATGGTCGCATGCGCTTGTGCTTGCAGGTTGTCGAAGAAGAAATCCTGGGGCATACCCCTGGTCACGCCGCCGTGCTGGAACGGGTCACGCCGCTGTTTCCGCATTTGCAGGCACGCATTCCTGGACTGATTGGCTGTGAATTCGTTGGCATGGCTGTGCAGGGTGGCAGCGAGCATGACGTGCATGGCATCAAGGTGCGGCACGAGAACTTCATGTCTCTGGCGTTTGCCGACAACAGCCTCGATCTGTTGCTGCACTTTGACGTGCTGGAACATGTGCCCGATGCCACAGTGGCTCTGCAGAACGCACTCAGGGTCTTGAAACCCGGTGGCAAGATGATCTTCTCGTGTCCGTTCTACCACAACCTGCCGCATAACACGGTGCGGGCTGTAATGGAGAATGGTGAGATCAAGCATCTTCTGCCGCCCTGCTATCACGGCAATCCGATGTCGGCCCAGGGCAGCCTGGTCTACATCCATCCGACCTGGGACATCATGGACTTGCTCAAACAGCTGGGTTTTGCAGAGGTGCGGATCGGTCTTTCCTACAATCCGACCGAAGGCACTGTTTCCAACGGCAGTCCGTATGAAGATGGGCACACCTGGCCAGTGATTATCGTCGCGCAGAAATAAGCGGGATCGATCACACTGATGGATTGCCCGACGCGGTCCAGACGCCGGACAACTAGGGCTGCCAAGCCGCCGCTGCCGCCATGAAAGCCAGCGTTTCTGCATCCAGCGCACTGTTATCGCCGGGCGGGAAGTAGCTGAGCTTTACCACCACGGTGCGCGTGGCGGGGTCGACATAAATATATTGCCCTTGCAGACCGATGGCGGAAAACGCGTCGCTGTTGCCCATGGTCCACCACTGCAAACCATAGCCGCCACGCCGTTCGTCTTCGCCGCCAGTCGGTTGTGTGGACTGCTGTATCCAGTCTTCCGCCACCAGACGGCGACCATTGGCCACGCCTCCGTTCAGGATCATTTGGCCAAAGCGGCCATAGTCGCGCAACGTGGCATTGAATCCGGCGCCGCTGAACTCGCGACCGACCCCTGGTGTGCCATCCATGATGTAGTAGCCATCTGCTTCGGCGCCGAGCGGTTCCCAGACGCACTGTTCGGTATAAGCCGCGACGCTCCCCTGTGTAACACGCTCGATCAGCCAGCCCAGCACCGCAGTATCGATGGTCTTGTACTGGAAGACTTCGCCTGGCTCGTGGATACGTGGCAGCGTGCGCGCGACATCGGCAAAACGCGCAGTGTTGCGAACCAATGCAGCGATATGATTACTGGCGGCGGTACCGGGATTGGCAAAGTCGTAGCGTTCCTCATAGTCCACACCCGAACGCATCTGCATCACCTGGCGAATGGTCACGCCTGCGTAACCACCTCCTTCAAGCTCCGGCAAATAATCTGAAATAGCGGTATCCAGCGAATCGATGCGGTCCTCGGCCAGCGCGCAGCCAATCAGCACCGATGTAATGGACTTGGTCATCGACCAGCCAATAAAGCGCGAAGCGGGGGTCGAATTGTTGCGGTAGATTTCACTGACGATACGCCCATCCTTGATCACCAGCAGCGCATTGGTATAAGTGCGTTCCAGAACAGCACTGGCATCCAGTGCTTCACCCTGCCAACTGTACTTGAAGTCCAGGGCCTGGTCGGTGTGCGGCAGTTCCCAGACAGGACCACTGCGTGCCACGGTACGCGTGGTGAACAGACTGTCCATATTGCGGAAGATGAGTGCGCTGACGCTGTTATCGAGCATCTGCCAGCGCAGGATCTGCACGGCAACCGGCACAGCAGAGGGCGGCCCTGTTTCCAGCGGAGGCGGCAACACCTGCTGGGCGTTGGCGCCGAGTGACAGGAAGGCAAGCAGGGAGGCAAGTAGGGAAACAAGCAGAACTGCGGTTTTCAGTCGGGACAGAATCATCAAGCGCTCTCCACAGAAATTTTCATCAATAGCCCTGCGATCCACTCTAGCATAATCAGATTTCTGTTTGTGGCCACAACAGCGGATAATGCCCCTCTGTTGCAAACCTGCAACCCAGCGACCAGAACCCGGAATTTATGAAAGTCATCGAATTGTCCAAAGAGCCTGTCGAACTGTTCAAGATCCTGAAATTCGAAGGCCTGGTCGACAGCGGCGGCGAAGCCAAGGCAGCGATCGCTGACGGGCAGGTACGGGTCAACGGCGTGGTGGAAACCCAGAAGCGCAAGAAAATCGTGTCAGGGGACGTGATCGAGTTCGGCACGACCAAGGTGCGCGCCCACTACGTTGCGCCAGTGGCAGGCGCGACCACGGCAAGTGCTGCAAAGCGGGCCGCACCCGGGAAAGTCGTCGTAAAGAAGGATGTCGCAAAGAAGGATGCTGCAAAGAAACCGGCCCCCAAGAAAGACCGGCGCAAGCAAAGCGGGCCTGCCAAGAAAGGCAGCCCGATAAAGCCGGCACGCAGAAAGCCGGCTCCGAAGCCCTAAGCAACCCACGGATCGGCGTCGATCGCGTCTTTCTTTATTGTTTCCTTGAGCCTGACAGACTCAGTGCAGCGGTTTGCACGCCACGAAAATCGCGTTGGAACTTTCGCCGTCCCACCTCCGTAGCACCTTGTAGTCATGCTCCATGATATCCACGTCGAAGCCGGCAATATTCAGCAAGGTTTCGAGTTGCGGGAAGGTGAGCGCGGTCATCGTATGATGGTCACGCCACTGTTCCGTCCCGGCAGCGGATTCGCGCGTAATGCGCAGCTTCAGGTCCAGCACCTCCCCCTCGCCCCGATAAAACCAGTTTGACTGGAAGCTCAGGGTGTCCGCCCCGTCAGCAAGACGTGTGGTAATGCCTTGGTCATTCTTGATGCCACGCGCATCCACCGCATTGAACACCAACACACCCCCGGGTTTCAGAGCGGCAAAACTGCGCCGCAGGGTTTCGCTTACCGCGACCGCAGGGTGACTGTAGTGAATGGAATAGAGAAAGCAGGTGATCAGGTCGAAGCTGGCCTGGTGTTCGAACCCGGCCAGGTCGCATAACTGCAACGCAGCGGCAGGACAACGCACGGCGGCGAGCGCCAGCATGGCACTGCTATTGTCGAGACCATGCGGCACAAAACCGTAGCGCTGCATTTCCACCAGATGGGCACCGGTGCCACACGCAAGGTCCAGGTAATCCTGGCCCTCCGCCAACGCAAAGGCCTTGAATACGCGTGCAGCGAACGCACACTGCCCGGGATAGTCAACCTCGGCGCAAAACTGATCGTAATACCCGGCAAGAGTCGAGTAGAGAGTACCGGAACTGGACATGAAGGCTCTTGATGACGGGGCTTACTCGGGCTGGCGGGAGGCCAGCGCTTTCTTCCACGGAGACGCCGGTTCAGCGGCCTTGTCGGTCAGGCAGATCTCGGCAGTGCGAATAATGATTTCACGGTTCTTGTAGAGACGCCCGATCGCGCGCTTGAAGTTTTTCTTGCTGGTCTTGAACAGCTTGTAGATTTCCTCGGGCGAGGTTTTATCCGACAACTGGGCAGTGCCCCCCTTGCGGTTCAGATACGCGAGAATGTCGTCTTCGAGCTCTTCGCGACTCTCGCTGTCGAGCTTGGTAATCGTCAGGTCAATCTTGCCGTCCGGACGCAGCCCCTTGATCCAGCCCTTGAGATACTGGCCGATCTGCAAGGGCTGCGAGATTTCGCTGCGATAAATGATGCCGATATAGCGATCATCTACCACCGCCTTGTAGCCCAGGTCGGTTTCGGAAATGACTTCCAGTTCCACTGGCTGCAGCACTTGCAGGCTGCCAGGGGCGGGTAATTCGTAGTCTTTGTCTTGCTTCATAGTGATAGAAGGAGCTATTTCAGCCCCAGCACCTTCGCAGCAGTCTCTTTCATGATGAGCGGCAGGACGTCTTCCTTGAAGCCCACTTCCTTGGCCTGTTCCAGCCATTTCTCGGGTTTGATGAGCGGGAAGTCGGACCCGAACATCATCTTGTGCTTGAGCGGACCATTCGCGTACTTCACCACCTGCGCCGGGAAATACTTGGGCATCCAGCCGGAGAGGTCGATGTAGACGTTGGTCTTGTGCAACGCCATCGACAGGCTTTCGTCGGTCCAGGGCCAGGACGGATGCGCCATGATGAAGGTCATGTCCGGGAATTCGGCCGCCACTTCGTCCACCAGCATCGGCTGGCCGTATTTCAATTTCACGCCACCACCGCCGGGCAAACCCGTGCCCATGCCTGAATGGCCGGTGTGGAAGATTGCGGGCAGCTTGTACTCGGCGATCACTTCATAGATCGGATAGGCCATGCGATCGGACGGATTGCAGTTCTGCATGATGTGATGGAACTTGAAGCCCTTGACGCCGTAATTCTCGATCAGGTCACGCGCTTCCTTTGCCCCCAGCTTGCCCTTGTGCGGATCAATGGACGCGAACGGAATCACGATATCGTCATTCTTCGCCGCCAGTTCCGCCACTTCGTAGTTGCTGACGCGCTTGGCACCGATCGCCGATTCGCAGTCCACGGTGAACATGCAGAACGCAATCTGGCGTTCGCGATAGAACTCGATGGTTTCCGGAATCGTAGGGCGACGGCGCTCGACACCGAAGTAGGCGCTGGCGGCATCAAAGTAGCGGCCCATTTCCGCATCTTCCGGATCATGGCACGAGATTTCGGCGTGAACGTGAACGTCGATGGCTTTGATCTTGCTGATATCGATTGGCACAGTGGGGACCCGTTGTTATGTTTGGCTTTAATCTGGATTGGCGCAATTATAGTCTGAATTGAGGGGAGCATAGCCATGGCAAACCCGGATCACCCGCATTATCTGCAGCTCGCGCTGGCCGAGGCGAGCCTTTCCTATGATGAAGGCGGCCTGCCGATTGGCGCGGTAATGACCGAAAACGGCCAACTGGTCGCAGTTGGCCACAACCAGCGCGTCCAGAATGGCGATCCCACCGCCCATGGCGAAATGGATTGCCTGCGCAAGGCCGGCCGCCGCCCCCACTACCGGAACACCACTCTCTACACTACGCTGAGTCCGTGCATGATGTGCGCAGGTACCATCGTGCAGTTCGGCATTCCCACCGTCGTGATCGGCGAAAATGAGTCGTTCAAGGGCAACATCGAGTTCCTCAAGGCCCACGGTGTTGAAGTACTGCTGATGGATGATGCTGGCTGCAAGGCCTTGATGCAGAAGTTCATCCGCGAAAAGCCGGACCTGTGGGATGAGGATATTGCGGGACGCGATCAGGTCTGAACCGACCCAGGCACCGGCTCAACGTGCTGAGCCCTTTGGTCAAAAAAATTACCAGTCCTTGAATCCCGGCAACAAGCCTTCCAGTTCCTTTTCGGTAAGATTGCGCCAGGCACCGGGTTTCAGTTTGCCCAGTTGCACATTGATGATGCGGATGCGGCGCAGTTGCGTGACGCGATAGCCGAGCACTTCGCACATCAGGCGAATCTGGCGGTTGAGCCCTTGCGTCAGCGTAATGCGAAAACCGTATTTGGCGAGCGGGCCTACCTTGCAGGGCTTCGTCATCTGGTTATGGATACGCACGCCGCGCGCCATTGCCTTCATGAAGCCATCGGTCACCGCCTTGTTCACGCCGACCAGATATTCTTTCTCGTGGTTGTTTTCCGAGCGCAGGATCTGGTTGACGATATCGCCGTTGCTGGTGAGCAGGATCAGGCCTTCCGAATCCTTGTCGAGACGGCCGATCGGAAAAATCCGTTCCTGATGATCGACAAAATCCACGATATTGCCCTTGATGCCCTGATCCGTGGTGCAGGTGATGCCGACCGGTTTGTTGAGCGCGATATACACATGCTTGCGCTTGCCGCTGATCGTGGGCCTGGCCTTGATCACTTCGTCATCGACGCAGACGACCATGCCTTCCACCCACTTGGCGCCAGTCTGTGCCAGCTCCCCGTCGAGGGTTACCCGCTGTGCACTGATGAGTTCGTCTGCCTCGCGCCGTGAACAAAAGCCGGTTTCGCTGATGAATTTGTTCAGGCGCATGGTTGCTGGCGTAGTCATTGAAGCGGATCGTTTCCTGTCACGGGATTATTGTAGTGGAAGGGGAAGATGTAATAAGCAGGGAACGCATCATACACCAAGGTGGGCGGCTGATCCGGCGGCAATTCTGCGCTGGGATCATCGACCGGCAGCGCCCCGTGTGACCAGCCACCGTCATAGTCCGCGATGTAGCAACTCAGTAATCCCAACCAAACGGAGTGTTGGCCGGGACTTCTTCCATGAACGCTTCTACCGCCTGGATACGGCCGTCATAGATCTTGAACATTTCCCACACTGACAGCTCGCCCGGGTTGCGCATCAGCGAACCGGGGCCGAAATTCATGCGCAACCACACGATGCCCTGCTCTTCGTCCACTGCTGCCACCCTGGCCTGAATGCCCGCCAGTGTCGGCAGGCCTTGCTCACGGATATTGCCGCAGTTGGGAAAGAAGGTGCAGCCTGGACCTGCCATCAATTGGCCATTTTCAAACCGGTACGCTTCGGCTGCAAACTGGGCATCGGCTTTGACAAAGCTGCCAACGCGCAGGCCTTCCGGATACAAGAGCGCCAACCGGATCATGTCTTCCCGCGTGTTGCGCTGCGCTGCAGTCGGGGTCACATTCATGGCAGCACTGGCTTCAACAATTGCTTCCGGCTTGAAGATCATGCCTTCTTCCTTCGTGCGCACCACCGTCGATTCCACTTCAGTGATCTTGCCCGCCGCAATTTTCAGGCGCACCGCGACCAGCACGGGAGAGCCGTTTTCCATGGCAAGCACGTGAGTGCCTGCAGTGCTGTTCCTGACGTCGAGGATGTCCTGGCGGAAAGTGCCCAGGCTCTCAATGGTTTGCCACAAGCCTTCCCCCAGCGCCAGTTCCTGATGGTCTTCAGTGAAGCGCACATCGGCTGCCAGTGGCAATGTCGCGGGCTCGTGCTTGAGCAGGCTATCAAGATACTGCGTGAGCGTGTCACGCAGGCAGGCGCGATCGCAATCTTGTGCAAACGCCGGTTGAACCAGAATCAGGGTCGAGAACAGGAGAATCAATTTGCGCATGGTATCAAGTCTTTTTGTTGTTGCTGCTGGCCAGGGAGTAGCTTGCAAAGCGCAGGATGCGCTGTGCAGATTGCAAGGGTGCCAGACACTAGCACGAACATGAGAACCGAGCCAACCAGCCTCCAGTGTTCACCTGATGAAGCGCGGCACAATCGCCTGTATCATGGCCCACGAACGCTAGCTGCGATCAACCAATAGCGACTACCCGGCAATAGCACCCGGCAATAGGACAACAGCCACTTTCAGGAACCCGGCCATGACAGCCAGTGCCATTCATGAATTGCAACTGCGCTTGCGCGACTTTGCCCGCGCACGGGAATGGGAACAATTCCATTCGCCCAAGAACCTGAGCATGGCGCTGACCGTGGAAGCAGGCGAACTGCAGGAAATCTTCCAGTGGCTGACCGAGGCGCAAAGTCGTGAGCTGAATGCCGCGCAACGGCAACAGGTCAGTGAAGAGCTGGCTGATGTGTTGCTCTACCTGTGTCGTCTTGCCGATGTGCTGGATATTGATTTGATACAGGCGGCCGTTGAGAAAATTGCGATCAATGCCCGCAAATACCCGGTAGCCAAGGCCAGGGGCAACGCCGACAAACACTTTTAATGACCTGCCCACGGTGCTCCCGTAGACTAGCCAACCGGCTGCACTGATCTTGCAACAACCAACAGACTATTACTGATGCTTTCATACCGACACGCTTTCCATGCCGGCAATTTTGCCGACATCCTCAAACATCTGGTGCTGGTGAATACCCTGCACTACGCCCTGCGCAAGGACACGCCACTGTTCTATCTGGACACGCACGCCGGTGCCGGCCAATACCTGCTGCATGGCAAGGAGGCAGGGAAAACCGGGGAAGCCGCTGCCGGTATTCTCAAACTGGATTTCGACGCACTGTACGCAAAGACCAATGATGAGGGCCACAACGCCCTGCAACTCTATGCAGAAGCGGTGCAGCCATTTTTACGCAAGGATCGCTATCCCGGCTCGCCGCTGATCGCCGCCGAACTGTTGCGCGCACAGGATCATTTGCATTTATGCGAGCTGCATCCGACCGATTTCGAGTTCCTGCATTATTACGCGGTCAAGGATCGGCGCATCACCTGCGAACAACTCGATGGCTTTCAACGCGCGCTGGCGCTGATTCCCCCGGTGCAGAAACGTGCGGTCGTGCTGATTGACCCGAGCTATGAAGTGGATTCCGATTTCCAGCGGGTGGTGAAGCTGGTGAGCGAAATT
>JBIIWM010000052.1:0-13492 GCA_044338875.1 Pseudohongiellaceae bacterium | reverse complement strand
TTTACCAAGGTGGGCGGCGAAGGCAGCGGCGATTTCCGCATTCCTCCACCAACACTCAAGGGCAGCATCCTGCAGGTCGATGACATCATCTACGTGACCGCACCTGATCATGTGTGGGCGATGGATGCCCGTGACGGCACCGAACTGTGGCACTACTTCTGGAAGACGCGCGGCGGCACGCACATCGCCAACCGCGGTGCGGCGATCTGGAAAGACGCATTGATCTTCGAAACGCCAGACAACTACCTGGTCTCGCTGAACGTGCGTACCGGTGAAGAAAACTGGCACGTGGAAATAGCCAGTTTCGAACTGCAGTATTTTTCCACGATGGCGCCGCTTGTGATTGGCGATCATGTGCTGGTCGGTACCGGCAACGATCTCGACCAGCCGGGATTTTTGCAATCGTTTGATCCGGCTACCGGCGCGCTGCAATGGAAGTTCTATACTGTACCGGTGACTGCGGATGATCCCGCGCTGGCCACGTGGCCCTCGCTGGATGCAGCCAGCCACGGCGGTGGCCAGGTGTGGATACCGGGCGTGTACGATCCGGAAACCGGTTACTACATCTTTGGCACCGGGAATCCCACTCCTGGCTATACCGGCGTCGCGCGTGAAGGCGACAATCTCTATACCTGCTCACTGGTCGCAATCAAGGTCAGCACCGGTGAACTGGTGTGGCATTTCCAGACCTCACCCCATGACACACATGATTGGGATTCTGCCCAGACACCGATCCTGATTGACGGCGACATCGATGGCCAGCCACGCAAACTGGTGAGCACGGCCGCACGCAACGGATACTTCTTCACCGTCGACCGTATCACCGGTGAGCACATCGTGACGTCCCAGTACGGCACCACCGCCAACTGGGCCCTGGGCCTGCGTGAGAACGGCTCGCCCGAACCCAATCCGGCCAAGTCAGCCACTGTTCCTGGCGCGCTGGTTTCTCCGATCGAAGGCGGCGTCACCAATTGGCAACCCCCTGCCTTCAATCCGCAACTGGGCTTGTTCTATACGCATGAGAACAACGGCTTCAACGTGCTGTATCTGACCGATACCGATCCCCGCGGCTCAATGGGCCTGGGGGGCAAGCGCTTTGCCGTGATCGGTTTCGACAACGCGGCTCTCAATGCGATCGACTACCGCACTGGCAAGCCGAAGTGGCGGCATGAATGGGCCGGCTCGCGTTTTGTCGGCGCCGGTCTGCTCACCACGGCAAGCAACCTGGTGTTCACCGGTGATGGCAACAGCAACCTGGTGGCACTTGACGGTGCAGACGGCAAACTGCTGTGGCATTCACGCATCGGCAACATCTCCAATGCACCCCAGACCTGGATGATCGATGGTCGCCAGTATCTGGTGGTAGCGGTGGGCGATACACTCTACGCCTATGTAATGTATTGAGCATGTTGCAGGCTCAAGGAAGCAGTTTGAAATCGAGAATCCGCTACGGCATGATTGGAGGGGGTGAAGGTGCTTTCATTGGCGCCGTGCATCGCCATGCCGCACACCTTGATGGCGAATACGAATTGGTATGCGGCGCCTTTGCCTCCACTGCAGAAAAATCGCTGCGCTCTGGACTGGCGCTGGGCCTGACTGCAAACCGCAGTTATCCCGACTTCCAGACCATGTGTATGCAGGAAGCCGGACTGCCAGCAGACCAACGCATGCAATGCGTGGTAATCGTGACACCCAATCACCTGCATTACGCACCTGCAGCAGCGGCATTACAGCATGGCTTCCATGTACTCTCTGACAAGCCTGCCACCTGCAGTCTTGATGAGTGTCGCAAACTGGCGGCACTGCTGAAAGAAACCGGCTTGCTCTATGGCCTCACGCATCCCTACACCGCCTACCCTGCTATCGTCGAAGCACGCGAACGCGTAGCGCGCGGAGAACTAGGCACCATGCGCAAGATTCTGGTGGAATACACGCAAGGCTGGCTGGCACAAGCCATCGAACATCAGGGCTCTGCGCAGGCCGCCTGGCGCGTGGATCCTGCCCGTGCCGGCGTGAGCTGCTGCATGGGCGACATCGGCGTCCATGCCTTCAACCTGGCTGAGCATGTGAGCGGACTCAAGGTTACGCGTCTGTGTGCCGAACTGAATTCGATAGTACCGGAGCGCCAGCTTGATGACGACGGCACCGTGCTGATGCATTTCGACAACGGCGCACGCGGGACGCTTATCGCCAGCCAGATCTGCATCGGCAATGAAAACAACCTGACACTGCGCCTCTACGGCGACAAGGCTGCGCTCGAATGGTCGCAGATGGAGCCCAACTCACTGTGGCTGCGTCATCCCGACAAGAGCGCCCAGCTCCTGCGTACCGGTACTACCGCGATGGGAAGCGCAGCACAGGCATATACGCGGCTTCCAGCCGGACATCCTGAAGGCTACATCGAAGCGTTCGCCAATCTGTTCCGTGCTTTCGCCGCGCAGATTCGCGCCCACGCTACCGGTGTCGTCCCGGCGCAGGTTGCACCCGGCATGGAAGAAGCCTTGCGCGGCATGGCATTTATCGAGGCCACGGTACAAAGTTCACGCGCTGGCAATCACTGGCTTGATTTGTCTGTATGAAAAAGAAGGCACCGCGCAATCGCACCCTGGTGATCGAAAAGAAGGAAGCAGTCACCTTGTTGCAACAAACCCTGACGCTCACTGCGCCAGTCAAGCGCAAGGCCCTGGAAAACCGCTTGATCCATCAGGACCTGTTCGCCTGTCTCGATTTCCTGCCTGACAATTTCATTGATCTGCTGATCCTTGATCCGCCCTACAACCTGCGCAAGAATTATGCGGGCAATATCTTCAACAAAACTTCTGCTGGCGAGTACGAAGCCTGGCTTGAATCCTGGCTACCCAAGCTCAAGCGTTGCCTGAAACCCACGGCATCCTTGTATGTGTGTTGCGACTGGCAATCCTCGCTGTCGGTACAGAGTGTGTTGCAAAACCATTTCATCATACGCAACCGCCTGACCTGGGAGCGCGAAAAAGGCCGCGGCGCCAAGGCCAACTGGAAAAACTGTTCCGAGGACATCTGGTTTTGTACCGTCAGCGCTGACTATTACTTCAATGTGGATGCGGTAAAGCTCAAGCGCAAAGTGCTCGCCCCTTATCGCGAGACCACGGGAGAAGCACGCGATTGGGAAGAGCAGCAGGAAGGCAAGTTTCGCCTCACGCACCCTTCCAATTTATGGACCGACATTTCCGTGCCGTTCTGGTCGATGCCGGAGAATACCGATCATCCGACCCAGAAGCCGGAAAAGCTGCTCGCCAAACTGATCCTGGCCAGCTCAAAACCAGGTGGCTGGGTGTTTGATCCATTCTCCGGTTCCGGCACCACCTGCGTGGTGGCACAAAAGCTCGGCAGGAAGTTTGCAGGAGTGGAGCAGGAAGCTGATTATTGCCGCATGGCAGTAAAACGCCTGCAGCAGGCGAATTCAGACAAGGAAATCCAGGGCTATCACGATGGCTGTTTCTGGGAACGCAACAGTTTGCGGGAACAAAAAAAAATTCCTGCCGGCAAACGCTCCAGATAAATCCCGGCAAAAAAAAACGGCAGGACCAGCCCGCCGTTTCTTGTTACTGTTTTTCTTTCACTATCGAACACTGCGAGGCACCGCACGGTGCCTCGCGTAGATCAGAAGCGCACCTTCACGTTAACGAAGTAGCGACGACCCAATACATCGTAGTAACCGGCGGAAGTTGAACCGGAACCATTAAGTACGGTCGTGCCGCCTCCGTTTACAGTGGCGATGGTCTGGACCTGGCCTGCGCCTACGCGCTCAGGATCGGTATCCAGCAGGTTGTCGATACCACCACTGAGAGCCAGTGTCTCGGTGAGATTCCAGTTACCAGTCAGGTTGAAGATGCTGTAGGCACCAGCACCCTGGGTAGTAGTAGTCGGATCCGTCACCGCCAGAGCGCTGTCAACCTCAGGCAGATATCTCCAGTTCAAACCCAGATCCCAGCTGTTGTACGCGTAACGCAGGGTGGTCACCATGCGCCAATCGAACATGCCGCCACGCGCGAGGGTTCCGGCATTTTCCAGTGCTTGTGCAGTCGGGAACTCCTGCGCCTTGAACTCAAACAGCTTCGAGGCAGACACGTTCAACGACAACACGCCAGGAATGCTTGCCAGGCCCAAATCAGCCAAGCCAGCACTCCAGTTCAGGTTTGCATCCACACCGCTGGTTTCGATCGAGCCCAGATTCTGGAACTGTGCGTTGACCACTGACGCGGCACCGCTGATTTCGTCCCTGACGATGTTCGCACACACGCCGTTTGGATCGTTCAACGCATATGCAGGGTTGCTTTGACCATCACGGTTGAAGCAAAGATCGTAGGAGGTTTGGGCGCCCACGGTCGCGATGGCATCAGCTATTTCTGCCTTGTACCAGTCGATCGACAGCGTGGTGTCTTCCAGCCAAACGTTGCTGAACGGGGAATTGAACACGCCACCAATGGTCCAGGTTTCGCCTTCTTCACTGCGCAGGCTGCGGTTACCGCTGCTGTTCTGCAGGATTACGCCGTCTGCACGACCGCCCACATAGTTGCTCGGATCAGCCGAAAACTCGGAGGTGGTGTTGCCGATCAATGCCGCACACAGGGCCTGGGCCGCAGCACGGTTCGGGTTGGACGGATGGTTACCGGAGGTCTCACGCGTATCGGAACGGCAGTAATCCGGACCACGCATGGTGACAGCCTGGCTGCTGGCATCCAGGAACAGCTCGTTGATGTTGGGCGCGCGGTTGGCAAGCTGGTAGCCGCCACGGAAACGCATCAAATCAACTGGCTGCCAGCTGAACAGGGCCTTGTAGGTTGGCACTGAGCCGCCAGTATCGCCGTAATCGGAGTAACGATAGCCCAGTTCCAATTCAAGGCTCTGGACGAGGAACTTGTCGCTAACCACAGGAATCAGCAACTCACCAAACACTTCCCTGACCGAGATCTCACCCAACACGTTGGCCTGTGCGAAAGCACCGACTGGCATGTCTACGATGGAGTTGGACTCGCGGCTCGCATCAGGCATGTACGCAAAGTCGTTCGTGCGGTATACCGCGCCGACAGCCGCACGCACTTCACCGCCAGGCAGATCAAAGATCGCGCCCTGGGCAGTGGCTTCAGCCACGTCCTGGGTCAGACGGGTACGGTCAGTGTAGCTGGCGCTTATGGCTTTTTTGCAATCGTCGCTCAGGTTTTCAACCAGCAGACCGGTGGTACAGGTCAGGCGGGCAGAACCGGCGCCAGTCAGGTTTGCACCCAGACCGAAGTTCGGAGCCTGAATGACTTTCTGCCAACGGCTGGTGGACATGAACCCGATATAGTCGAGGTCGATATGAGTCTGGCCACTGGAAACATAGGCATCCCAGGTCCAGTCATTGAACGCCAGATTGCCGCGCAAACCAGCGGTGATCTGGAACAGGTTGGTGGAATTGTCGATCGAACGCGGGGGCAAGTTGGCGAAAGTGCCACCGATGCGCCAGTTCGAGTTGACACCGGAAATCACTACTGGTGCGCCAGTGACAGGATCATAGCTGATCGGCGTAGTGGCAGAGCTGGTGACGTTCGTGCCACGTGCGTTGAGCAGCGTAGCCAGTTCTGCAGGGACCGGGAAGGCCTGGGAGTTGGTACAGCCACCCAGTGCAGGACAATTCAAACCGTACGCACCACCGGCTCTATACTCGTCACGAGTAGTCCCGTTGGTGTTGAGGGAAGCGCCATAAAGACCAGTGCCAAACGGGATGGATGCGCCGAAGCCGCCAACCGCACCGCTGGGCTGCAATACCTGGGTATTGGTGGTGCTGACGAAATTCATTACCGAGTAGGCTTCGAGGTTTTCGGTCAGGGCGAAGTCAGCCTTGCCGAACATGGAATAACGCTCCATCGGGCTCGAATAACGGAAGTCCAGGTTGTTCTGGATCAGCGTGCCGTCAGGACGGATCTTGTAATTGATATCGTTCGCGATGTCACCGTTGAAACCCAAACCCTGACGCTCCTGCTTGTACAGCGAGCCATCGTCGTTGAACAGGAAGTTGGTGCTGTTGGGTACGTTGTAACCGGCAGGACGCTCCGGATACAGGGCGTTGGTGACTGCCTGTGAAGGACGGTTGGTCCCGGGCTCGTACGCGAAGCCGTTCATGCGGCCGTTGGTGCCGGAGTTGGTGTTGGAATCTTTCAGGGCAGCGGTATAGAAATCGCGATCTATACCCATTACTTCGCCACGCTCGGTCCATTCCAGACCCAGCATTGCATTGCCACGGCCGTCAGCCAGAGCCGAACCCAGCAACATGCTGACACGGTTTTCTTCGCCGTCGCTCTGTTCGGTCATACCGGTACGGAACTGCAGATCCATGCCTTCAAAATTGCTTTTCAGCTTGAAGTTGGTAACGCCACCCAGCGCATCGGCACCGTAGGTAGCGGAAGCGCCACCGCTAATGATCTCTACGCTTTCCAGCGCAGACGATGGAATGGAGTTGGTGTCAATTACCAGCGTGGAGTTGACTGGTTGGCCACGACGACCATCAATCAGTACCAGGGTACGGTTGGCGCCAAGGCCACGCATGTTGACGGTGGAAATACCCGGCGTGCTGGTGGCACTTGGGAATACATCGGAAGTGTTGAACTGGGTGTTGGATGGAACAAACTGTGGCAACTGGTTAAGCACGCTTTCTACCGCCAGGGTGCTCGACTCTTCGAAGCTCTGGCTGCCCACAGTGACGATGGGGCTTGCTGCCTGCAGGTCACGACGCACAATGCGCGAACCGGTAATGATTACTTCTTCCATTGCATCTTCTTGTGCCACAGCCAGATCGGCGTAGCCAAAATTCATGGCGGACAATACTGTCGCTGCCATTACTCCTGCGCGGAGTTTGTTGACCCGGTGTTGAGGTTGGATAAATTTCATTTTTTCTCCATTTTTTATTCTTTGAAGTGTTACACGTGTCTTTGAAATGTCGCACGCGGGTTTTTTGGATATGTGTCAGTTTTAAAAACCTGACTTGCTGCCTGGATGTCTACTATTTTTTTTCAAAAGATTTAGTGGTGCATATACTCTCAGGGTTACCTTTGAGCGGCGCGCAACTTAGCAGGCTTTACCACGAGCATCAACCAAAAGGAGGCAATGAAGAATGGAAAGAAATAGCACGCTGTTCATGGAATAGACACGCATTTCAGTACGAAAATTCACGGGTTAAAGCGATGCAGCTGGATGAAGTCAATGCACATTGATGATGCGGGAAAATAGCGGGGGGATATATCAAGCTTTCACTGGAGCAGCCCTGCCAAAAATGCAGCCGGGTCGCATAAATCAAGTTAATCAATTATCTGCTACCATTAAAACCATATTGAATGGCAGCCATGGCCAGCTGGAACAAGTTCAACAGGATACCCACTGTTCGACTCAAGCCTGGTGACCAAAATGTTCCGGGGGAAATACATGGAGCTTCTGGAAAATGCCTTTGATCCGGCAAAAAAAGTTATGAAAAAAAATGAATTTTTATGAACCTCGATTGAGCACATTAACAAATCAAAACGATTACAACAGGTTACCTGCATTCAGAATATTCGGCATGACGACATTGGATGCAGTAAAAAGGCTCCATTTTTACGGGTACGGGCTCGATATCAGACGAAGAAGGGAGAGCACATGTATATGAAAGGTCCCGGCATTTTTCTCGCCCAGTTCGCGAGCAACAAAGCACCCTTCAATACCCTGGAGCACATGGCCGCATGGGCCGCTTCACTGGGGTATGTGGGCGTTCAGGTTCCGACTTCTGATCCCGGACTCTTCAATCTGAAACTTGCGGCGGAAAGCCGCGACTACTGTGACGAGATCAAGGGAAAACTGGCGCTTCACGGCATTGAGATTACCGAACTGTCCACGCATCTGCAGGGACAACTACTGGCTGCGCATCCGGCTTATCAACCGATGTTTGCCGCTTTCGCTGCCCCCGGGGTACGCGACAATCCAGCCGCCTGGCCGGCCTGGGCAGCCCAGGAACTGAAGTACGCCGCGCGCGCCAGCGCCCATCTTGGACTGACTGCACATGCGACGTTTTCCGGCGCCCTGCTCTGGCACACGATGTACCCTTGGCCACAACGTCCCGCCGGGCTGGTACAAGAAGGCTTCAAGGAATTGGCGCGACGCTGGACGCCTGTACTGGATGTGTTTGCCGAGCATGGCGTGACCGCCTGCTTCGAACTGCATCCCGGCGAAGACCTGCACGATGGCGTGACGTTCGAACTGTTCCTCGACGCCGTGAACCAGCATGTAGCGGCGGGCATCCTCTACGATCCCTCGCACTTCCTGCTGCAACAGCTCGATTACGTCCAGTTCATTGATCATTACCATGAACGCATTCGTGCCTTTCATGTAAAGGATGCAGAATTTCGTCCAAATGGCAAAAGCGGTGTCTATGGCGGTTACCAGGGCTGGCGCGAACGGCCCGGACGTTTCCGCTCACTGGGCGATGGCCAGATCGACTTCAAGCAGATTTTCAGCAAGCTTGCCCACTACGGATATGCGGGCTGGGCCGTGCTGGAATGGGAATGCTGCCTGAAACATCCGGAAGATGGCGCTCGTGAAGGAGCTCCCTTTATCCGTGAGCACATGATTCGGGTGACTGACAAAGCCTTCGACGATTTTGCGGCGAGCAGCAGCAACACCGGCTTGAACCGGAAGATCCTGGGGCTGGAGTAACAAGACCGGATCAGAACGGAGCAGCCGCCGCGTTTCCCGGCACAGTAATGTGCAAGCACCGGGTATTCTGGCGCCGGATGTTGATCAAACGCTACAAAGCTCCAGCCGTTCGATGATGAGCTGGGGGCTGTACTGTCCCCGAAACTCATTCACATCCAGTTTGTACAAGAGTTGCAGCCGCTGGTGCGAGGTCTGCAACAAGCTGCCCTCGACATTGAACGCAATGGCATCTATCACCGCTTTGCTCCCAGGCACGGATAACACCAGCTTCAGATGTTTGTCGCCCAGTATCCTCGAACTGACTACGTTGAAGACACCGGTAAACAATGGTTCGGGAAATTGCTGACCCCACGGAACCACGTTGCGCAGCAGGCTCGCAAAATCCAGGGTAAAACAATCTGCAGTGAGCTCGCCATCATGCAGGATGGTTTTGGTGAAGAGCTCCGGATCAGCCACGCGTTGCAGCTCCTGCTCAAACGCCTGGCTGAATGCGGCAAGATCAACTTGCTTCAGCGTAAGACCTGCCGCCATGGCATGACCGCCGAATTTGCTGAGCAGTTGCGGATTATGGGTAGCGACAGCATCCAGCACATCACGAATATGAATGCCGGGGATCGAGCGGGCTGACCCTTTTATCAGCGGCTGTTCGGGACTGTCAGTGTCCGTTCCGGCATCAGCGAACACAATCACCGGTCTGTGCGTTTTTTCCTTTACACGCGACGCCAGGATGCCGATGACGCCTTGATGCCAGCGCGGATCGTAGAGACAAATGCCGAGTCGTTCTTCGCCATCAAGGTGCATTTGCTCCAGCAGCAGCAAGGCTTCTTTCTGCATGTCCTGCTCAATGAGTTTCCTGTCCTTGTTCAGGGCATCCAGTTGCAGCGCCATTTGGCGGGCAGCATATTCATCCTCGCTGAGCAGGCACTCGATACCCAGGCTCATGTCCTGCAGGCGGCCAGCAGCATTCAGCCGCGGCCCAACTGCAAAACCCAGATCCGTGGCAACCGTGTCACGCGGATTCTTGCCAGCGACGTCAAGCAGGGCCCGGATGCCGGCGCGCGCCTTGCCAGTGCGTATCAGCTGCAAGCCGTGCTTCACCAGGCGCCGGTTGTTTTCATCCAGCGGCACCACGTCTGCGACAGTGCCCAGTGCCACCAGATCCAGGTAATCAGCAAGGCGCGGTTCAGGGATGCCTTGTTGGGTAAACCACTGGGCCTCACGCAGCGCTGCGCGCAGGGCAACCATCAGGTAAAACACCACGCCCACTCCAGCGAGTGCCTTGCTGGGAAAGCTGCAATCCTTCTGGTTGGGATTGAGAATGCAACTGGCGGCTGGAAGTGTATCCGCAGGGAGATGATGATCGGTGACCAGCACTGACATGCCCAGGGCGTTCGCACGTTCAATGCCGGCATGACTGGCAATACCGTTGTCCACCGTGATGATGAGATCCGGCTGGCGTTGATAAGCCACCTCCACGATCTCCGGCGTCAGGCCGTAGCCGTAATCAAAACGATTCGGCACGAGAAAATCAACATGCAGGAACCCCATGCTGCGCAATGCACCCACTGCCAGCGCACAACTGGTTGCACCATCGGCATCGAAATCGGCCACGACAAGAATTCGCAGTTGCTGTGCAAGCGCTCTTTGCAGCAGTGCTACTGCAGTGTCGATATTATGCAGTTGAGCAGGAGGCAAGAGCCCCGCCAACGCGAGTTCCAGCTCCTTGTCCATGCCGACACCACGCGCCGCCAGTACCCGTTGCAACACGGGATGCACTTTCTCACTGAAGGCGGGGACAAGTTTGGGGCTTCTCGGACTGATCTGCATTAGGGTCTGTGGCTCGGGCTTGTTGCTTGCTGATGGAACCATTTGCTTCAGGCTGCGTATTGTACAGTCGCTGACGCAGCTTCCTTGCGCAAAATTTTCCCTCTGGGAAAGATGCCGTAAAATTCAATGTCGTTACAATTCTGTGTGCTGGACGGAACTTGGGCGACGCGGTGTTGCCTAAACCAATAGCCACACCGGCACTATAAATTGGTACCTGTATTAATTTCTTTTTGTCTGGAACCTGTATGACTGGAATCTCCATGAGAAGCACCACCCTGTTCAGCGCCTTGCTCGCTCTCTTGCTCACCACCCAATCCCTTGTTGCAGCAGAAACGCCTGCCATCGATTACGTCAATTTTCATACTGAAGACGAGGTCAATAACATCGAGGTGTTCAAGGAGGCCAGCCCTTCCGTGGTGTTCGTCACCAACTCCGCCCTCTACCGTACCAGTCGTTTCTCGCTTAACGTCCAGGAAATGCCACAGGGCAGCGGTACCGGATTCATCTGGGACAAGAGCGGCCTTATCGTTACCAACACCCATGTCATCGAAGGCGCTACCCGCATCACCATCACGCTACAGGACCAAAGTACCTGGGATGCCACGATAGTGGGCAAGGCACCCGACAAGGATCTGGCACTGCTCAAGATCGATGCCCCTGCCGACCTGCTGACACCACTCCCACTGGGAGATTCCTCGTTGCTGGAAGTGGGCCGGAAGGTCATAGCCATCGGCAACCCGTTTGGACTGGATACCACGCTGACAGTAGGCGTGATCTCCGCGCTGGGTCGGGAAATCACGTCAATGACCAACCGCAAGATTCGTGATGTGATCCAGACCGACGCATCCATCAACCCGGGTAATTCCGGCGGCCCTCTGCTGAATTCGCTGGGTCAACTGGTCGGTGTAAACACCCAGATCATCAGTCCCAGTGGTGCCAGTGCGGGCATTGGTTTTGCGATTCCGGTGAATACCGTAAAGAAGGTAATCCCGCAGTTGCTGCAGTATGGCCAGGAAATGCGCCCGGTACTGGGCCTGGAGCAAATACCGGACAACTACAGCCGCCAGCAAGGCATAGAAGGAGTAGCAATTCTCCGGGTGTTCCCGGACATGCCTGCAGCCAATGCAGGGTTGATGGGTGTGCAACAGGATTCGCGTGGACGCTTGCTGCTGGGTGACATCATTATCGAGGTGGATGGCAACAAGATTGCCGACAGTGATGATTTGCTCAATTCGCTGGAACAGCGCATGCCAGGCGACCGGGTCAAAGTACTCACGTTGCGCAACAACGCAGTGCAGGAATTTGAGGTCGAGCTCTCAGCACCCGCTGAGCTGCAACCGACCCCCTAGCCAGCATGATGGGCATGTGCGGCTGCCGTAGTGCCTTCCTCTGCTGGCAAGCAAATGCCGGCAGTTGGCACTGGCAAGCGACGCTGCCAGCCGGACCCTGTTCAAACCAGGAACTTGCTACTCAGTCACACATGTCGCAGTGGTGTGGCTGATTCTTTGCAAGCAGCACGCCAAGCATGTGACGTTCCACTTCAGCGAGGCTGTTAGGCACCACACTGTAACGCTCTTCGCGCTGGTACAGATCCGCCAGGTGGGGCGGCAAGCCCGGTGCAGTCAGGCCTGCCTGCTCGATCGCTGCAGCAAACTTCACCGGATGCGCGGTTGCCAGCGTAATCATCGGAATGGAGGGATCGCTGTTGCAGACTTCGGCAGCTTTCACGCCGGTAGCCGTGTGGGGATCGAGCAGGAAGCCGGTATGTTCCTTCACCGCCTTGATAGTGGCGCAAGTGGCAGCATCATCAACGCTGTAGCTGGAAAAATGTTCGCGCGCACGCTGCCATTCGGCGTCAGACACTTGTTGCACCTGGTTGCCCAGGCCGGTGACGAATGCAGTAACCTTGGCAGTATCGCCCTGGAACATGTCGTACAAGTAACGTTCGAAATTGCTGCTCACCATGATATCCATGCTGGGTGACAAGGTCGGTTCCAGCGTGGTCTTGTGGTATTTGTTGCCACTGATGAAGCGATGCAGGATGTCATTGCGATTGGTGGCAATGATGAGCTGCTTGACGGGCAAGCCCATTTTCTTCGCCAGGTAGCCGGCATAGATATCACCAAAGTTGCCGGTCGGCACCGAGAACGACACCGCAGGAAACTGGTCGATGAATTTAAGGCCCGCATAAAAGTAGTACACGATCTGCGCCATGATGCGCGCGAAATTGATCGAGTTCACTGCCACCAGCTGATAGCCGGCGGGCAGGAAACTCTGGTCGTTGAACGCCTTTTTCACGATTTCCTGGCAATCATCAAAATTGCCTTCCACCGCAAGGTTGTTGATATTGCTGCCTTGCACCGTGGTCATCTGGCGACGCTGCACTTCCGACACACGGTTGTGTGGATGCAGGATAAAGAGATCGACGAACTTGCAATGCTTGCAGCCTTCCAGTGCAGCGGAACCGGTATCGCCTGACGTAGCCCCCAGGATAGCGACATGCTGCTGGCGCTTCTCAAGGAAGTAATCCAGCAAACGACCCAGCAGTTGCAATGCAAAATCCTTGAAGGCGAGCGTGGGGCCGTAATACAGCTCCAGTACATAATCATTGCCGTACAGGTGCTTCAGCGGCGCGACTTCAGGATGCGAGAACGCCGCATAACTGGCATCGATCATTTCCTTGAGCCTGGCATCGGGTATCGAGCCGCCCACGAAGGGCTTGATGACTTCAAAGGCCAGCCCTGCATAGGAAAGGGTTTTCCACTGCTGCAGTTGCGCTGCCGATATCTGCGGCAAGGTTTGCGGGATATACAAACCACCGTCTGGTGCCAGGCCGGTCAGCACAACTTCCTCGAATGTAGCTGCAGGACTTTTGCCGCGGGTGCTGATGTATTTCACGTGTGCTTTCCTTTGTTCGCCAGCATGTGCGTCCGTTAATGCGGACGTTTTTGCGCCTGTACCGGTT
>JBIIWM010000065.1:0-12644 GCA_044338875.1 Pseudohongiellaceae bacterium | reverse complement strand
GATGCGCATGACTTTTTCGGCCACTGCGTCCAGGTTCTCGATGCGTTTGATCGCATCGTTCATCACAGCTTCACGAATTTCGCGCGTCAGGATGATCACAGGCACCTGCTGGTTGGCAGCATCGGCACCACGCGGTTCTTTCTGGATGATGGCTTCAATGTTGATCTGGCATTCGCCGAGCACTTCAGTGATGTCTGCAAGCACTCCTGCCCTGTCGACTGCGGTGATGCGCAGGTAATACGCACTGACCACATCATCCATCGGCAGTATTGCCACATCGGACAGACTGTCGTCCTGGAAGGCCAGCGCAGGAACGCTGCTTTCCGGACTGGAGATCATGCGCGCCACGTCGATGATGTCAGCCACTACCGCCGAGGCAGTGGGTGCAGCACCGGCACCCGCGCCGTAGTAAAGGGTGGAACCGACAGCATCACCATTCACCATCACAGCGTTCATCACGCCGTTGACATTGGCGAGCAGACTTTCTTCGTCGATCAGGGTGGGATGCACGCGCAATTCGATGCCATTGGGAGTCTTGCGGCTGATGCCAAGATGCTTGATGCGATAACCCAGCTCGTCGGCGTAATGAATATCTTCCTGGGTGAGCCTGGAAATGCCTTCGGTATAGGTTTTCTCGAACTGCAGCGGAATCCCGAACGCGATGGAAGCGAGGATGGTCAGCTTGTGGGCAGCATCAATGCCTTCGATATCAAAGGTAGGATCGGCTTCGGCATACCCGAGTGCCTGCGCTTCCTTCAACACATCAGCAAACGCGCGGTGTTTTTCGCGCATTTCAGTGAGGATGAAATTGCCGGTACCATTGATGATACCTGCCAGCCATTGGATGCTGTTGCCCGCCAGACCTTCGCGAATCGCCTTGATGATGGGAATACCACCGGCAACGGAAGCTTCATAGGCCACCATCACTTTTTTCGCTGCAGCGGCCGCAAAAATTTCATTGCCATGCACGGCGATCAGCGCCTTGTTGGCAGTCACTACATGCTTGCCGTTTGCTATCGCCTGCAGAACGAGCTTCTTGGCAACATCCGTGCCGCCCATCAGTTCCAGTACGATATCGACTTCCGGATCGTTAACCACCGCGAACACATCACTGCTCAAGCGGGTGTTGCCGATATCCTGGCCGGAGCGCAGCTGCCTGGTGCCGATATGGCTCACCACGACTTCACGCCCGACACGACGTGCCAGCTCAAGACTGTTGTTTTTGAGAACGGTGTAACTGCCGTAGCCGACGGTGCCGAGACCACAGATACCGATTTTTATGGAACTCAAGTGAACTCCCTATTCTTGCGCGAACAGATATTGTGCGAGCGTAGCCGCAGGAACATAACCCGGCAGGATAGTGCCGTCTTCGAACACCAGCGCAGGTGTGCCGGTGACACCGACTTCGCGCCCGAGCTCATATTGGGCCGCGACCGGATTGTCGCAATCAGCGGTCGGCACATCACCGCCACGCTTGGCGACAGTGAACATGGCCTTGCGGTCTTCGGCACACCAGGTGGACACCATCTTGTAATGGGTTTCGGTATCAAGGCCCGTACGCGGGAACGCGAGATAACGCAGCGTAATCCCCATCTTGTTGAGCTCTGCAATGTCGCCATGCAGTTTGCGGCAATAGGGGCAATCAACATCGGTGAATACCGTGACGGTTGCCTTGCTCTCGCCCTCCGCAGGGAAGATGATCATGTCTTTTTCATCAAGTGCGGCAATTTTGTTCTTACGCAAAATATTGCGGCGCAGCTCACCCATATTCACCAGGCCATTCTCTCCGGCCTGAAACAGGTCGCCCGGGATCAGGTACTGTGCATCAGCACTGACGTAAATCGACTGGCCGTTCTGGATGCTGACTTCGTAGAGTCCAGGCACTGGACTGGGAGCGATACCAAGGATTTCCATGCTGGGCTGGGTAGTCCCCAACAGCGTGCGAATAGCAGCCGCTTCATCAGACTCTGCCGCCCCGGAAGTCTGGGCTGAAAGACCGGAGACGCCGAGAAGGACGGCGACAAAGCCTGCAAAGAGAAAGATGGAACGGATAACGGCTGGACGCTGGAAAGTTGAAGACATGGACGTTCCCCTGTTGCAATTCGAGTAGTGTCAGCTCTGTAGCGTTGATCATGCAAGACTGCACTGTATTGCACAGGCAGCCTGCTTGCACGATCCGAATGACACAGACAGCCGACCGGGATAAACCTGGCCGGCTGAGCAGGGTCTTAGTCGGCTTTTTTCTCGAGCTTTTCGGTGATGCGGGCTTTTTTGCCGGCCAGATCACGCAGGTAGTACAGTTTGGCCTGACGTACATCGCCACGACGCTTCAGGGTGATACTCTCAACCTGATGGCTGTGGGTCTGGAAAGTACGCTCTACGCCTACGCCATGGGAGATCTTGCGCACGGTAAAGGCTGAACCCAGACCACGGTTGCGAATAGCGATTACTACGCCTTCGAAAGCCTGCAGACGCTCACGGTCACCTTCCTGGATACGAACCTGTACGACGACGGTATCACCAGGACTGAAATCGGGCACGTTGGCCTTCAACTGCGCCTGCTCGACTAACTTAATGATCTTGTTGCTGCTCATTGTGTTGCTCCACCAATCATGTGCTGATCTTGAATTTCATTTGCTCAGTCTCGCGACTTTGCCCTTTCCAACTTTGCTTACTCGTTTACAAACCCTGCGAAACTCTCGCTGGGCAATTTATCGGCCGATTTACCTTCTGTGGCAGCTGCGTCGCGGATGTACTCATCCAGCAAGCGCCGCTGTTCGGCTGTCAATTCCATCTTCTGCAACAGATCCGGCCGTTTGCGCCAAGTGGCACCCAACCGCTGTTGCAAGCGCCAGCGTTCGATTCTGGCATGATCTCCACTGAGCAGAACGTCCGGAACCTTCTGCCCTTCAAACTCTTCCGGGCGGGTGTAATGCGGGTGATCCAGCAGACCTTCGGAAAACGAGTCCTGCTGTGCCGATTGTTCCGCGCCCAAGGCACCCGGCAACAATCGGGTCACTGCATCCAGCAACGCCATGGCAGCCAGTTCGCCGCCGCTGAGTACAAAATCTCCCAGTGAATATTCTTCATCCACCAGCGAGTTCAGTACCCGCTCATCAAATCCTTCGTAACGTCCACACAGCAGTATCAGGTGTTCGCGTGTAGCCAGTTCCTGCACCAGTGCCTGTGTGAGGGGTTTGCCCTGCGGACTCAGATGAATCACGCGCGGGATCTTCCCATCCTTCGCCAAGGCAGCCTGTGCCGCCCTGATTGCAGCGCTCACAGGGCCGGTCTTCATCAACATTCCGGGGCCACCGCCATACGGCTTGTCGTCCACGGTGCGATGCCTGTCCGTCGTGTAGTCCCTTGGGCTGAAGTACTGCAGCTGCAGTTTTTTCGAGCTTACCGCCCTGCTGCTGATACCGTACTCACTCAAGGCACTGAACATGCCCGGGAACAGTGTTATGACGCCTGCTTTCATCGCCATTCCCGTTTCATCGCCATTCCCGGCTCAATAATCTTTTTCCCAATCTACCTTGATCACTCCCTGCTCAAGGTCGACTGACTTGACTACCTGCCCTTCCACGTAGGGCAACAGTCTTTCTTCCTTGTCGATACTTTGCTCGTCACCCCGAACCACCAACACATCGTTCGCGCCGGTTTCCATCAGATGGTGCACTTTGCCGAGCACTTCATCCTGCAGGTTGATGACTCGCAGTCCTTCCAGCTGGTACCAGTAATACCCCTCTTCGAGAGCTGGCAATTCCGACTTGGAGATCAGTAGTTCACAACCGGTATAGGCCCCGGTCTGTTCACGCACATCACAGCCCTTTATATGGGCTACAAAGCCCTGGCCGTGCGGCTTAAGCTCTTCCAACTCGATTTTCTGCAGACCATCGGGACGTTCGATAAGGAAAGTCTCGTAGTCCAGCAGGTTTTCGGGGGAGTCTGCAAAGGAGTACACCTTTACCCAACCTTTAACCCCCCAGGGTGCGCCTATGCGCCCCATCACTACATGAGTATCTTTAACGCTGGACTTGCCAGTCATTCAAGAAAATCTCAAGCTGCAACAGCTACTTGAGCTACTTGCTTCAGCAGGGTTGCCACGCGCTGGCTGGTCTGTGCGCCCTGGCCCAGCCAGTAATTTACGCGCTCCATGTCGATACGCATTTTTTCTTCCTGACCACGTGCGGTCGGGTTGAAGAAACCCACGCGCTCTACGAAGCGGCCATTGCGGGCATTGCGTTTGTCGGTCACGGTTACGTAGTAGTAAGGATTCTTCTTGCTACCGCCGCGTGCGAGTCTGATGGTTACCATAAGCCTTTGTATCCGTTGTAAAAAAAGTGAATGACCATACCATGCACCGGGCCAGCCAAAGACTACCCGGCAAAAAAGGGGGGCATTCTAAGAGAAAAACCCTTTCTTTGGAACTGCTAAATAACTCTTTATAAAGAGGAAATCAGAACCCGGGGAACTTGCCGCCCGGGGGCATCCCGCCTGGAGGCATACGCCCCCCCATGCCCCGCATGAGATTGGAGAGTCCACCGCCCTTCATTTTCTTCATGACTTTCTGCATTTGCTTGTGCTGTTTGATCAGGCGGTTCAGGTCCTGCAGCGTAGTGCCGGATCCTGTGGTAATGCGGCGTTTGCGCGAGCCATTGAGCATATCCGGGTTGTGGCGTTCCTTCATGGTCATGGAGTTGATGATGGCTTCCATCATCACGAAATTCTTGTCGCCTGCCATGGACGCAGCCTGCTTGGCCATGCCGCCCATGCCTGGCATCTTGTCGAGCAGGTTGGTGATGCCGCCCATGTTGCGCATCTGTTCCAGCTGTTCCTTGAAATCCTGCAAATCGAAGCGCTCGCCTTTCTTGATCTTGCTCGCCAGCTTTTCGGCCTTGGCCTTGTCGACCTTGCGTTCGACGTCTTCGATCAGGGACAGCACGTCACCCATGCCGAGGATGCGTGAAGCAAGGCGATCGGGGTAGAACGGCTCCAGTGCGTCGATTTTCTCACCGACACCGATAAACTTGATGGGCTTGCCGGTCAGGTGACGCACCGACAGGGCCGCTCCTCCGCGCGCATCACCATCGGTCTTGGTCAGGATCACACCGGTAAGTGGCAAGGCTTCGTTGAAGGCCTGGGCCGTGTTGGCGGCATCCTGACCGGTCATGGCATCGACTACGAACAGTGTTTCAATCGGGTTGAGCAAGGCATGCAAGGCCTTGATCTCTTCCATCATCGCCGCGTCGATGGCCAGACGGCCGGCGGTATCGACGAACAAGACATCGACAAAGCGTTTTTTGGCCTCACTCAAGGCTGCGCGCACAATGTCTTCCGGTTTCTGGCCGGCGTCGCTGGGGAAGAAATCCACACCCACTTCCGCTGCCAGCGTTTCCAGCTGTTTTATGGCGGCCGGACGATACACGTCGGCTGATACCAGCATTGATTTCTTGTTTTGATTGTTCTTCAGCCACAGCGCGAGCTTGGCCACCGTGGTGGTCTTGCCCGCCCCCTGCAGACCCGCCATCAGCACAACGGCGGGAGGCACGGCACGCAAATCAAGGACGGAGTTTTCATCGCCCATCACATGTTGCAGTTCAGCCTGCACGATCTTGATGAAGGCCTGGCCGGGCGACAGGCTGCTGCTCACTTCCTGTCCCAGCGCCCGCTCTTTCACCGCTTCGATGAAATCCTTGACGACCGGCAGCGCAACATCGGCCTCCAGCAAGGCGCGTCTTACTTCACGCAGGCTTTCCTGGATGTTGTCTTCGGTGAGACGCGCTTTGCCGCTGATGGCGCGCAGGGTCTGGTTAAGGCGTTCTGTCAAGCTTTCAAACATGTCTTGCTACTCTCGTTGTCTACCCCGGGATTGACCACTCAGGGCTTGGCTATCTGGTTCAATGTCCTGGCCGCAACCGGTTCAGGCCATGGCTCTGGATTGTAGAGGTGGCGGATTCTACCCAATGCCCCGCACTGAAAACAGGGGAATCAAAAATGTATTGGGCAGCCTCCGGCAGTTGTGAGAGACTTCGGGGATGATCGCGAACATTTCAGGCCTGTTGGCCGCCCTGCTTTATGCCTTCGGCACCGTGCTGCAAGGGCAAACCCTTTCCCGCAGCAAGGACAACCGCCAGCTTATCCTGGGGTCGGCTTTTGTTGCCCTTGCCCTGCATATGGTCCATGTCGTTGGTACCATCCACAGTGCTGCCGGCTACGATTTTGGCTTTTTCCACATCACCACCCTGTTCAGCTGGGTAATGGTGGCACTCGTCGTATTGAGCAGCCTGAAGAAACCGCTGGATAATCTTTTCCTGGTTCTTTTCCCTATAGCGGTCCTCAGCATCCTCAGTTCGACGTTCCTGCCCAGCTACTCCCAACCCCTTGCCACGCTGACTGCCGGCGTTGCCCTGCACAGCATTCTCGGCATTGCAGCCTTCAGTCTCATCACCATCGCTGCCATTCAGTCACTGCTGCTGGCGTGGCTCAACAAGGAACTCAAGCAACATCATTTCCGTCCCGCATTGCGCCATATTCCGCCGCTGCAAACCATGGAAGAGCTGTTGTTCGAAATAATACGTTATGGTTTTGCCACCATGGTTGCCGTCATTCTCACCGGCTTCATTTTCATGGAAGACATGTTCGCGCAGCATCTTGTGCACAAGACCGTGCTTACCCTGCTCTCTTGTGCCGTCTTTGGCATTTTGCTGTGGGGTCGCCATGTCAAGGGCTGGCGCGGCAAAATGGCCTTGCGCTGGATCCTGAGCGGTTACGGGGTGTTGCTGCTGGCGTATTTCGGGAGCAAGTTCGTGCTTGAACTGTTGCTTGACCGGGTATGAGCCATCAGTGAACGACTACTCCCTCGAATTTCTCTTCGTTGCGCTGATAGTGCTGATTGCTTGTTCGGCGTATTTCTCTGCATCCGAAACCGCCATGATGTCGCTGAACCGTTACCGGCTGCGCCATTTGGCCAAACAAAAACACCAGGGTGCGCTGCGGGCAAGCAGGCTGTTGGCAAACCCTGACCGCCTGATCGGTGTCATCCTGATTGGCAACAACTTCGTCAACATCCTGGCTTCTGCGATAGGCACCATCATCGCCATCAGGCTCTGGGGCGACAATGGCATCATCCTCTCGACCATCATCCTGACCATGGTGATCCTCATTTTTGGCGAGGTTACACCCAAGACCCTCGCTGCCTTGCATCCTGAGAAGATCGCTTATCCTTCCAGCCTGTTACTGGGCTGGTTGCAAAAGTTGTTGTATCCCCTGGTGCTGATCGTCAGCAGCGTGTCCAACGCCTTGGTCAGATTGCTGGGATTCGACGCGGCACCTGGCAACGATCATCACCTGAGCACGGAGAAACTGCGCAGCGTAGTGCATGATTCAGCACGCCAGATTTCACGCCAGCGCCAGGACATGCTGCTCAATGTACTCGACCTGGAAAAAGTCACAGTCAACGACATCATGATCCCGCGCAATGATGTTGTCGGCATTGACCTGGAAGATTCCATGGACGAGATCCTCCAGACCCTGTCCAACAGCTCGCACACGCGTTTGCCGGTGTACAAGCGCGACATCAACCATGTGGTTGGCATCCTGCATGTGCGCAATGCTGCACGCCTGATGGTGATGGCCGAACCCACCAAGGATGAACTCATGCAGCTGACGCGTGAGACTTATTTCGTTCCCGAAAGCACGCCCCTCACCACCCAATTGGTGAATTTCCAGAAAGAGAAACGACGAATCGCCCTGGTCGTGGATGAATACGGCGATGTGAAAGGCGTCATCACGCTGGAAGATATTCTCGAAGAGATTGTGGGCAACTTCACTACCAATCTTTCCGAGGAAACCACCGACATCCATCCGCAGGAAGATGGCAGTTACCTGATCGAAGGCAGCGCGTCGATTCGCGATATCAACCGCACACTGGACTGGAGTTTGCCGACTGACGGACCCAAGACATTGAGCGGACTGCTGACCGAGATGCTGGAAAGCATTCCCGACAACCATGTCGGCATTCGCCTTCCGGAACACTGCGTTGAAATCATCCAGGTGAAAGACAATATCATCAAGACAGTGCGCATGTGGGCGCTGTCTCCCGATGAGGTCGAAGACCACAACGAGATGCAGGCCAATACCCTGGATTAGCAACACTTGGGACCCGGTCATGAAATTTTGTAGCCAGTGCGGCAACCCGCTGACCTTGCGCATCCCGCAACAGGATGACCGCGAACGTCATGTCTGTGATCACTGCGGAGTGATTCATTACCAGAACCCGCGCATCATCGTGTGCTCCATCCCTGCCTGGCAAAACAAGGTCCTCTTGTGCAAACGTGCGATTGAACCCCGGCATGGCTTGTGGACCCTGCCGGGGGGCTTCATGGAAAACGGGGAAAGCACGCAGGAAGCTGCTGTGCGGGAAACCCTCGAGGAAGCGTGTGCGATCATCGAGGTCCACGACCTCTACTCACTCTACAACGTCGCTCATATCGATCAGGTGCATTTGTTTTTCCGCGCCAGCCTGCTTGCTCCCGAATTTGCTCCAGGCGCAGAAAGCCTGGAGGTAGCGCTGTTCAGCGAAGACGAGGTGCCCTGGCAGGATCTGGCATTTCCTGCCGTCGCATCCACGCTCAAGCATTATTTCAGGGATCTGTCCGGGGGCACTTTCACATTGCGCCTTGCCGATGTGGTGATCGACACGGACAATGGGCGTCTCATCAAACCCCTGAATTTCATCCATGACGACCATTGACACTACAAACGCGGCTGACCCTACCTATACTACTACCCAGGTAGTTCGCATCCGTAATGGCACACGCACCAGCGTGGCGGACAAACTCGCCATGGAAGAGCCACTTGAGATCAGGCTTGGCTATACCGATGCGCGGCGCGGCCGCATCCACAAAAGCATTGCCATCACCATGCGTACTCCTGGTGACGACATTGCGCTCGCGTTGGGTTTCCTGTTCGCCGAAAGCATCATCACCAGTGCCGGGGAAGTCACGTCCATTGATGCCGGGACCGACAACGTGTTGCGCATCGAACTGCGCGAGGATATCAAGGTCGACAGCCTGCGGCTGGAACGCCATTTTTATACCACTTCAAGCTGTGGTGTGTGCGGCAAGGCGTCGCTGGAAACCCTTAGCCTCACAGGCTTTCCGGTCTTGCTCAACAACAGTTTCAGTATTCATGCCTCAGCACTGATGCGCATGTCAGACATGCTCTACAGCCACCAGGTACTGTTCAATCTCACTGGCGGCAATCATGCGACAGCGGTGTTCAATCAGCACGGTGAGATAGAACTGGTCAAGGAAGACATCGGTCGCCACAACGCGATGGACAAACTCACCGGCACCTTGCTGCAACAAGGCAGGATCCCCATGAACAATTGCGGCATTCTGATCAGCGGCAGAGCCAGTTTCGAAATGCTGCAGAAAGCACTGGCCGCCAGTTGTCCCATGCTCCTGGCAGTAGGAGCTCCCTCTTCACTGGCAGTGGAACTTGCGCAGGAATTCAACATCACCCTTGTCGGCTTCCTCGGTGACGCAGGTTTCAACATTTATCACGGAGCCGACCGGATTCTTTCATGAGCAGCAGGAACGGAAGCGCTGGACTGTATTTGCCAACATCTCTGTTACGCAAACTCCTGTCATGCATACTTCGCTACAGTGTTTTCTGCGGACTCGCACTCGGCGCCATTGCCAGCCATGCAGCGCAATGTACCCAGCCACTGCAGCTTGCTGCAGCTGCAAACGACTCCTGGTCCGGGTGGGGCAACGGTCTGCACAACACGCGCCAGGCTACCGCTGGCATCGATAGCGGCGATCTTGCTTCACTTGAATTACGCTGGGCCTTCGGTTTTCCCGATGCCGGTTCTGCCATTGGCAATCCCGTAGTGCAGGGTGACGTACTCTATGCAGGTTCAGAATCCGGTACCGTCCATGCACTGGATGCAAACAGCGGCTGTACCCACTGGACCTTCAAGGCGGCCACTGGCGTGCGTACAGCACCGGCACTGGCGCAGATTGGCGGACGCTGGTTGTTGTTCTTCGGTGATCGCTCGGCGCAGGTCTACGCGCTGGATGCGTACTCAGGAGTCCAGGTCTGGCTGACCAAAGTGGAAGCGCACCCTGCTGCAATTCTGACAGGTGCGCCACAGTACTTTCAGCTTGCGGACGACATCACCGCAGACCGTTTACTGGTACCTGTGTCTTCAAGTGAAGAAGGCATCGCCGCCGTCCCAACTTACCCCTGCTGCTCGTTCCGCGGGAGTGTTGTCAGCCTGGATGCTGCAACGGGCGCCGTGTTATGGCAGCAGCACACGATCCAGAATCCGGTGCAAGCAACCGGCGCCCAGACCCAGGGCCCGTCGGGTGCCGCCATCTGGAGCGCGCCCACCATTGATCTCGCCAACAAACGCTTTTATGTCACGACCGGTGACGCCTACTCCGCACCGGCCGATATCGCTAGCGATGCCGTACTGGGCATGGACCTTGCCAGTGGCAAAATCCTCTGGATCAATCCCGGCACCACAGATGATATCTGGACCGTTGCCTGCCTGGGTGCAAATGCCCCTGACGACTGTGGTCCGGATCAGGACTATGGTTCCCCCGGCCTGCTGGTGAGCAGCGCCGACCATCGGTTTTTGGTGACCGGCCAAAAAAGCGGTTATGTGCGTGCCTTCAACCTGGACGGCGGCAGCCAGCGCTGGCGCACCCTGCTGGTAGAAAACCCCAATGAATTTGGCGGCAAGATTGTCTGGGGCGGTGCCAGCGATGCGGAACAGGTTTATTTCGGCCTGGGTTCCGGTGGCATTGCTGCACTGCGTATCAGCGATGGGGAACTGCAGTGGTTCGCTCCGCTGTCTCCTTCCACCGAACGCGTGGACCATCCGGGCCAGGATGGTCCACTCACCGTCAGTGACGATCTGGTGATATCCGGTGGCTGGGATGGCATGTTGCGGATTCTGTCTTCAAAAGACGGCAGGGAACTGTGGAGCTACGACACCGTGCGCTCTTACGAGAGTACTAATGCTGTTGCGACATCCGGTGGCTCCATGGGGGCCGTGGGACCGGTTGTCGCTGGACGTCGGCTCTTTGTCTCCACTGGTTATGTCGGCGTCAAAAATGGGCTTTCTGGTAATGCGCTGCTGATGTTTGCGCCTTCTGGTGCTCCGTAGGGACTGTTCTATCTGCTGTGCAGCATTGAACTTCCCAATCAATCGCACCTGCGCTCAACCCAGCTCCGCCGTCAGAGTTACTAAAGCGACAGACCAGATATCCCAACTACAAAATCAGAGGGTCAGGTTCTTTGATTTTCTGAACAGCTCACTGCGCTGGACGGACACCCACGCGCTCGATGCCAGATAGAGGCTTGGTCGGGTGTGTCCGGCGCGGAGCCACGCGCACAAGCGGAGCACACCCGAGCGAGCCTGTGCGCTTAAGCTACTTCGCGGGTGTCCCAAACTCCAACTCAAACTACAAGAATTCAGCAGCAGGTATCCATGGCTGAAATGTGGGTATCCCGTTAACTCTGCGCAGGGCAGCCTGACTGGTTCTGACGCTGCCATCCTGTTAGCATTAGCGTCCTTTCAGGACCCGGGAACGCCTCATTGCTGCTCCCGTTTTTGCCGTGCTAGAATGCGCCCCGAACCGCTTGGTTCGGCACAAATAACACATTGAAAAACAAATAGAATTAATAATCCCGGACGGACCTTGAGCGACACCTCCGTCCCCCTGTGACAAGTGGCAGCACCATGATTGAGACAGCAAGTCCGTCCCGTTTCCGGGAGTTCTCCCTGGAATTGGCATCCGAAGTCGTACAGGTATTCAAAGACCAACCCGGTACACTGATCGAAGCCCTGCACAAACTGCAGGCGACTTTTGGGTATGTGGACGAGGCTGCCATGCCGATGCTGGCCCGGTTCTTCAATCTGTCGCGCGCCGAAGTGCATGGTGTGACCAGCTTCTACCACGACTTCCGTCGCAGCAAGCCAGGTCGATACACCATTCGTATCTGCCAGGCGGAAGCTTGCCAGGCCATGGGCTCCGATGAACTGACGAAGGCCGCCAAACAACTGCTGGGCTGCGACTTCCACGAAACCACTGCCGACGGCATGTTCACGCTGGAAAAAGTCTATTGCCTCGGCAACTGCGCCTGTTCCCCCAACATCATGGTCGACAAACAGACCTATGGCCGGGTAACGCAAGAATCATTCAAGAAACTGGCTGCAGAACTGGCCAGCAACGCGGCGGAGGCCAAATAAGATGAGCATCCGGGTCTATATTCCGCGCGAAACTACTGCTTCATCCCTCGGCGCCGAAGCACTGGTGAAAGCCATTGCCACAGAAGCCAAATACCGCAATCTGGATATCGAAATCGTCCGCAACGGTTCTCGTGGTGCCTGCTTCCTCGAGCCACTGGTCGAAATTGAAACGGCCCAGGGTCGTATTGGTTTCGGTCCAGTCCACAGTGAAGACGTGGCTGACTTGTTCGATGCCGATTTCCTGAATGGGTCTGAGAAAGCCGGCAAACACAAAAAAGCGCTGGGGCTTGTTGAACAACTGCCCTGGTTCCTTAACCAGGAACGTCTGACTTTTGCCCGCTGCGGCATCATCGCTGCCACTTCCGTTGCCGAGTAC
>JBIIWM010000115.1:0-8917 GCA_044338875.1 Pseudohongiellaceae bacterium | reverse complement strand
CGGCAATGGCTTTTGCGACCATGGTGTCATAGTCATATACGCCATCGAGATAGTCCCAGACTTGCCGGTAGCCCACGCTGCGAATGGAGGGCATGGCTGCATCCAGGTCTCCGCGTGCTTTGAGGCCTTTGACTTCATCCAGTAGCCCTGCCTCAAGCATGGACAAGAAACGCTTCTCGATTTGTGCATGCAGCTGTTGGCGCTCTGTCGGCAGCATTGCCAGGAAAATCAGCTGGCATGGCAGATCCTGGCTATTGCCCACTGGGGAAAGCCGATGCAGTTCGGTCATCGATTGGCCACTGGCTTCGTATACTTCCAGCGCCCGCTGCAGTCGCTGGGGGTCGTTGGGGTGGATGCGTGCGGCAGCAACAGGATCAACTTCCTGCAAGCGCTGGTGCAGGGCTGGCCAGCCTTCGCTTGCAGCCCGGGCCAGAATCCCGGCGCGAATCCCGGGGGTGGCCGAAGGCATGCTCGCCAGGCCATCACGCAGTACCTTGAAATACAGCATGGTGCCACCGACCAATAGCGGTATTTTGCCTTTGGCCTGGATGGCGCGAATTTCGCGCAGGGCATCCTGCCTGAACTCGGCGGCAGAGTAGGTTTGGGCGGGATCGCGAATATCGATCAGGTGGTGCGGCGCAAGCGCCTGCGTCGCCTTGTCGGGTTTGCCGGAGCCGATATCCAGTCCGCGGTACACCAGCGCTGAATCGACGCTGATGATCTCGAAGGGAAACTCTTGCACCAACTCCACGGCAGCAGCGGTTTTTCCGCAGGCAGTAGGGCCCATCAGGCAGATGGCAGGGGGTAATTGGGACTGTGTTTGAGACATGGCTGCGGTGTTGGAGAAATGCTTCGGCACTATAGCACGGGGTGTTGGCCATGAGGCCTTGGCATCGACTGCCTGTTGAGTTGGTGCCAGTACGTTACAATGAGCGCATCCTAACCCCAGGCAGCAACGCTTTGATGTCAGCAGCACCCATCGGTATTTTTGATTCCGGCGCAGGCGGACTGTCCATCCTGTCCGGCATTCATCAACTGTTGCCGCACGAAAACCTGCTTTACGTTGCCGATACCGCTCATGCGCCTTACGGTCCAAAGGGACAGGAATATATCCGCGCCCGCAGCGAAAGCATCATGCAGTTTTTTCTTGCCCAGGGTGTAAAGGCAGTGGTGGTGGCCTGCAATACCGCTACGGCTGCTGCCATTGCCGACTTGCGTGCTCGTTATGCACTTCCGATCATTGGGGTAGAACCTGCGGTGAAACCTGCGGCAGCCGGCAGCAAGTCTGGCGTGGTCGGCGTTCTGGCCACGCGCGGCACCATCACCAGCGAAAAATTCCTCAACTTGCAGAATCGCTTCAACCACGCTGTCGAAATCATTTCCTGTCCGTGCACGGGGCTGGTCGAGCAGATTGAAAAATTGCAACTTGAGCCAACGGTGCTGCAGTCAATGTTGCAGGGCTTCATCCAGCCCTTGCTCGACAAGGGCGCCGACACGCTGGTGTTGGGTTGCACCCATTATTCCCTGATCAAGCCGGAAATTCGCGCTCTCGCCGGAGCGCACATCGCCATCGTCGATGCGGGCGATGCGGTGGCGCGTGAATTGCAACGCCGGCTGGCAGAGCTGGACTTGCTCAATGGCAATATCGAACCGGGACGGGTGAGTTTTTTTACCAGCGGCAGCAGCGAGCAACAGGGTTTGTTGCTGGGTCGCTATTGGGGCAAGCCGGTCCAGGTGGCTGGGCTTCCGTAGCAGCTCGGCATGCCCGGGCATGCCGGGATCCTACTGTCCGCGCAAGAACAGTTTGTCCAGTTCATTCACCGTCAGTTGCACCCAGGTAGGCCTGCCGTGATTGCATTGGCCGCTGCGCTCGGTGCGCTCCATGTCGCGCAGCAATGCGTTCATTTCAGCATGCGAGAGTTGGCGGTTGGCTCGCACAGAGCCATGACAGGCCATCGTGGCCAACAACTCATCGCGAACAGTTTCAATGCGTTGGCTGCTGCCGTGTTCCATCAGGTCTGACAGCACGTCGCGCAGTATCTGTTCCGCATCCTGTTTGTTGAGAATAGCGGGTATCTGCCGGATGCTGAGTGTTTCCGGCCCCATGCGGTCAACGCTCATGCCCAGCGCATGCAAGGCAGCCTGCTGTGCTTCCGCATAATCTGCCTCGGCTTCACTGACCGCCACAGCTACCGGTACCAGCATTGGTTGCACCTTGATGTCTTCATTGCCAACGGCATGTTTCAAATGCTCGTATGTGATGCGTTCATGGGCGGCATGCATGTCGACAACGATCAGGCCTAATGCGTTTTGTGCGAGGATATAGATGCCGTGCAGTTGCGCGAGCGCATAACCCAGCGGCGGCAAGTCTGCGGCCGTTTGGGGCAGGGGCGAATTGGCGGGCGTGGCGTTGCGGAAAGCGTCAAATGCTGCAAATTGACCGCGAATATCCTGTTGGCTGGCACGGGTTTCTGCCGCATAAGCGCCAGAGTTGATTGCACCGGGTGAATACAGCGCCATGCGTTCCTGGGTAAAGAGGCTTTCTGGCAATGGGCTTGGAGCAGTAGAGGCACTCTGCTCCTGGACGCGATCGGACGGACGCACATCGGCAAGGGCGCGATGCAGCGCGCTGAACAGGAAATCATGCACAAGGCGGCCATCACGGAAGCGCACTTCATGCTTGGTGGGATGCACGTTTACATCCACGATGGCCGGATCCAGTTCCAGATACAGTACGAAGGCTGGATGCCTGCCATGGAACAGCACATCGCGATAGGCCTGCTTGATCGCATGGCTCACCAGCTTGTCGCGGATCACGCGGCCATTGACGAAGAAATACTGCTGATCAGCCTGGCTGCGCGAAAATGTTGGCAGCGAAACCCAGCCCCAGAGTTTCAGGCCAGTGCTTTCATAACTGATGAAGACGGAATTTTCCACGAAGGCTGGACCGCAAACTTGCGCCACGCGACGCTGCTTTGCCTGCTCGGTGTCGGCTTTTTCATAACGATGCACCACGCGGCCATTGTGCTGTACGTTCATGGCGACATCGAAGCGGCTAAGGGCAATGCGCCGCACCATTTCATCAATGCGCTGCAATTCGGTTTGTTCGGTGCGCAGGAATTTCCGGCGCGCCGGCGTGTTGAAAAAGAGATCGCGTACTTCCACCGTAGTGCCGACCGGATGGGCAGCAGGGGAGACGGACGAACTCATGTCGCGCCCTTCGGTTTCCACCTGGAAGGCCGATTCGGCATGAATGGTGCGCGAGATGAAGGTGAGACGCGAGACTGAGCTGATACTCGCCAGTGCCTCGCCGCGAAAACCCAGGCTCACGATGGCTTCGAGGTCATCCAGGGTGCTGATCTTGCTGGTGGCATGGCGGCTCAAGGCCAACGGCAGGTCATCCTTGTCGACACCGTTACCGTTGTCGCGGATGCGCACCAGCTTGATGCCGCCGTTTTCAAGGTCTATATCGATGCGGTCGGCACCGGCGTCGAGGCTGTTTTCCAGCAGCTCCTTGACTACGGAAGCCGGGCGCTCGACCACCTCACCGGCAGCAATCTGGTTGCTGAGGCGCTGGCTGAGCAGTTGGATCCTGGCAGGTTGTGAGGCAGGCACTTACGTCGTTGGTATCTTGATAACTTGACCGACGCGTATCTTATCATTCTTCAGTTGATTGGTTTCACGCAGTATTTCAAGTGGCACTGCATAACTCATGGCGATTTGTGACAGCGTTTCGCCGCGGCTGATCTTGTGCTCCCGGAAGGAGGGGGCCGGAGTGGTGCCGGCCGCAACCGGCATTTTCAGGGTCTGTCCCAGTTGCACTTCATTTGACTTCATATTGTTGATGCTTTGCAGCAACGCCATGGACACATGGTGGCGCTCGGCGATTTCCGACAAGGTATCGCCCCGTTTGACCGTATAGGTGGCCGGTGCAAGGCTGCCGTTGTCTTTCTGCCAGGCGACCCAGGTGCCGCGTGGCGGTCGGTCGTGGAACCAGGCCGTAATGCCATCTGCGAGGGCGCCGGCAAAGCGTTGGCGCCACACGCCGGAGTCGAGGTTTTTCGCATCATTCGGATTGGTCACATAGCCGGATTCGATCAGCAGGGACGGGATGTCGGCCGACTTGAGCACCACGAAGGCCGCCTGTTCCACATTCTTGCGGCGCATGCGGATGACGTTGCCGAGGGAGCCAATGATGCTGTCGCCGATTTCCAGGCTGGTGGCAACCGTGGCGGTCATGCTCAGGTCCAGCAGTACGCTGGCCAGCACCGCATCCTTGTCACGCAGACTGACTGTTCCAACACCGCCAATCAGGTCGGCACTGTTTTCCTTTTCGGCGAGGCGCTCTGCTTGTTCACTGGTAGCACCGTTGTGCGAGAGGGCATAAATCGTCGAGCCTTGCGCGCTGCTGTTGCTGTGCGCATCGGCATGAATGGCAACGAAAAGGTCGGCGTTGTGGCTGTGAGCGATATCGATCTGTTCGCGCAGGCCCACATAATAATCGCCGTCACGAATCATCACGGCGCGGAAGCCTGGTATCGCATTGATACGCGCTTCCACTTCCCTGGAAATGGCCAGTACTACCCGTTTCTCCATCAGGCGATTGACACCGATGGCGCCAGGATCGTCGCCGCCATGCCCGGCTGAAATGGCGATCACAATGTCTCGATTGTTGTTGGCTGCTGCAGTTTCGATGGCGGCAGCCACCGGGGTTGGGTTGCTTGCCGGTTGCGCGGCAGAGGCATCGACATCGGCATCATAGAGATCGACGATAAGACGATCGCCGTATTGCTCATTCTTCGCCACCAGGAAGCTGCGTGGTTGTACCTTGTGGTGCAGGTCGAACACTACGCGCACATCGCCTTGATTGCGTGGGGCGCTGCGGACGCTGGAAATCGGGGTGTCGGTGATGTCGGAGTCAGCCAGGGTGCCGCGTAATTCCGAGCCGATCAGGTCGATCACGACCCGGTTGGGATTTTCGAGGGTAAAAACGCGGTGTTCCAGCGTGGAATCGAGGTCAAACACCAGGCGTGTATATTCAGGTGAGCGGTAGGTCCGCATGCTTTCCACCACAGCCGCATTGGCCCAGCTGCAACAGCAACTGAGCAACACAAGGCAGGTCATGAACCGGGGGTTCAGCATCTTGGGCCGCATTCGGTGTAAATATTTCTTTAATTTACATGTAGATGCGGCACAAAGCTAGAAAATTTTACAGCTTTGTGAGCTAACAGGCGGTCTTGAGCTGGGCATCAAGCCGTTTGGCGATCTCGGCGCCGCGTTCGGTATGGGCCTGCCACGTCAGTTTCCTGCCCTTGCCGTGGATCTCGAGCAGCAATGCCAGATCAGCTGGTGGCAGCAGTGCGCCGGCACGTTCTGGCCATTCGATCACGGTTAGCGTGTTGTCATCGATAAAGTCGCGCATACCGAGAAATTCCAGCTCATCGGGGTCGGCCAGCCGGTACAGGTCGTAATGGAGGACGCGGCGCTGATCGGGTAATTCATAGGGCTCTACCAGCGTGTAGGTCGGACTTTTTACGTTGCCCTCATGCCCCATCGCCTGGATCAGGCCGCGACTGAGAGTGGTTTTGCCACCGCCCAGGTTGCCTTGCAGGGTAATCAGGCCGTGTCCGTCGAACAGGGCTGCCAGACGTCGGCCAAACGCGACGGTGGCGTCTGCGTCTGTTAACTCAATGGCGCCGGCAGTTCCGGGGATGGCGGTGACAGGGATCGTTGTTACGGTGCTCTTTATCGCAGTCATGGGTTCAGGAGGGTTCTCAGGTAAGGAAACAGGTCGCAGGCCAGCATGCCGCGCTCGCCATCATGGTCGGCGCACAGGTCGGCTGCCTTGCTATGCAGGCAGACACCCAGTCGCGCACTGTCTGCCAGGCTGAGGCCTTGTGCCAGCAGTCCGGCGATGATGCCGCCAAGTACATCGCCCATGCCTCCCGAAGCCATGCCTGGATTGCCATGCACGCAGGTTTCCACTTGCTGCCGGCCCTGTCGATCGAAGCAGATCAGGGTACCCGCCCCTTTCAGCACGGCCACTCCGCCGAAGCGGCGCTGCAGCTCGCGTACGGCCTCTTCCCGGTTCGCCTGTACTTCCTCTGTCCGGGTTTGCAGCAGGCGGGCTGCTTCACCAGGATGAGGAGTGAGTATCCACTGACATTTGCCTTCAGGGTTCCCCGCAAGCTGCAGGGAAAGCTGCCCCTCACTGAGCAGATTCAAGCCATCGGCATCCAGCACCACGGGTAACTGCCGGGTGAATGCTGCCTGCACTGCTGTCTGGAGCAACTGTACGCTCCACGCGCTGCGGCCAAGGCCTGGCCCTGCCAACAGAACAGTCGTCTGACTCGTCACAACGTTAATAACGTCGAAATCATGGATGGGATGAACCATCAGTTCGGGACGCCGACTCAAAAAGGCCGCAGCATGATCGGGATGCGTGGCAACCGAGGTGAGGCCTGCTCCGGTGCGGCTTGCTGCTTCGGCCGCCATCAGTGCTGCGCCACCAAAACCAGGGGCACCACCGACGACAAGGGCATGACCATAGGCTCCTTTGTGACTGTCGCGAGCGCGTGGAGCGAGAAGCTGGCGCAGGCTGTCGTAACTAATGGGGCGAACTGGGACGTTCATAATCAATCTGTAATGACAAAGAAGAGGTCAAATTAAATCAATCACTTAGCCGAGGCAAGTATAAAACGAAGGGAAATTTGGGGGGGCCAGAAAAAACGAACCCCGCCGGAGGGCAGGGTCAAAGCAGCAAAGCAGCAATTGGTGTTGAGCAGTATCTTGTAGTGCTTAGTTCGCCTGGAGGTGACGCTTGCCCAGGGTGATATGGCGTGGACCGGAAGTAGCTACCTGGCCGCTTACGCCCAAAGGAATTTGTTGAACTTTGCCGCCTTGAGCGAGGAAACGGGCAGTTTGTTCTTCGATGGAAAGACTTGAAAAATCGTCAGCCGGGGTGAGAGCTGGTTTGGATTTACTGTTTTTCGGAGTAGCCATAGTGATCCTTAGTCTCATTTTGTAGTTATAGATGGTAGATGTCTAAACCGCGTACGTCCCCTCAGACGGATCAAAACGCGGACCGCGATTATAGAGAGTCAGGGGTGACATTTCATGTCTTGACAGGAGGAAAATCGGTAGAAAAGAGAGTGTTCCCACCCCACGCACAGGGACACACGCGGGAACAGTGTGCAAACTTTGTGGAGCTACTGCGAGGTTAACGCAAGACGCACTGCCAAGGCCACAAAAACCATGGCTGCAATCCGATTCATGCCTTGCTGTACGCCGGGAGAATGCTTGAACCATAAGGCCAAACGCGCCGACAGGACCGCGACAAGGCTAAAGACGAGCGCGGTAATTACAATGAAAGTAAAACCTAACAATATGATTTGTATTGCAATTCCGTTTTGGTTGGGCGTCGCGAACTGGGGCAGGAATGCCAGGAAGAAGATTGCCACCTTGGGATTAGTGACGTTCATGAAGATGCCGCGCCGATACAGCTGCCAGGGACTCAATGGGGGCTGGATAGACGTGCCCAGGTTGCTGGAACCGGCCTGCCAAGCCTGTGCTGCGAGGAAAACCAGATAGAAAGCACCGGCGAATTTCAGCAAAGAAAACGCTACTGCATTGACCAGGAAAATGGCTGCGACACCAGCCGCCACCAACGAGGTATGCACCAGTAATCCCGTGCATAACCCGAGTGTCACAAGCAGCCCGGCTTTGCGTCCGTGCAGAGCAGACTGGAGCAGCACGAAAATATTGTCAGGGCCGGGCGCCAACGACAGTAAGGTCGATGCGAGGATGAACGTTAATAACGCTTCGCTAGTCACGCCGGGTTGTCTTCAGTCGCACTTGATGACATTCAACAGCGCAGATTGTCCTTTCGCGTTGGCTTCAAGGCAGCGCTTGAGTGCAGCAGGTAATTGATCAGGCGCACTCACTTTCTCACCATAACCACCACACGCTTTCATGATGTCCTGATACTCGGGAGAATCGCCCAGAGACACCAGCGGCATGATAGTTTCTTTTGATGCCAGTCCATCCGGATACATGCCCAGTGTCGAACGATGCACAGCATGCCAACGTGCGTTGTTCATCACGAGTGTTGTTGTTGCAAGACCATTCAACTTCGCGGCGTGATGTGCTGCAGTGGGACAGCCGAACATGTAGGAACCATCACCGACAAGCAGGAACACTTTCTTGTGCCGCGCGCCCATCTTTACACCCAGCGAGGCGCCGAGGCCGAAACCGAGACCGCCCGCGAGGCTGCTGGAAAGATAAGAGCGCGCTGTGTTCAGGAACAGGAAATCAAGTGGCACGCCGAGCTCGTTGACGATTACGGTATCTTCATCAACGATTTCATTGATGCAGTGAGCGATCCATGCGGGATGCAGTGGCGTACGCGTGGCGACCGACTGCATCAGCTGTTTCACATCGGCGGTGCGTGCCGCGGAAATTGCCGTGAATTGCTCCTTGCGTTTGTTGATGCTGGCTTCCTTGCCTTTGCAGATCCCGGTCAATGCATCTTCCAGTTGGCTCAGGGCAATGGATGAAGAGCCGGCGATGGCGAGATCGGCCTGGAAGCCGCGCACCGGATAACGAATGAAGAAAGGATCGGGCGCAATATGAATCAGCTTGGCGTCCGCGCGCGGGCTCACCATGCTGGGCCACCATGGCACTTCACAATCAATCGACAGAATCACGTCCGCTTTGGCAATGGCCGCTGCCGGGTTTTGTCCAAGATAGAGCGGATGGGTGGTCGCGATATTCAGTTCGCGCGCGCCGGGCTCACCGGGCAGCGCCACACCAATGCCGAACTGCTCGGCAATGCGCGTCAGTTTGGCCACGTTGGCGGGATCACGTCCGGTGCTGGAGCTGATGACCAGCGGGAACTCGGCGTTGGCCAGCCATTCGG
>JBIIWM010000335.1:0-2503 GCA_044338875.1 Pseudohongiellaceae bacterium | reverse complement strand
GGCCTCAAAGCACGCGGAGACCTGGATGCAGCCATGCCCTCCATTCGCAGCGTGGGCTACCGGCAAGTCTGGGACTATCTCGATGGCGTATATGACTATGACACCATGGTCGCAAAAGCCATTGCCGCCACGCGCCAACTGGCCAAACGCCAATTGACCTGGCTGCGCGGCTGGAAAGAACTTCATGAGATTCACTGCAGCCTGAATGCCGAGGATGGAAATATTATGAAGAAGCACTTGAAAAGCCTCAATGCCGCCGCCAATTACTGGTAGGCGGGACTCTAGTCACCCTATAATGACCATTGATCCACGAATTGATGCATGAATTGAAAAATGAGCGTGGATTCTGGTGCTTGTTTGCGGAGAATCGCCTACATCCGCTCCAGAATCCCGGATTAAACAACCCCAATTAGGAGATGGAAAATGTCAAAAGGGCATTCTCTACAAGACCCTTTTCTGAATGTACTGCGCAAGGAGAAAGTCCCCGTGGCTATCTATCTTGTCAGTGGCATCAAATTACAGGGTCAAATCGAGTCTTTCGATCAGTTTGTCATCGTACTGAAGAACACCGTTAACCAGATGGTTTACAAGCATGCCATCTCCACCGTCGTTCCAGCCCGTCAAATCAGGGTTCCGATGCTGGGTACCGGTGAAGGCGACATGGACGAAGACTCAGGCAACAACATAGTCTAAAAGGCATGCCGTCTTTGACGGTAGCGCCGGGCACTGCCCGAACCCATTGCGCGAACCCTGACAAGCGCAAAGCTGACAGAGGCTGAATTGTTTTTTGAAAGACCCGAAAGCGGGGAAGTAGCAATACTCGTGCAGATTGGCATGGAATCATCCCAGGATGAGGCCGATGCCATGGAATTCGAGGAATTGGCCATTTCTGCCGGTGCCGTCCCTGCCGCAACGATTATTGCTTCACGCCGCGGGGCTACTCCACGCTACCTCATCGGCAGCGGCAAGGTTGAGGAAATCGCTGCGGCCATTGCCGAACACCATGCCGAACTGGTGCTCTTCAACCACACGCTCAGTCCCAGCCAGGAGCGTAACCTCGAAAAAGCCCTGGAATGCCGGGTACTCGACCGTACCGGCCTGATTCTCGATATTTTTGCCCAGCGTGCGCGCAGTCACGAGGGCAAGTTGCAGGTGGAACTCGCCCAACTCAAGCATGCCTCCACGCGCCTCGTGCGCGGTTGGACTCACCTTGACCGCCAGAAAGGCGGTATCGGCCTGCGTGGCGCTGGCGAAACCCAGCTGGAAATCGACCAGCGCCTGATTGGCGTGCGCATGAAGCAAATCAACAAGAGCCTGGAAAAAGTCAGAAGCCAGCGCGATCAGGGTCGACGTTCGCGCAAGCGCGCTGAAATCCCCACGGTTTCACTGGTGGGCTACACCAATGCCGGCAAATCTTCGCTGTTCAACCGCCTGAGCGGTGACAACATCTATGTGGCCAACCAGCTCTTTGCCACGCTCGACTCCACGCTGCGCAAGATCCAGATTCCAAATTTCGGATCCGCCATTCTCGCCGACACTGTAGGATTTATCCGGCAGCTACCCCATCAACTGGTGGATGCATTCCGCGCTACCCTCGAAGAAACCGTGCAGGCCAGCCTGCTGCTGCATGTGGTGGACTGCCACAATGACGAGCGCCTGCAATTCATGGAAGAGGTAACTGCCGTGCTCAGCGAAATCGGGGCTGCAGACATCCCCAGCCTGCTGGTGTTCAACAAGGTCGACCTGCTGCCTGACATGAAACCCGGCATCGAGCGCGATGAATCGGGCAAACCCTGCCGTGTGTGGGTTTCCGCACATACCGGTGCCGGCATTCCTGACCTGATGCAGGCCATCGCCGAGCTGCTGGGCGAAGACGTAATCACCATCAGCGTGACCCTCGACCCCGACAAGGGCAAGCTACGCGCACGCTTCTACCAATGCGGGGCGGTACTCGCCGAGCAAACCGATGAATCCGGACACACCGTGCTGGACCTGCGCCTGCCCAGGGAGGACTTCAGCCGCATGCTCAAGGAGGCGGGAATGAACCCTGAACTCTATTTCCCGGAAACGGGCCAGGAAGCTCCGCCCTCGTCCGACCAAACCGCTGGTCCGGCACACCCGGAATCAGGCCTGCAGACCCCAGCTGGACTGGGCAACCCGCTGGATGAAGCGGTGTAATTGCCCGGCATAATCCGCTAGAATCCCCACCCGGTTTGGACACTACCCCTCATTCCGCAATAATTTACTGACTGGAGCACGCATGGCCTGGAACGAACCAGACAAAGACGATCGCGAAAACGATCCTTGGGGCTCGCGTTCCGGCAATTCCGGAAACTCAGGCAAAAAAGATCAAGGACCGCCAGACCTCGACAAGGTGCTGGCTGATCTCATGAAGAAATTCTCTGGCTTCTTTGGTGGTGGCAAAAAAAGCTACTCATCCAATGACGGCGGCGGCTCCGTTCCCGGCGGCGTACTTGTGCTCGCAATAGTCCTGCCCTTGCTG
>JBIIWM010000334.1:0-2507 GCA_044338875.1 Pseudohongiellaceae bacterium | reverse complement strand
CCAGGACGCGTGGGTCACTGAATCCGGCTCAGTATTGCGGCCGATCGGGGTACGGAGAATGAAACCACTGTTGACGATACGACCACCCTGCAAGGCCGTATCGAGCCAGGCTATTGTCGGAGCGATGCGCGGCAGGGTAGGCAAATAGGCTGAATGGATAGCAAGATCCATGTACTCCATCCCGACCATCAAGCTGAGCGTGGAACTTCGTTTGTTATCTTCCAGTCGCTCATTGTTGACCTCGAACTGGACTTTACCCTGCAGAAACTCATTACTCACGAGGATCGGCGTGCTGCCGATCCTGAATCCGTTGTCAAACAAGGACCAATTCACACGGCTATTGATGTGCTGATAATTCCAGGGCTCCCGGAACAGTGTGGGAAAGTAGAGACTGACATTCCCGGCGTCTACTTCAACAAAGCCACTATGGGCGCTTGTTTCAACGTAACCTGAAAAGCCATTACCCGCCGGTGCTCCGCGCCATGCTTCAACGGCCAGCCGTTCGAAATTGCCCTTCAATGAGAAGACATCCGGATAATTCCCGCTGCGATCAGATTCCAGCAGCACATGCCGCAACACTCCGGAGGGAGCCAGCGTTTGTGCAGCAGAAAGCGCCAGTTCAGGCAGCGGTAAAGTGGCTGCAATGCCGGCCAGCATCTGCATGTCCAATGTGTCCGCGCGCAGTTGCCACACTGCAGAGGAATCCAGCGGCAAACGCAACTGCAACAAAGGGATATTCCAGGGCGTGCTGTTCCAGTCAAAGGCAAGCTCGTGCAGATCAAGTTGCCAGAGCGTAGCCTGCTGCGGCCTTTGAGGGTCACGCCGCGCGGAAAAACGCCAACCTGCGTTGGCAAGATCTATCGGTACTGCTGATTCACCAGCTGATTGACCAGATGATTTACCAAGAGTGCCATGCACTCCGACATTACTCACAATCCCGCTTATGCTGTGCAGACCCGTTTGATCGAAATCTGCCCACAACTCTGCTGCTGCAGTGATGGAATCAAGCTGCCAGTCTTCTGGCAAGAAGGGTACAAGCTGTTCGTGCAATTCGAGTGAAGAGGCTCCGACCCACATACTTGCAGTGAAGCGCGTGCGTGGATTTCCATTGAGTCCCACATGCACCAGTACTGGATTGTTGTGTGCTCCAGGCCGGAACTGCAGCCGCAATTCATGTTCCCTTCCCTGGTTTTGCAACTGCACAAATACCGATTGCAACTGCAATTGTCGCCCATCCTGCAGGCGTACCCGCACTGCAGATTCATTTATCGTAATGAGCGGTGTCTCGAGCAACAGATCAAGAATCATGTCCTTGTAATCGCGCGCACCCGGCGCGAGACCTCGCAAGGTCCAGCGTCCATCCGCTAATTGGTCTAGCGCAAGCTCAATACGATTTACTTCGATCAGATCAAGAACCGGCTGGCCTTTTAACAGGGTTTTCCAAAGATCCAGCGTGATTTCCGCCTCTGCCAACACGATGCGGGATTGCGGATCAGCAGGGTCCAGTTGCAAGACCAAATTGGTAAGAGCAAAACCAGGACTGAAACGGAACCAATCGCCTTCAATGGTGCCGATGGCAACTGGTGTACCCAACATGCGGGTGAGGCGAACTTCAATATCCTGCTTTTGGGTAGTCAGGGCCGGCATCAGCAATCTGCCGGCTGTAACGTAGGTTGTGAACAGCAACAGCAGTGTCAGCGCCGTTCGCAAACAAAGTCTCAGCAATCTACCGAACAATCTCTGTGCAAAATTGCGCACAGGTGACAACCTGACGGTTGCCGCCGGATTGTCTCGAGCCTGGCCCGCACCTGTGTCAGGTGCAGGTGCCGGACTCTGCTGTTCGCTGCCTTCACTCATCTCTTTATTGCAATCTTTCGGTTCAGGACATTACGACGTCGAATTGTTCGGTGTTGTAGAGTGCTTCTACCTGAAAGCTGATGTTCTTGCCCGTCAGCATTTCGAGATCAGCAATGGTAGAGGATTCTTCATCCAGCATGCGATCCACCACCTCTTGGGAAGTCATGACCAGAATGGCCTTGTTTTCATAAGCACGGGCGACACGCATGATTTCACGGAATATTTCGTAGCAAACAGTTTCTGCCGTCTTGATGATAGCCCTGCCCTGGCATACCGGGCAGTCCTGACACAGGATTTGCAGGAGGCTTTCTCGCGTGCGCTTGCGTGTCATCTCTACCAGCCCCAATTCGGACAATGGTGAAATTCTGGTCCGGGCCGGATCCTTTTCCAGCGCTTTGGCAAAGGTACGCAAGACCTGACGCTGATGTTCCTCATCTTTCATGTCGATGAAGTCGATGATGATGATGCCGCCAAGATTACGCACCTTGAGTTGGCGTGCGATGGCTTTGGCCGCTTCCAGATTGGTCTTGTAAATGGTTTCTTCCTGATTGCGACTGCCGAGGAAGGCACCGGTATTCACGTCGATGGTCGTCATCGCCTCGTTCTGGTCGATGACCAGATTGCCACCAGACTTGAGTCTTACAGTTCTG
>JBIIWM010000113.1:0-9058 GCA_044338875.1 Pseudohongiellaceae bacterium | reverse complement strand
TGCCCGTCTTAATGATGGATTAAAAATGCCCCTTTTACTGCTTTTACTGCTATTGCCAATTGCGGCCCACGCCCACGTCAAGTGGTTCGTGCCGCTGGATCATGAGATGCCGGCAGATTTTGTGCGCTATAGCCTTGCTGATACCGCAGTGCAGGTATGGGGAGTGATCGCGCTGGTGCTGATCGCTGCTTCTGTATTACTGGATCGTCGTTTGCCAAATTTGCCAGCGCCACACGGTCAGTTGCGTACGTGGACAATCCGCAGTTTGCACATTCTGACTGGCCTTTCGCTGCTGCTAAGCGCCTGGACCGGCTCGGTGCTGGCACCGCATTACCATTGGGAGGGTATCTCTGCGCAGGCCCTGCTGGTGCTGGAAGCATTAACAGGTTTGCTGTTGCTGTTCCCGCCTCTGGTGTTCGCCGGTTCGCTGCTTTTGCTGGCGCTTTATGGAGGCCTGCTGCTGCACTTCGGCCCTGTCGAAGTGCTGGAATACCTGAATATCGTCGGCACCGCCTGTTTCCTCGCCTTCACCCATCATCCCATCGCAGCGGTGCGCGCACGGTTGTTGCCGTGGTCAGTACCGGTGCTGCGCATCACGGCCGGTATTGCACTGGTCACCCTGGGTTTTGCCGAAAAACTGCTACGCCCTGACTTCGCCGAAGACTTCGTGCAGACCTACATGTGGAACTTCATGCACAACCTGGGCGTGGAGAGCTACTCTGACAGTCTTTTCGTGCTGTCCGCCGGCACGATGGAGGTGGTGTTCGGGGTTATCCTGCTGCTGGGCACAACCACGCGCATGAACATTCTGGTGGTATCGGGGTTTATGCTCACGTCCAATATCACCTTCTTCGTACAGCACAACCTGGATGCGGCACTCACAGAGATCATCGGCCACATGCCGATAATTGCCACCGCCATCATCTGCGTGTTTTTCGGAGCCGGGCAGCGCCTGAAAGTAAGCTCTTTGCTACCGATCAAGGGAGAGGATCAAGGGGTCAGAGTAACTTGATCGGACTTTGAAGCTGTTAAATTTCATCGAGCCTGGGGATCAAGTTACTCTGACCCCTTGATCCTGACCCCTTGATCCCGAGTCCCGGGAACTTCCCTATTGCTGCCTCAATAGTGCAGCGCCTGCTGAGGGTAAAGTTTGGTATCATCCCAATCCAGACAAATAGACCTATAGTCCTGATTTATGAGCATTTCGCGCCGTACTTTGCTTAGCCGCAGCCTGGGTGCTTCCGCCACCCTGGCGCTCGCCTCTACCCCGGTGTTTGCCGCCTCTGCTGCCCTGAGCTGGCTCGACCTTGGACCCGGCCTGAGCCTGGTGACGGGTGCCGGTGGCAATGTGCTGGTACAAAGCGGCCCCAAGGGTGTGGCGCTGGTCGATGGCGGCAATGCCGCTTCGTCAAAAGCCCTGCTGAAACTGATCAAGGACAAGACCAGCAACACGCCCTCTCTGCTCTTCAATACCCATTGTCATCGCGACCAGATTGGCTCCAACTCAACCCTGGGCAAGGCAAACGCCACCATCATCGCGCATGAGAATACACGCCTGTGGCTGACCACCGAAATCATAAGCAAATGGGAAAATGAGGTTTATAAACCGGTCACTGCCAGGGCGCTGCCCAACAAAACGTTCTGGTACGACAACGAAAAGCTGAGCTTCAACGGCGAAACGATCGAATACGGTTACCTGCCACAGGCACATACCGATGGCGATATGTATGTGCGCTTTCCGAACCGCGACCTGATCATGGCGGGTGGCGTGGTCGCAGTCGGTGCTTATCCCCTGCTGGATTACTCCACCAATGGCTGGATCGGCGGCATGATCAACTCGCTGCAGCAGTTGCTGACCCTGTGTTATGACAGCACCCGCATCTTTGCCAGCGAAGGTACTGAAGTGAACAAGGCGCATGTGCAGGCCCAGCTTGATATGTGCATGGATCTGGCCGACAAGATTGCTACCCACTATTACAAGGGCGGCACTTACACAGAGTTCCTGGCTACCAAGCCCACTGCCGCCTTCGATGCAACCTGGGGCGATCCGGCCCTGTTCCTGCACCAGGCCTATGAAGGCACCTTGCCGCATGTGACTGAAATTCGCCGCTACAGCATTCGCCGTTAGACCGCGGCCTCCCGGCCTGCGTACAAACACCAGGACTATCGACAGTATTTGCAGAACAGCATGATGAAGATGAACACGATGAAAACCCTACGCAATGCCATTGCGCTCGCCGCCCTGGCGAGTTGTGCCGTCTCCGCCCAGGATGATCCGTTGGCTGCTGTTGGTGCCGAATGGTACATGCTGGAAAGCTATTGCCTGAAGTGTCACAACTTCAACGACTTTGCCGGCGGCCTCGCCCTTGAAGGCATGAACCCGGAGTCGCTGCATACTGATCCTGCCATCTGGGAAGAAGTGTTGCTCAAACTGCGTGCCGGCATGATGCCGCCAGTCGGACAGAAGGGCCCTTCTCGCGAAGAGCGTGCCGTTTTTATCGATGCACTGGAAAACTCGCTGGATGCAGTGGCTGCCCAGAAACCCAATCCTGGCACTGTGGTGCTGCATCGTTTGAACCGCACTGAATATGCGACCGCCGTAGAAGAAATCCTGGGAGTAAAAGTGGTGGCGGATGATCTGCTGCCACGTGATGACGAGGGCAGTGGTTTCGACAATGCCGCGAATATCCTGAAAGTATCTCCCTCATTCCTCGAACAGTACATGCTGGCCGCACGTGAAGTAAGCGTGCTCGCAATCGGCAAGGCGAACGCGGCGACTACTGGACGCGTATACCCTGGCGATCCCGCGTCTGCGCAGAATACGCATCGCGATGGCCTGCCGCTGGGGACCCGCGGCGGCATGGTGGTCGAGCACAATTTCCCGGCTGACGGTGAATATGAATTTACCGTGTCTGGCCTGGTGGGCGGTGGTTACGTCTGGGGCGTGATGGACGAAAACACCTTGATCATCACGATCGACGATGAAAAGATTTTCGAAGCGAAGCTGGGTGACCGTGAAGACTTGCGTGCCATTGATATTGACCAGGCCATTGGCATCGGCGCTATCGATGACCGCTTCAAGAACATCCGTCACTTCGTACCCGCCGGGGTTCACCGGGTCGGAGTGAGTTTTATCGCACGCTCCGCTGCGGCACAGATCGAAACCCTGCATGGCTTTGTGCCGGTAGACGGCATGGCGACGCTGGTACAGGGTGTCAGCAGCGGCCCGCGCATCAGCAACCTCGGCGTCCGTGGTCCGTTCAATCCGATTGGGGTGAGCAGCACACAGAGCCGTGAAAAGATCTTCACCTGTTATCCCCAGGCCATCACTGATGAACGCACCTGTGCCCGGGAGATTCTCTCCACTATCGCACGCAAGGCTTTCCGTCGTCCGGTTGACGAGAGCGACCTGTTGGGCGCGATGGATTTTTATGCGCAGGGCCGCGAAGGCGGAACTTTTGATGACGGCATCCAGAAAGGCATCATGGCCATTCTGTCGAGCCCGAAATTCCTTTACCGCTCACACACGCCGCCTGCCGATGCCAAGCCCGGCCAGGTCTTTGCGATCAACGATATTGACCTGGCCTCTCGCCTGTCCTTTTTCCTGTGGAGCCAACAACCGGATGAAGCCCTGCTGCAACAGGCAATTGCAGGCAAGTTGAGCGATCCCGACATCCTTGAAACCGAAGTGCTGCGCATGTTGGGCGACAAGAAAGCCAACTCACTGGTCACCAACTTTGCCTTCCAGTGGCTGCATATCGACGGCCTGAGGCAGGTGAATCCGGACAAGACCATCTACCCGCAATTCACCCCTGACCTGATTCCTGATTTCGAAAAGGAACTGGAGCTCTTCATCGGCAGCATCTTCGACGAAGATCGCCCGGTGCACGACCTGCTCACGGCAAAACATACCTACCTCAACGAGCGCCTGTCGCTGCACTATGGCTTGAACCAGGTGCGCGGTGGACAGTTCCAGCGGGTGAGCCTGAATGATCCGCAACGCCACGGCCTGCTCGGCAAGGGCGCGGTGCTGATGACCACCTCCTACGCCAACCGTACCTCTCCGGTTATTCGTGGTGCCTATATCCTCGACAAACTCATTGGCACGCCACCGCCGAGTCCGCCCCCCAACGTGGAAGCGTTCCCGGAAACTGCCGAAGGCGCGGCAAGCCAGACAGTGCGTGAACGTCTGGCCAGCCATCGCGACAATCCGGCCTGCGCCTCCTGCCACAACGTGATCGATCCGCTCGGACTGGCGCTGGAAAATTACAACTCGGTAGGCCAGTGGCAGGACAAGGACCCCGATGCCGGCCTGCGCATTGATGCCTCGGGACTGTTGACCGATGGCACCCCGGTGCAAAGCCCGGCAGATCTGGCGCAGGCGCTGGTCAGTGATCCGGAACTGTTTGCACTGACATTTACCCGAAAACTGATGACCTACGCACTGGGCCGCGGTCTCGAGTATTACGACATGCCAACGGTACGCGCCATCGTGCATGCCGCCGCCGAACATGATTACCGCTTGTCCTCGATTGTCACCGGGATCGTGCAGAGCGATGCCTTCCGCAAGGAGGTCTATACCACCAGTGATGCTACCAACGCCGAAGCCGATAGCGTGGCTGCCAACACCAGCCTCTGAAGGAAGACGACCATGTTTATCACCAAAAAGCATTTGTCACGCCGCACCGTACTGCGCAGCCTCGGCGCCAGCATCTCGCTACCGCTGCTGGACGCGATGATTCCGGCCGCTACTGCGTTGGCCCAAACTGCCGCTGCCGCCAAACCGCGCGTTGCGTTCGTTTACTTCCCGCATGGCGCGGTGATGGACCAGTGGACTCCGGGCAAGGACGGGGCTGATTTCGATTTCCCGCAAATCCTGAAACCACTGGAGCCCTTCAAGAACCGGCTTACCGTGATCAGTGGCCTGGAAAATGCGCCAGCCATCGGCGAACCGGTGCATGCGATTACACCCGGCACCTGGCTCAGCTGCGTGCATCCACGCATCAGCCAGGATCCATTCGGGGGCGTTACCATCGACCAGATGATCGCGCAAAAAATCAGCCAGGATACCCCCCTGCCCTCGCTGGAACTCGCCACTGAAGAAGAAGGCGGCGAAGGTTCCTGCGATCGCAACTACGGCTGCACCTTCGGCAAGACCATCGCTTTCAGCACGCCGTCTACGCCACTGCCGATGGAACACAACCCGCGCAAACTGTTCCAGCGCCTGTTCGGCCAGGGCGATACGCCCCAGGAACGTGAATTGCTGTCACGCGAAAATGCCAGCCTGCTCGATCTCGTTACCGTGGAAGCCGGCGACTTGCGCAAGACCCTCGGTGCGCGCGACCAGGCCCTGCTGGAGGATTACCTGACCTCCGTACGTGAAATTGAGCGCCGCATCGACAAGCTGTCGCACAACGAAAGCTCCAACATCCTGCTGCCGCCAACTCCATCGGGCATCCCGGACAAATTCGATGAGCACATGCGCTTGATGTTCGACATCCTGCACCTGGCATGGCAGGCCAACCTGACGCGCGTGGCGACCTACATGATGGCAGCGGAAGTGAGCAACCAGCCTTACAACTTCATTGGCGTGTCGGATGCGTTCCATCCGCTTTCGCATCACCAGAACAACCCGCAGAAACTGGAACGGCTGGCGCGCGTGCAAGCTTTCAACACCCAGGTATTTTCCGAGTTCGTGCAGAAACTGGCGAACACTCCCGATGGCGAGAACACCATGCTCGACAATGCCCTGTTGATGTACGGCAGCAACATGAGCGATTCCAACTTGCACAACAACTTTCCGTTGCCGACAGCGCTGGTCGGCGGAGCCTGTGGCAAGCTGAAAGGCAACCAGCATTTGCGTTATGCCGACAAGACGCCCCTGGCCAACCTGCACCTGACCATTCTGGAAAAAGTGGGCATTGACGTTGAAAGCGTGGGCGACAGCAACGGCCGTTTCGGCGAGGTATAACTGACAATGCTGGCGGCGCAACCTGCACACCCCGGCGCTCACAGCAAACAGCACCCATAAAAAAACCCCGGCCTGAGCCGGGGTTTTTTTTGTCTGCGTTGCAAGCCAGGATCAGAAGCTCATGCTCAAACTGATGCCATACTCACGTGGAGTATCCACACCGGCAAAGTCGAACTGCCAGATGCTGTCCATGAAGCCTGAGTTGATGTAGTACTCATCAGTCAGGTTGTTCACGTAAGCCGAGACGGTGTAGTTGCTGTTGGCGGGTACATAAATGGCGCGAGCGTTTACACGCCAGATATCACCACTCTTGCTGTTGCCGCCATAAGCGTCTTCACGATATTGCGGAACCGGTGAACGCCAGAACAATCCCGTGAAGTTAGCCTGGATGCGAGTGGTAAGCGTTGCGCCTCCATTCAGGTTGAAGTCGTAGGAACCCCACAAGCTGTAGCTCTTGTCGGGAGCTCCGGCGAACTCAGTGTCCGGGGTAATCTGTGCCCCGGATTTGATGCCTTTGTACTTGGTATCCAGAGTACCTGCGTTGACGCCAACCGTCAGCTCGTCAGTGGCAGCGTAAGTCAGCTCCAGCTCCAGGCCTTTCGCCTCGCCTCCGGCGGCATTCTGTGTAGCAGTCTCTGTAACCGGCAGCCCGGTACCACGGTCAATCACGGAAGCAGCCAGCTGGATATCCAGCCAATCTGTCATGAAGTAGGTGGCGTTTACACGCAGACGGCCATCGAGGAAATCACCGCGCATGCCCAACTCGAAGTTCTCGATGGTTTCCGGTGAGAACGGTTGTACCAGTCGACCTTGTGAATCTTCCACCACGGACACACCGCCCGCGTTGAAGCCTTCACTGTAGCTGGCATACCCCATCACGCCTTCATAGAAATCATAGCTGGTAACAAAACGGTAAGTGGTTTTGCTGAAGCTGAAGTCATCGGTGCCGTCATCAGCCAGGATGACACCACCCACTGCACGATTCAGGTCGGCGAAACCGGTATCCCAACGGACCGGTCGTAATTCGACGGTGCCGTTGCGCTTGCCATTCGCAATGTCCAGCGCAGCAGATTCAGTATCCTGGTCGTGATAACGGAAACCACCAGTAACATCCCAGCGGTCGTTGATGTCATAAGTGAGCTCGCCGAATAACGCATAACCGTCCTGGGCGTTGTAGTTGCTGCGGTCCGAACCATCAATCCCGTTGGTGCTGTTGAACCCCACTACCGTGGCAAACAAGGGCACCCAGGCGGCAAAGGCGTTACAGGGTTGCGGCCAGCCGTTCACGGAGTTGGGATCGAGTCCGCGGCTACTGAAATCAACACCACGATCTTTTGGTGTCTTTTTGCAGGCGGGCGAATTCAGCACATCCTGGTAATTGAGCACCTGTTGCCTGCCGGAATTACGGGTCTGGAACAGACCGGGGGGTACTGGCGGGCCACCAACTGAGCCACCGGCGCCACCACCCCAGCCATTGGGGAAGCTCCAGTCGGAATGCGACCACTCAACTCCGCGAGTACGTGTATTCTGGTCCCAGCTGAAAGCACCAAGCACAGCAGTGGCTTGTTCAAACGTGAAGTTCACCTGGAACTCATGGCTCTCATACTCGGTTTTGGCAAGATCATAGTTGGTGAAAAAGTTGAACTCGGATCCGGCATAATCGGACCAGATTTCACTCTTGAATTCAGTGTTGCCGTAAATGTACTTGGCACTGATCATCTCGTTCAGTTCATAGTCGACCAACAGCGTGTGCGACTTGTTCCAGATTTCATCCGGGCTGCGCTGCAGCTTGGTGCTCTGGTACTCATCAAGTGCTCCGCCGGGACAACCTGCCACTGTGGATTTGCAATTGAACCCGCGGCCACCGGCAGCAAGGCTCGCGATGTCATGCGCTTCTGCAATACCTACCTGCCAGCCGTTGTCATAGGCAACTTTGGGATTGATGAACGTCTGGACACCGGCGCTGGTCTGCAACTGGTAGTCCTGCTGATAAATGTAGCGCACGCTCAAGTTGTCTTGCGCTTCCCACAGGATGTCACCACGAGCCACGGTGTTCTCAAGCTCACCATGATTCTGCCCGGTAGTCACACTTTGCACGTAGCCATCCTTGTCGTAGCTAGCCATGGTCCACTTGGATTTCAGGTTTTCCATCAGCGGGACATCGACGGAAGCTGATACGTCACGCCGGCTGAAAGAGCCGGTACCGATATCAACCTTCGCGCCGAACTCATCGCTGGGGCGCTGGGTGAACAGTTGGACTGAACCACCGGTGGAATCTCGCCCTACCAGGGTTCCCTGGGGGCCGCGCAGCACTTCAACGCGCTCCAGTTCCACAAACTGCCGCTGCAGCAAGCCTGCAGTGGAAACCTGCCAGACACCATCCACATAGGTACCGACGCGAGGAATACCGCGCATATAGAAAGAGCCATTGGCGGTATTGGCTGGACCACCATAGATCTGCACGTTGGGCACAATGGACGTCAAGTCCTGGGTATTCTCGATGCTCTGGGCTTGCAGCGCCTCTGTGGAGATGGCGGAAACTGCCAGCGGTGTATCTTGCACGTTGGTTTGACGACGGGTTGAGGTGATGACGATTTCTTCCAGGCCCTGCTGGGCCATGGCCGTCTGGGCCAGGAAGACTGTTTGTGCCGCCACCGCAGCATAAATTGCGGTGTGTAATGCGGTTCTACGGAAACTACTATTCATACGGTAAAGCCCCCTAATTAAATCGTTATAATATTTATAATAACTAGTGTGCCCGCCTGTACTTCCGCGCCTTGCAAGGCCTTCAGATCGGACGTTGATTATGAGAAAAACAGGCCAGGATCTACTTGAGAGCTGCCACTGGTTTTCTTTTATTTGGACATAATCTGGTTCGATAGTAGAACCACATGGCAATTGTGTCCATATTATTTGCGCATTTTCGATTTGATTTTTTGTAACAAGGGCAACAGGTTACGAACTATTTTCGAAAATTTTTTCACTATGCGAAAAAAATGTGCGCGCAGCACGCTACCTTGCATGCAGCCTTGGCCTGGCATGCTTAAACCCGGTTATACTTCGAACAACGAAAGACAAGAGCAGCCC
>JBIIWM010000112.1:0-9073 GCA_044338875.1 Pseudohongiellaceae bacterium | reverse complement strand
AATGACCTGCAGTTGGCAAACGACCTGGTGTTCCACAGCATCACCAAATCGGGACGCAGGCGCTGCTCCTTGTGGATAGCAGTGACGCATTACTTCAACCACCAGACCCACCACCGCGGCCAGCTGACCACCTTGTTGCACCAGCTTGGAATAGACCCGGGCGTGACTGACATGATTGCGATGCATGGCGTGGTGATGAGCGATTAGCCAAAGCTGATAGTGACGCCGCCCTGGTCCAGGCACACTTCGCTCAACATCTCCGGCAGGGTTTGGCCATTGATGGTGCAGACCCAGGTTTTGAGCGCCGGCTCATAGTCGAAGTGAAAGCCGCCGGAGCGCGCCGCCAGCCACAGTTGCTTGATGGCACTTTGCCTGCTGACGATCGCGACAGAGCCGCCCTTGAACATCAGGGTTAGCATGTCGTTGCCGGATTCGTAGTCGATATCGGCATCGAGATCGTTGATGGCCGCTTCTACCGCTTCTTCAATCGTCACCAGCGTGTGTTTGTAAACGTCCAGAAATTCAGCTTCTGTCATGAGTTGCTCCCGCAAACCAAAAGACCAGGTTCATGTTCCCACAGGGGTCGTGCTTACACCAAGGATAAGACCGCTCCATTTGCGCAGCATTCCAAATTTACGGGTATAGGGCCATACTTGCCGCCGCAGGCACCTGTTCCAGCCGGGTAGTAAGGCGTAACTGGCCAGAGAAGCCGGCAACATTCATAAGGGGAAAAACATGAATAATAAAATATTTGTCAGGACCGCTATTGCCAGTGCCATTCTGGCCGCATCACCCGCATTACAGGCCCAGCTTCCGATCGAAGAACTGGTAATCACCGCCCGCAAACGTGACGAGACGTATGTCGATGTGCCCGTCACTGTTACCGTATTTACCGCGCAAAAGATTGAAGCTGCCGGCATCGAGAATCCTGCCGACTTCATTGCGCTGACGCCCAACGTGACGCTGGTGCAAACCCAGAACGCCGGCAACTCCTTTGTCACCGCGCGCGGCATTTCGCAGAACCGCAACACCGAGATGTCGGTCGCCGTGCTGATGGACGGCGTGCTGATGGTAAACCCGGCGCAGTTCAACCAGGAACTGTTCGACATCCAGCAGATCGAGGTGTTGAAAGGCCCGCAAGGCGCGCTCTATGGTCGTAACGCCATCGGCGGCGCGATTACCATCACTACCAAGGAACCAACTGACGAGATGGAAGGGTCCGTGCGCGTGGGCGCCGACTCCGGTCCCGGCTGGGATATGTCGGGCAGCCTGAGCGGCCCGGTGGGAGCCTCCGATACCCTTAAATTCCGCGCGTCGGTGAGCGCCAAGGATACCGACGGTTTCATCGACAACACCTTCTTGAATGAAGAGGCTGATCCTTACCGAGATACCTCTGCGCGCTTGCGCCTGATCTGGGATCCGAGCGACACCTTCCGTGCCGATGCGCGCTTCTATACCTCCAAAATGGAAACGCAGGCGTTTTATTACAACATTCGCTCGCCGTTGCCCGCGCCATTCCCGGGCGCACCGGAGTCGATTGGGCATGGTGCCGGCGATCCGGATTCAGTGAACGACACCTCGCAGGATGTGCGCGTCAACAACGCCGGCATCAACGACCGCGACATGAGCAACATCTCGCTGAAACTGGATTGGGATTTCACCGGCGGTACGCTAACCTCGATCACCTCGTTCGACTCGCTGGAAGAAATCATGACCGGCGATGCCTGGGACTTCCAGCCGATTGCCGACTCTGCGCTGAAGCTGTTCTACGGCAACGACCAGAACCAGAGCCAGTTTCTCGATGTGGAATCGGTGAGCCAGGAAATCCGCTTCACGTCGCTGTCGGACAGCCCGCTGCGCTGGATCGCAGGGGCCTACGCCGTGGCTACCGATCGCTTCATTTCCACCGGCAACATGGTGGATACCGGCAAGGGCGTGTTCCCGGTGTACCGTCAACCGCGCGGCAATTTCCCGTATGACTTTGCGACCAACTCGATCAATCCGCAAGCGACCTTCCTCGCCGATGACCAGAACAACTTTGCATGGGCGGTGTTCGGTGAATTGGCGTACGACGTGTCGGATGCCACCGAGGTTGCGTTCTCTCTGCGTCTTGACGATGACACGCGCGAGAACACCACCAAGACACCGACGGCGTTCTTGCCCAACGTGGCTGGCTTCCCGCAGGGTTTCACTGGCCAGAAACGCGAGAAGTCGTGGGATGAATGGCAGCCCAAGCTGACTTGGCGCTTCAAGCCGGAAGAGAACATGAGCTATTACGCCAGCATCAGCCGCGGTTTCCGCAGCGGTGGTTTCAACCAGACTGGCGTGGGCCCGATCGCAGCAGTGAATGGCTTTCTCGGCGTGGGTGATACCTTCGATGCCGAAGTGGTCGACACCATTGAAGCCGGCATGAAAGGCCAGTTCCTTGATGGCCGCCTGCGCGCCAACGTGAGTGTGTATCGCTCCGAAGCGGAAGGAACTTACTTCTTCATCTTCCTGGCGGCCAACTCCACGCAGAACCTCGGCAACCTGAAAGAAGTGGAATATCAGGGCTTCGAAGTGGACATGAATGCGAGACTGACCGACAACTTCTCTTCCAGCTTTGGCTTCGGCTACACCGACAGCGAGATCACCGATTCTGATACCCCATCGGATATCGGCGATCGTGCGCCGAACGTGTCGTTGTATACGCTGAATTGGGGCCTGGATTACTCGCGCCCGATCACCTCGTTCGGCGATGGCCTGGAATTCTTTGCCCGCATGGAATACCAGATTCTCGGCGATACCTCGTTCTATGACCACGAACAACCGGATACCAACGATCGTGATCCAGTGCATCTGGCCGACTTCCGCATCGGTTTCCAGTTGCCGGATGATTGGTCGGTTACTGCGTGGACGAAGAATGCCTTTGATGAGGAATACAACGCCGAGTATTCCACCGGCGGGTTTGTGTTCAAGGGCTTGCCGCAGCGTTGGGGCGTGGATTTCCTGAAGCGCTTCTAGGCTATACCGCTCAACAAAAAACCCCGGCAAGCTCCGGGGTTTTTTGTGAATCAAGGAACCAGAAATCAAGGGGTCGGAGTCGTTGATTTTTTATGGGGTGTACCAGATTGGGGAGGAATACGCGCGTTCCTGGATTTCAGATGGCAGCGGGATCGTGCGTGGGTCCATCTGCAACGCGACCGCGTCGTACACATGGTGCCGTGGGGTCGGGATTTCGAGCGCGCGTACATAGTAGAAAGACGGTTGCGTGGCATCGAACTCGGGGTCGGTCCATACGGTGCTCAGCTGCGCTGCGCCGATGCTGTTCTCGTAACTGGCCCGATCCAGATCAACGGTAGAAGCGAGCGCCGGCACCATGCCGCTGGCATCAAGTGTGCGTTCACCGCTCCAGGCCACGTCGAACACTTGCTCGTGCGTGTTGCCTTCGGCATCCATCCAGCCTTTGACGATTTGCACGCGGTCCAGGTTGGCGCCCTCGGTATCCTTGCTCACCTGCACAAGGAAGCTGGGCGCTTTGCCGCGCGGCGCGGTACTCAGGTCGCCGCCCATCGGGATGCCTTTGCGGTAACCCACGGCGGCCAGGTCATTGGCGTTTGCATCACGCGGCTTGAAACCGAAGCCGCCGAAGAAACGCACGGCAATGCGCGGGCCGGTGGTGGCATACACTTCCTTGCGTTTGAAGGCAGCAGCAATGGCTTCCCTGGTGTTTTCGGTGGCCCACACGGCAGCCATGCCGGACGCAGAGGTTTCCCAGGCCGGGAAGTTGCCGCCCATCGCGACACGTTGCGCCGGCAGGGCGTCATTCACCAGCTTGCCGTAGAAATTGTTTTCCTGGGCTGAGGTCAGGCCGGTGTGGGAATCGGTGCTGCCGATCATGCCGAACTTGTAGGGGTTGGTGCCGGTCTCGGCTTCCAGTTGCAGGCCATTGCGCAGGGCGCCGCGTGCATAGGAGTTGGGGCTGATGGCGGCGGGCTGGTTGATCAGCAATTTGTTGCGTACTTCGAAGCCGGCAAAAGGATCATCGGGCGACAGCTCGCTCATGGTTTCGGAATTGCCTTTTACCTGGGTGATTTCCATCACCGGTTCCCAGCGCATGCGGGTACGGGTGTATTCGGCGGTGAGGGCGCGGCCGTCGCTGTCGACCATGTCGAACATCTTGCCGTCGGACATGTTGGAGTTGTGCGGAATCGCGATGAAATCGGCACCAGTGGCAGCACTGGTCTTTTCCAGCCAGGCCCACAGGTCTTCCGGACGCACCGAATCGTAATAGCTGTAGGGTACGAACTGCTTCGCCACTTCCGCCGGCGAGGCGGTGAAGATCACGCGGTGCAGGTTGGCCCAGTCCGGGGCCGGCGACCATTCCCAGCCGATCAGCGCGGTGAACTTGCCGGGCTCGTTGTGCGACTCGGTGATGTCTACCTGTTCGGACCACGACAGTTTCTGGATTTCGTCATTGTGGTAGTTCTCCAGCACTTCTTCCCCGCCCCCGCGCCCGATCTGGCCGACTTCCTGGAACACGGCGCGGATATTCTCGGACAGGCGCGGCGCGGACGACTTTGCCATCCAGGCCGGGTCGTGGTTCAGCAGGCGCACTTGCAGTTGCATCATTTCGGAGTGGTCGGCGACGACGAGGAAGTCGAGCGGGCGATCGATCTGGATGCGCTCGCCGGTGGCCGGGTGCAGCACCGGATAGCCCTTGGCAAAGCGAAACGCGGTTTCGGGGTCGGCCATGGTGTTGCCGGTGGAATAGGCATCGACTGAGTAGGAGGTGTGCAGGTGGGTGTCGCCCCATAGCAGTGTGGTTTGCTGGGTGCTGGTTTGGGCCAGGGCGAATGGGGCTGTGGCAGCCAGGCCAAGCAAGCCCAGCACGGGAGTAAGGCCACGCAGTGTGGTTAGTGCAATGTTCATGGATGCTTCCTTGGTTGGTTTTTTTATTGTTGTTTTGGGATGGCGGAAGGGACGGGCAAGCATAGTCCGGGGGTGGGGTTGCTGGCAAATCCTGGGGCTGGGGTTTCGGGTTGGGTTGGGTTGGGTCAGTTAATCATACCTCTGCGTCATAGGCTGCGCTGGGTCCATCACAGACTCCGTTCCACTCCGCTGCGCTACGTTCCAAGTCGCCTGTGCTGAACCCAGCTCCGCCGTCTGAATTACTTCAGTGGGAGACCATGTTTTTAAACGACAAACGACAAACAAACTTGAAGGACGCCCAGCCAAAACTAGAAGATCCCCACGCAAAAACCAGAAGGACACCCACGCACACCAAAGCCTGACAGGGCACGGCAGGGGGAGGCACTGCGGAGCTCGCCGCACGCAGGGAGCTCACCCTGGCGGGACCGTGCGCAAAAGCCAGTTCGTGGGCGGCCCAGCTCTGAGCCCTGGATCATCCAGCTCCGAGCCCTGGGTGACCCAGCACTGAGTCCAATAGGCGTTTGGTGGGGGCATGACATGTCGTCCCCACGGTGATCACACGATTGGGTTTCCTGATTTTCTGGCTCAGATATCCCTCAGGTTATGGGCTTTGCTTGGGGTATAATTGCGGCCTTTCCGCCAGCGCCGGCCCTTGCAAACATGAAAACTGTATTCTTGCTGCTCTTTATAGTTTGCACCGCCGGCCTGACTGGCTGCGGCCAGAAAGGACCGTTGGTGCCGCCGCCGGCACGTGAGGCTGGCGCCGAACAAACGACCGGGATTCAAGGCAACTGATCAATGACTGCATTCAACTATCGCAAGCACCAGCTCTTTGCCGAAGACGTGAGTCTGGCGGAAATCGCCGCGCATTACGGCACCCCCACCTTTGTGTATTCGCGCGCAATGCTGGAACAGCAATTTACCTCGTACCAGCAGGCGCTGGGCGAGCGTGAGCATCTGATCTGCTACGCGGTAAAAGCCAATTCCAACCTCGCCGTGCTGAATGTTTTGGCACGCCTGGGCGCCGGATTCGACATTGTCTCGGGCGGTGAGCTGGTGCGCGTGCTGGAGGCCGGTGGCGATCCCGACAAGATCATCTTTTCTGGCGTGGGCAAGACCATTGAGGAAATGCAGGTGGCGCTGCAGACGGGCATCCATTGTTTCAACGTGGAATCGCACCCGGAACTGCTGCGCCTGTCGGCAGTGGCGGACAACCTCGGCATGACCGCGCGCATTTCGCTGCGCGTGAATCCCGATGTGGACGCCGGCACCCATCCGTACATCTCCACCGGCTTGAAGGAGAACAAGTTCGGCGTCGACATCAACGACGCGGTTGCCATCTATCAACAAGCCCAGACCTTGCCTGGCATTGAGATCATCGGCGTGGATTGCCACATCGGTTCGCAGCTCACCAGTCTTGCGCCTTACCTGGACGCGCTCGACCGCATGTTGCAACTGATCGACAAGCTGCAAGCGGCCGGTATCCGGATTCGTCATCTTGACCTGGGGGGTGGCCTGGGCGTGCAGTACCAGAACGAAGCGCCGCCGACGCCGGATGAATACATCAAGGCGATCCTGCCGCGCCTGGCTGATCGCGACCTGACGCTGGTGTTCGAGCCGGGTCGGTCCATCTGCGCCAATGCCGGCGTGATGCTGACCAAGGTGGAATACCTGAAAGAAACGCCACACAAGAATTTCGCCATCGTGGATGCCGCGATGAACGACATCATCCGGCCTGCGCTGTACCAGGCGGTGATGGGCATTATCCCGGTGCTGTTGGGCGATGCCGGCAAGCGCAGCCGCAGCTGGGACATTGTGGGTCCGGTGTGTGAATCCGGCGATTTCCTCGGCCGCAACCGTGAACTGGCGCTGGCCGAGGGTGACCTGCTGGCCGTGTGTTCCGCCGGCGCCTACTGTTTCAGCATGAGTTCCAACTACAATACGCGCAATCGTGCCGCCGAAATCATGGTGGATGGCACGCGCCACTACGAAGTACGCCGCCGCGAGAGCTACGCCGACCAGCTTGCGCTGGAATGCACGCTGCCTGACGATGAATGAAATCCTGGCTGACTGATATGGAACTGCGCTTTACCAAAATGCACGGCCTGGGCAACGATTTCATGGTGCTCGACCTCGTGCGCCAGCAAGTTGCCTTGAACACCGGGCTGATCCGCGCGTGGTCGGATCGCAAAACCGGTATCGGTTTCGATCAGCTGCTCATTGTTGAAAGCTCCAGCAAGGCCGGCTGTGATTTCGCCTACCGCATCTTCAACGCCGACGGCGGTGAAGTGGAACATTGCGGCAATGGCGCACGTTGTGTTTCGCGTTTTGTGGTCGACAAAGGCCTCACGAGCAAGACCAGCCTGGTGTTTGAAATGGCCAAAGGCCGCATCCACTGCTTTCTCGAAAATGACGGTACCGTGACTGTCGACATGGCCGCCCCGATCCTGGAGCCGGCGCAGATTCCGTTCAGGGCCGCCGCACGCGCCAGGGTTTATCCGCTGGAAGTGGAGGGCTCGCTGTATGAAATTTCGGCGGTATCGATGGGCAACCCCCACGCCGTGATGCTGGTGGATGATGTGGAACAAGCGCCGGTTGCCGAGCTGGGACCACTGGTGGAGAATCACCCGAACTTTCCGCAGCGTGTGAACGCGGGCTTCATGCAAGTGCTCGATTCCAGCACCATCAAGCTGCGCGTGTTCGAGCGCGGCACCGGCGAAACGCTGGCCTGCGGGACTGGCGCCTGCGCTGCCGTGGTCGCCGGCCGCCTGCGCGGCTTGCTGGATGAACAAGTAGAAGTGCATACCCACGGCGGCATATTGCGCATTCGCTGGCAGGGAGAACATGAGCCGGTCTGGATGACAGGTCCGGCCACAACCGTTTATGAAGGGCTCTTGACGCTATGACGGCACAAACCGGAATTACCACACCAGAGACACTGGATCCTGCAGCGGCGGCATCCCCGCAAACCGTTGCTGCCGGAACCCCGGCCAGCTTGCTCGACGAGAGCGCTGTTGTTGCCTACCTGCAAGCCCACCCGCATTTCTTTCACCAGCATGCCGACTTGCTGCTCACGCTGAGCATTCCGCATCCGAGCGGCAAGGCGGTTTCCCTGCTGGAACGCCAGGTCGCCGTATACCGCGAACGCCAGGGCGACATGGAAGAACAATTCCATGAAATCATTGGCAACGCACGCGAGAACGATTCCTTGTTCGAAGTGACCCGCATGGTGATCCTCGACCTGCTGCATTGCACCAACATGACCGAACTCAATCTTGCGATCCAGATCAAGCTTAATGCCGACTTCGCCGCCAGTGCGTCTCGCCTGGTGTTCGTGTCGGATCATGATTTCCCGCAGGAAGCACACATGAAGTGCCTGCCGTCTTCGGCCGTGCGCACTGCGCTGGGCGAGCTGTACCAGAAACAGCGCACGTGGTGTGGTCCGCTCAACACCGTGCAGCAGGACCTGTTGTTCAGCGATCATCACGAGACCATCGTGTCTGCTGCGATCGTGCCGCTGCATCTGCCGGAAGGCTCTCCCATTCGGACCCGCTATGGTTTGCCGCTGCTGTTGATCGGCAGTGTCGAGCTGCAGCATTTCAACAGTTCACTGGACACCCTCTTCCTCGATTTCATCGGGGAAGTGCTGGCGGTGCATATCCATAATCTTGCGAAACTCGCCTGAAACCCATGTCTGAGCAAGCGCCGGCCCAGTCGCTCCAGCCGCAGGATGGGCTGCCCGCATCCGGGCACAGTGCCCAGGCGCAGGATCTGTTTCAAACCAAACAGCAACTCATGCTCAGCGCCACCAACCTGGAGCGCACGCGCCTCGAACTTGAACTGGAGAAATCCATCACGGCGGCCTTGCGCAAGGATCTGGCGATCATCATGCAGAGCCGCAGCTGGAAAGTGACGCGTCCGTTGCGCACCTTCGCGCGCGCACTGCATCTGCTGCGCTCCTATGGTCCGGTGGGGTTTGGCAAGCGGGTGCTGCAGAAGTTTGTCTACAGTCCGCCGCCGCTGCCTGCGGCACTCGCCGCATTGCCACAGCCGGGCCAGCAGCATCCGCTTGAGTTCGCTGCGGTTACCGCACCACGCGTCAGCATCATCATTCCGGTGTACAACAAGAGCGAGTACACCTTTCACTGCCTCAAGTCGGTGC
>JBIIWM010000111.1:0-9080 GCA_044338875.1 Pseudohongiellaceae bacterium | reverse complement strand
GCCACGTGACATGCTGGCATACACCATCTGGTTGTCGTTGAACTGGTAGTTGAGGGCGAGGCGGCCACCGAGCAGGACATCCGATGGATGGAATGCGAGTGCCGAACTGTCGCCGTAAGAAGCGACGATGTTTTCGATGCGCATGCCGGCTTCCAGCGTCAGGGCAGCGTTTAGCGTGGTGCTGGTATCGGCGTAGAACGCAGAGCGGGCGATGTCGTAACTGTTGTTGAAGGTGCCTGGCAGATAGGTATATTCACGTTCCATATCAACCTGCTGGTCCAGCGCGTAGAGTCCTGTAATCCAGCTGGTCCGGCCATTGAACAGGCCGCTGCTGTCTTTGGAGAGAGCCCGAATTTCGGCGCTCAAGGTGTTGTGATCACGAAAATAGTGGTCAGTGGACGCATATTCCCAGGGATGGAAATTGGTACGGGTCCAGTCTTCATCGTAGCCATAGCCAATATCGGAATTGGCAAGGCCAGTGATCACTTGCAGCGTGAACACATCAAAGGTGTCGATGTTGAACTGAAGGCTGGTGAGCCGGGATATCTGCGTGTCAAAACCGGGTTCGTCCGACAATGTTTCGCGATTGTTGTCGAGCGAGAAGGCATCATAGCCATTGTCGATATCGATCAGCGCCAGTGTCAGGTCGGCGCTTACTTCAGCGGAGGCCTGCCAGTGCAGCTTGCCGCGCACAGTACTTTCATCGCGGTTATTCGTGCTTTTGTCGAGAGTCAGGTTATGCATGAAGCCGTCGCTTGCGGATTTCTGTACAGCAATCCTGCCCAACAGGGTTGGAGCCAGCGCGCCGCTGATATAACCAGCCATGCCGGTGCCGCCAAAATTTTCCTGCTGCAACTGCAGGCCGTATTCAGCTTCCTGGGCAGGAGATTTGCTTTGCAGGTTGATCAAGCCTGCCAGTGCATTCGAGCCATAGCGGGTACCTTGCGGACCCATCAGGATTTCCACTTGTTCCACGTCGTAGAGCATGGCTGCACCGCCGATGCCGGAAAAATCCACACCATCGATAAGCACGCCCACGGACGGATTGAGGACTTCTGAATACTGGCCGCGTTCACCGATTCCGCGTATCTGGTAAAACCGGGCTCGCGAAGCGCCGGAAGCGAAATTCACATTGGGGGCATTGGACAGGATATCTTCCAGGTGCAGGGCGTTTTTGCTGGCAATCAACTGTTCATCCAGCACACTGACGCTGGCGGCCATATCGTTGAGGGTGTTGCGGCGGAAATCCGCTGTGATGATGATTTCTTCGACGCTGGTCTGGGCCTGGGCTGCAAGGGCCATGCCGAGAAAACCGCAGGTGAAAGCGGATTTGATGAGGGTCTTGTTGAGCTTGCGATACAAATTACTGTGTCGGTTCATACCTTTCTCCGTACGACTAATGAGTTGGGAAGTCACAACACAGTTAATGCGACGGGGAAATGCGTAAACCGGAACTGCGTGACAAAAAGCAGCCGTCGGTGAGAGCCTATTCCTACGCCAGAATTAACTGGTTCAGGTTCAAAGGGTTTGATCTCAGGCCACTGCGTTTCTGCAGTGACCACCCCTTAGGACGGCCGGCACTTTACCAGCCTTTGGCGCGGATGGGTAGGTCGGATTGGGTACTTAAGCCATTGGCCAAGCTGGCAGTACAGCGAATAGTGCTTGAATTCAGGCTTTTTTGACGAATTCTGACTTCAGTTTCATGGCGCCGATACCGTCGATTTTGCAGTCGATGTCGTGATCGCCGTCAACGAGCTTGATGTTTTTGACGCGGGTACCTACCTTTACGACCAGCGAAGAGCCTTTGACTTTCAGATCCTTGATGACGGTGACGGTATCGCCGTCTTGCAGAATGTTGCCAACCCCATCGCGTATTACTTTTGTATCCTCGGCATCCGTGGCAACCGCAGTTGCCGACCACTCATGGCCACATTCGGGGCAAACCAGCATGGCACCGTCTTCGTAGGTGAAGGCAGATTTGCATTTGGGGCAGGGGGGTAATGTACTCATCAAAAGGTGCTCATCAAAAAGTGCTCATCAATGAAAGGTCCAGCGTCGGTTGCGTCCCTGCATTTTACTCCATAATCTGCCGGATAATCTTTTAGCGCGCGTCCCGGTGCCGTAAACTGCAGGGCAAATCTGTAGCAGGATAAATCAATGAGTTACGCCAGTCCCAAAACACAAAAAGCAGCACGCCTGGATGCCGAAGGCAACCACGACGAAGCTGTGATCCTGTTGACCCAGGCTGCCGAGGCAGGCGACCTGCATGCCAGGACCCAACTGGGCAAGCGCCTGCTCGTCGGTGATCGCGCTCCGCGCATGCCCAAGCTCGGTGCCATGATGGTGCTGGAGTCAGCGCAGGAAAATGATGCTGAAGCGGTAGCATCAATGGCCGTTCTGCAATGCCTGGGAATCTTCCAGAAGAAAAACTGGCAGGATGCCCTCAATTCGTTGACGCATGCTGCACGACTCGGCTGGAAGCCCGCGCGCATGCAGCTGGTGTTGTTGACGCCGGAAAATCTGGAAGGAGATCTGTTCGAAATTGTTTCCACTGGTAACGATAGCCTCTGGCTGCAACTGGCCAAAAGCATCGACATCAATTCCTGGTTCCGGATTCCCGCCGGCACGGTATTGGCAGATTCACCGATGGTGGTGACCTTCAGCGATTTCATTCCGGAAAAGTGTCAGCAATTTCTCATTGAAGTTGCGCAAAACAAACTGCAGCCTTCCTTCAATCCTGACCCTGCGTACATGCGCAACTACAATGCGGAAGTGTCTACCTATGCGCTTGCACAGATTGGGTTGGCGGAGAACGATTTCCTGCATTTCCTGCTGCAGGAACGCATGAGCAAGGCCTGCGGGATTCCGATGAATCACATGGAGGGCATGTCCGTCCTGAATTATCAAAGTGGCCAGGAGTTCAGTGCGCATTGCGATTATTTTGATCCGCAATCACTGCCGGGTCGCCACGAAATCAACGAGCACGGTCAACGCCTGATTACCTTTCTGACCTATCTCAATGATGATTACGAGGGGGGTGAAACAGTATTCACGCAGTTGGGCATTAGCCACAAGGCCAAGGCGGGTGATGCGCTTTATTTTGTGAATGCCCGGCAGGATGGCAGCGTTGATCCGCGCACCCAGCATGCAGGCGCTCCAGTGGTGAGCGGCCAGAAATGGGTCTTGTCCCAGTATTTCCGCAGTCGCCCGCTGGGTTTTATTTCAGGCGTTCAACCCTGATAAAGCCAGTCAGGCGTTTGGCAGCCAGGCGATAGCCGCTGCCGAACCCGTCCTGATAGATGGTAACTTCGTCACCTTCGCGCAGATTGAGATTGCGCGCCACTTCCTGTTTCCAGACCTGTCCACTCGATAGCGTCACCGTCCAAAGATTGTTGCGCTTCTCCAGTTGGGCGATGGTGTCGTGCAGTTGATCCTGTCCTTCCAGGTCGGTGCTCACCCGCACCTTTTCCTGACGCCCGAACTTGCCCAAGCGCTCCAGCAGGGAAGGGTCTTCTGCAGTTGTTGTTGTGACTGCAGCGGAAGCTGGTGCTGCTGCTTGCGGTGCTGCAGGAGCTATCGAAACAGCAGGAGCTGTCGGTACAGCAGGAGCCATGCTTGCCACCGGAGCCGCGGTGTTTGCCGCTGGCGTGGCCGAGGACTGCGCAGAGGCGCCCGGTCCTGCTTGTGCGGCCATGGCTGCCGTCAGAGCAGTTTCCAGGCAGGCTACGCGTTGGGTGCGATCACTGTATTGGGCACAGGCCAGGAAGGCGCTGTTGTCAGTCTGGGCAGCGGCCGGATTGGCCAGCAGTGAAGCAAGCGTCAGGCCTGTGTAAAGGAACAGGGCAGAAAGGGGACTTTTAGCGGCTGCTGCTGACATTTTCATGGAAAGGTATCCTGGCGCTTGCTTGATAATGGACTGGCGTATGTTGCCTCATGATATCAAGAGAGTGTGCTGTGAAAACAAGTTTCACAGGCTTTCTCCAGCTCAATCTTTAAGCCAAACGACTTGTGGCCTACACTGTGCAGCATAGCAGAAGCAGGATCTGTCCATGAGTTACCGTCCATGAGTTACCACAGCCCCAAAACCGATAACGCCGCCCAACTGGATGCTGCAGGCAAACACGATGAGGCCATCAATGAGCTCTCGCTCGCCACGATGGAGGGAGATCTCCAGGCGATGACCCAATTGGGCAAGCGCCTGCTTGTCGGAGACCGGGCACCTTATCTGGCCCAGGATGGGGCTGGCCTGGTGCTGGATGCTGCCCAAAAAGACTGTCCCGAAGCCGTAGCGACCCTGTGCATCTTTCAATGTACCGGAGTGTTCCAGCGCAAGAGCTGGGAAGATGCGCTGCGTACCCTGACCCATGCCGCCTGCCTTGGGTGGATGCCGGCACGTGAACAGTTGCTGCTGTTGTCGCGCGAACCCGTGGTGGGCGACCTGCAACAATTGATTGCAAGCGGCGATAAAGGTTACTGGCTGCAGCTCGCACAAAACCTGGACATCAATTTCTGGCTCAAGGTACCTGAGGGCAAGGTCTTGTCGGATTCTCCCAGGGTGGTGTCCTTTGCAGACTTCATTCCCGAGAGCTGGTGCCGCCTGTTCATTCGGCAGGCGGCGAGCAAGCTGAAACCCGCACTGGTCTATGATGCTGGAAACAAGCGCAATTTCCGCTCGCAGACGCGCACCAACTCCATTGCCGAGTTCAATCTGGTAGAGAACGATTTCATCCACTTCCTGTTGCAGGAACGCATGAGCAAGGCCTGTGGCGTGCCGATGGTGCACATGGAAGGTACGGCCATCCTGAATTACCAGCCGGGTGAAGAAATCAGCAACCACTACGACTTCGTTGATCCCAAGTTGCCGAATTACCAGCAGGAAATTGCCGAGAACGGCCAGCGTATCATCACGTTCCTGATCTACCTGAATGATGACTATGAAGGCGGGGAAACCGTGTTCCCTGAAGTGGGTTTGCGCAACAAAGGCAAAACCGGGGAAGGCTTGTATTTTGTGAACGCGTTGCCGGATGGCTCTGCCGACTTGCGCGCATTGCACGCAGGGGCGCCGCCCCAATCGGGTCAGAAATGGATTGTGTCCCAGTTCATCCGCAACCGGCCGGTCAAATACATTCTGTAAACTGCGGTGGCCTGTTTACGGCAGCAATCAATTTCCCCAAAAAAAAACAGCCGGCATATAGCCGGCTGTTTTGTGTTGCAGGTACTGCTTTTGCTTAGAACGAGGCTTTCACACCTACGTAGTAACGACGACCCAACAGGTCGTACAGACCCGGGTTGGTAATGTCGCTGTCGGTGTCGCCACCACCGGCACCACGGGGGTTGCTCTGGGTCAACTCGGGCTCTGCATCCAACAGGTTGTCGATACCGAACCTGATGGTGTAGTTCTCGCCCATGTTGTAGCTGGCGTTGAAGTTGAACATGTCATACGAACCAGGACCCTGGATGGTAGTGGTCGGAATCGTCGCTGACGCGGCGCTGCCTGCACTTGCCAGGTGACGCCAGTTCAGGCCCACCGTGTAGTCACCCCATGAATAGCCGAAGCGGGTGAAGGTCAGGTAGTCGAACAGACCGCCCTGGTCCAGCGTGCCGGTCGCATCAACAACCTTCGAACCTGGAGCCAACTGATACTCGTAGTTGTCGAGATAGTTGATGGTGGAGTTGATGCTCAATACGCCAGCGCCAATGTCCTTGGCCCAGTTAACGCTCAAATCCACACCAGTGGTTTCCAGGGTGCCCAGGTTGTAGAAGGGGGTATCCACTTCTTCACGGTCACCAGTTACCGGGTTACGACGAACCAACTTACACCAGGAGTTGTTCACGTCATAAGTAGGGTTGCTGGAACCGTTGGAGTTGAAGCAACCGTCGTACACAGTGGCTACGTTCAGCGGGGAGATCGCATCCTTGATTTCGATACGATATGCATCCACGGTGATGTTCAGGTTTTCCAGTCCGAAGGGCTCGGAGATTACACCGCCAAAGGTAAAGGTAGTGCCTTCTTCCGGTGCTACGTTGGGGTTACCCTGACGCAGTGCAATTTCCAGGGGGAAGAACGGTGGGTTCTGGCGATGGAAACCGCTGGGACCCGGGATGCCGGTGATGGAGAAGGTCTGGGTATCGAACTGTGAAGTGCTGTTGCCGATGATGGCACGGCAAAGGTTCTGTACTTTCAGACGATCAGGGTTGCTTGCAACGTTACCCCATGGAGCCAGAGTCGTTACAGCACAGGGATCCTGTTGCGGGAACGGTACGACTTCCTGGGTGGGCGCGGTAAACAGTTCTGCGATGTTTGGTGCACGAGTCGCGAACTGGATGCCACCACGCATGGTAACGGTATCCGAGGCACCCCAAGTGAACAGTGCCTTGTAGGTATCGGTGCCGCCAGCAGTGCTGAAATCGGAATAACGATAACCCAGTTCGAGGTCAATGTTACGAACGAACGGAATGTTGGTTTCGTCTACAACCGGAACCAGCAACTCGCCGTAGTATTCACTTACCTTGATCTTGCCGCCAGTAGCTGCTGAAGCGAACACGCCGATCGGGTTGTCGCGCAGCTGACCAACGGGGTTGCCTGGCATGAATGAATAGGTGTTGCCGCGATACGCAGTACCGGCAGCGAAACGCACTTCACCCGCGGGCAATTCCATCAGGCCGCCCTGCAAGTTGGCTTCCAGGATTTCCTGGGTCAGACGACTGCGGTTGACCAGACGGGTATCGATGCTGTCCAGACAATCTGCGGACGGTTCGAAGTCTTTGAATACGGGCAGACCGGTGGTACAGGTCAGCACATAACCGCGACCACCATCAGCCCTGGTGACCTTGCCTTTACCGAAGTTGGCACCGTACACCATGTCCTGATAACGCTGCAGAGAAGGCATGTGGAAGTTTTCAGCGCTGATATTGGTATCACCGCGTGAACCATACGCTTCCCAGGACCAGTCTCCGTCCATCAATTCGCCTTTCAGACCGACCATCATCTGCCAGACATTGTTGGTGTTGACCGGCTCGATCGGACCGTTGTAATCCAGTACCTGGAACAGGGACCAGGGAGCAGTCGTAGTAGCGCGGGAATCCAGCAGGGTATTCAACGCTGCAGGAAGGGCACGGCCGTCACGTGGGACGCTTGGAGCCTGCCATACGGTGATGGCCGGCGGGATACCGCCACGCTGGGTTACTTCAATATTGTTGTAGTTGGCCTGGGCGAAAGCGCTGATGGTGTCAGTGATGTCATAAGTACCGCGCGCGAAGACAGAGTGTCTTTCCAGCGGGGTGGACAGATAGCCATCTGTGAACCATTGCTGCAGGTCGCCATTGGCTTTCTTGACGACGCCGTTGTAGGTGCCGCAGCCGTCAAAGCAGTTCAACGGACCTTTGTAGCCATAACCCTGCTTGTCCACGAAGGGAGAGCCGTCTTCGTTGAAGCGGATTTCCGATGAGGCACCAATGGTGCCTGCTGGCAGCGTGGGGAACAGTGAATTTACTGCAGCCTGGCTAGGGCCGTTGCCTGCAGTCGGGAAGAAGGAGCGGGCCATGACGAATCCACCGCTGTTGTTCTTCGGATCAGACCAGCCGTCCAGATAGAAATCGCGGTCTTTGGTAAATGCAGGACTACGCTTGGTCCAATCCAGGCCGAGCATGATGTTGCCTTTGCCATCGGAGGAGTTCATGCCGATCAAGGTGCTGAAGCGGTTTTCGTCAGCGTCGCCTTCCATGGTCTTGCCGGTCTGGAAGTCCATCTCGATCCCTTCGAAATCATTCTTCAGGACAAAGTTGACAACACCTGCCATGGCGTCAGGACCGTATACGGCGGAAGCGCCGCCGGTGATGACTTCCACGTTGGCAATGGCGGAAGCCGGGATGGTATTCACGTCAACAACCAACGCTGCGTTGGAAGGCTGGGCGCGACGGCCATCAATCAAGATCAGGTTGCGGTTGGTGCCCAGGCCACGCAGGTTAAGGGTGGCTGCACCAGGAGTGCTGGTAGCACTGTTCTGGATGCTGGATGAGAACTGGGTGGATGATGGAACGAACTGTGGCATTTGGTTCAGAACTGATTCAACGCTACCGGTTGAGGAGTTCTCGAAACTCTCTGCTCCTACAGTCACGATCGGGCTGGGTGCTGAGAGGTCGCGACGGGCAATACGCGAACCAGTAATGGTGATTTCTTCCAGATCGTCTTGAGCGAACGTGGTGTTGCTCACAGCACCGGTAAACAGTGCGGTAGCTGCAGAAACCACCATAGCCAGGTGTTTTTTCCGCAGATAGTTGTTTTGCTTCATAAGTTTTCCCCTTGTTGGAAACACATTTTTTGATCGATCCGGCGTCGATTGTTCTCCCGGACGCGCGGAACATAGCAATCCGGCATCACGCTGAAAAGGAAAATTCGCGTATTGGAGTCAATTTCGCATAAAAAGTGCAATTAATATGAATAAAGCGGTGGGTAGGGGACATTTGTTGACTGGCGGGTCAGTTTTTGAATCAGGAAAAAATTCCTATCCTTCTGAAATGAAAGAATTAATTGGTTTTTTTTGTGAGATTTTTGTGGTAAGCCGCAGTCATGCAGTCATGACACAGCTCAATAAAATGCAGACAAAGACGTGTAAAGAAATGGAAACAAGAGGATCAAGTGCGGTCAAGCAAGCCCAGCGCTGAGTCGAGGCGTGCTGCCGGCGTGCCACGCATCGACCGGAACGGTAACTGCCACAATTCCAGTTTTTCCTGGTAACGCTGGTGCAAGGCCTGGCGGTCATTCGGATTCTCGCGCAGAGGATCAGGTTCCCAGGGCATCGAAGGATCACACAATAAATAGGTACGTGGGTGGCTTTGCAACGAGCGTTCAAACAGACGCAGCAGCTCAGGCTCACAGTGGCCGTATTTCACTTCACTCCAGATCACGATCACCAGCAGGTCAGTGTCGCACACCATGCTGGCAGTGCCGGCGGTCAGTGACTGCTGTTCTGCCGCCACTTGCAGGCGCGCAATCTCCAGCAAATCTTGCTGTTGATAACTGCCTGCAGGCCTGATGCGATAAAGCTGGTTCAGATAGCCACGCGCTTGTTCCGGCACCA
>JBIIWM010000110.1:0-9084 GCA_044338875.1 Pseudohongiellaceae bacterium | reverse complement strand
AGCCAGCTGCCAGCGTCGATAAAGGGAATCGGCATACTCGCGCAGCTGCTGGTGCAGCGCTTCTGGCAGATTGGGCTGTTCGCTCGCCAATAGGGATTCGAATTCGCTGCGGGTGACACCCGCACCGTCCCTTTCACCCAGCAGACGCGCCCGGCAATACTGTTGCCACAGTGTGTTTTCTTCCGGATTCAGAGTCGCGGGATAGTTACGGGCACGATAGCGGAACAACAACTCCGGCATGCGCTTATCGTGAAATTCCGTTGCCAGTGCATGTAATTGCTGGCCAGGCGTAGTGTGCAGTCTCTGCATCACGCGTTTGTCATGATCGTCAAGGAAGCCGCCACTGTAGAGCATCAGGTCAGGATCGGTTTCCGGTGCAAATTCGGAACCGGTAAATACTTCACGCAGGCGTTCCACAAGCCTGGCAGCGCCCAGGACCAGTTCGCGGCGTCGTTGCACCTCTGCCAGATCAATGTGATAACGTTTGACGACCTCATCAGTCAGCACGTTCATTGGCGCCAGCGCCGGACAGCGATTCAGATGTACCGTCTTGATCGCAATGCGTTCTTCGCCCTCTGCCAGATCCGCCTTGGGCGTATAGAGTTTGGCGCGAATCTGCTCTGAACCCAGGCTGAGCCAGGGCGTGGGATCACTCAGCAGGTTTACTACCACGATCCCGTTGTTGTTGTCGGGATGGCGCAACAAGGGCAGCACAATACCCAGGCAGCCCTGGGTGGCGGGAAACATGCCAGACACATGAACTACCGGTTCCTGCCTGGCCAGGTCGAGCAGCGACAGCACCCGGTTCTTGCTGCGCAGGGCATACAAATAATTGTACAACCTGGGCTGTTTTTGCTTCACCAGCTTGGCCATCGCAATCGTGGCGCGCACATCCACCAGCGCGTCATGCGCACCGGCATGCGGAATATTGTTGGCCCTGGTCAGCTCTTCCAGCTTGAAGCTCGGAGTGCCATCGTCCTTGTCCGGCCACTTGATCCCATCCGGCCGCAAGGCACGCGTGGTCCGGAGCACATCAATCAGATCCCAGCGCGAATTCCCGTGCTTCCATTCGCGTTCATAGGGATCATGGAAACAGCGGTACAACAGATGGCGGGTAACTTCGTCGTCAAAACGAATGCTGTTGTAGCCGGACACACAGGTGCCGGGTTCGCTGAATTCTGCAGCAATGCGTTCACAGAACTCCGCCTCGACAACCCCTTGTTGCAGCGCCTGCTGCGGGCTGATGCCGGTGATGCGGCAGGAGACCGGATCAGGCAGGAAATCCGGCGCTGGCTGGCAAAACAGCTCGACGGGTTCCCCTGTGATATTAAGGTCTTCATCGGTGCGAATGCCGGCGAACTGGCAGGGCCGGTCGCGGCGCGGGTCACCGCCGAAGGTTTCGTAGTCGTGCCAGAAAATGCTGTTCAAGGCTTGCTCCTGTTGCCCCTGCCTGCTGTACCGGGGCAACCCTAAAGATAGTAGAAGAATCCACAAAGTGACAGGCATTAAATCCCAACTACAAGAGTGGAGCAGGACACTTTGATTTATTGGATGTCCTGACTTGACCTGGCATTCGGTGTACCATCGCGCCATCATTTGAATGTCTCAGGAACCCATTGCTGCCATGAAGTTCACCGGCTCCCATATCCTCTCCATCAACCAGTTTGACAGTCAGGATGTAGAGCAGCTTTTCCAGGTAGCGGACCAGATGGAACCCTACGCCCAGCGTGCCAAGCGAACGCGGGTGCTGGATGGTGCAATTCTCGGGAACCTGTTCTTCGAACCCTCCACCCGCACCCGCGTCAGTTTTGGTTGTGCCTTCAACCTGCTCGGCGGGCATGTACGCGAAACCTCCGACATCAAGACTTCTGCCATCTCCAAGGGCGAATCGCTGTACGACACCGCGCGCGTTATCAGTGGTTACAGCGATGTGATTGCGATGCGCCACCCGGTGGCCGGCTCGGTGGAAGAATTTGCACGCGCCAGCCGCGTGCCGGTAATCAACGCCGGCGACGGTCCTTCCGAACATCCGTCCCAGGCACTGCTTGATCTCTACACCATTCGCAAGGAACTGAAGATTGTGGGTCCGGTGCAAAACCTGCGCATCGCGATGGTCGGCGACCTGAAATATGGCCGTACCGTGCATTCACTAAGCAAACTGCTGTGTTTGTACAAGCACATCCATTTCACGCTGGTATCCCCGAAAGAACTGGCCATGCCAGGCGAAATCGTAGAACAGCTGCTGGCGGCCGGGCATACCGTAGTGGAAACCGAGAACATGGAAGAAGGTCTGCACAACAACGACACCGTATACCTGACCCGCATCCAGGAAGAACGCTTTTCCGATCGCAAGGAGGCCGATATTTACCGTGGCCGCTTCCGCATGAACCACGAGATTTATACCCGTCACTGCAAACCCAATACCGTCATCATGCATCCACTGCCGCGCGATTCGCGCGCCGAAGCCAATGAGCTCGACGTCGACATGAACGAGCATCCAAGTCTTGCCATCTTCCGCCAGACCGACAATGGCGTGGTGATCCGCATGGCGCTGTTCGCATTGACGCTGGGTGTTGCCGACCAGGTGCACAAATATTCCGAAGAAGTGAACTGGTACACAGCCAGGCGCTTTCGCAAACCGCAGCCGATCAGTGAATAGCCAGCTGGCTGCCGCGCCCTGAATTCCAACTTAAACAAGACTCAGCTCAAGGAGCAGCCCATGGATATCGACATCAAGGTGTTATTGAAAGAAATGGTGGACGCGGACGGCTCCGACTTGTTTCTCACCTGTGGCGCTCCACCCAGCATGAAAGCCTTTGGCAAGATGGTGCCAATGCGTGAAGAGCGCTTCGTCGAGGGTGATGTCAAACGCATTGCCTACGCGATCATGAACGAAGAGCAACGCGGCCACTTTGACAAAAATCCGGAGATGAACATGGCGATCATGGAAGAAGGCATCGGCCGCTTCCGTATCAACATTTTCCAGCAACGCGGTGAAGTAGGCATCGTGGCACGTACCATCAAGACCGACATTCCCGACTTCCGCAAATTGGGCCTGCCCGAAATCCTGACCTCGCTGATGATGAACAAGAACGGCCTGGTGCTGTTCGTCGGCGGCACCGGTTCCGGCAAGTCCACCTCGCTGGCCTCGCTGATCGACTACAGGAACCAGAACTCCTCGGGGCACATCATCACGATAGAAGACCCTGTTGAATTCGTGCACCAGCACAAGAAGAGCATCGTCAACCAGCGCGAAGTGGGAGTGGATACCCGCTCCTACGAGGAAGCACTGAAGAACACCTTGCGCCAGGCACCGGACGTGATTCTGATCGGCGAAATCAGGAGCCAGGAAACCATGGAGCATGCACTGGCCTTCGCTGAAACCGGTCACTTGTGTCTCTCTACCCTGCACGCCAACAACGCCAACCAGGCACTGGACCGCATCATCAACTTCTTTCCGGAAGAACGTCACAAGCAGCTCTATTCGGACCTCTCCCTGAACATGCGTGGCATCGTCTCGCAGCGTCTGGTGCCAACCATAGATGGCAAGCGCGCGGCAGCGATTGAAATTCTGCTCGGTACGCCGCGCGTGGCCGAATTGGTCAAGAATGGCAAGGTCGAGGAAATCAAGGAAGTGATGGAGAAATCCGAGAACGCCGGCATGCGCACCTTCGATTCTGCGCTTTACCACCTTTATCGCGAAGGCAAGATTTCGCTGGAGGAAGCACTGCGCAATGCCGACTCCAAGAACAACCTGCGTCTGAAGATCACCCTCGCCGAAAGTGATGTGGGTGGCAAGAAATCCGAAGACCTCAGTGGTGGCTTGTCGCTGGTCGACAAGGACGACAAGAAAGGCGGCCACCACTAAACGCGGACTTCGTCCAGGAACAATCCGGTTGCAGTGTGCATAGACAACAGTTTCCATTCATAAAATCCACCCTGGCCAGCTTCATCAGTGCCTGGTTGTCGCTGTACGCCCTCAACACGCAAGCAGCCGATCCGATGGAAGAAATCGTCATCGTCGGCGTGGCGCCCGGTTCCGGCATTGGCCAATCGGTCAAACGCCTGCCCTTCGCGGTGAAGAGCATCAATTTTGTCCAACTGCAGAACAGCCAGAGTCTTGATCTCACCGATTACATGCAGAGCAAGCTCGGCAGCGTGAGTATAAATTCAGCGCAGAACAATCCGCTGCAACCCGACCTGCAGTTCCGCGGTTTTACCGCCTCCCCGCTACTGGGTTTGCCGCAAGGCATTGCGGTATACCAGAATGGCGCCCGCATGAACGAACCGCTGGGCGATGCGGTGAACTGGGATTTGCTACCGGAGTCTGCGGTGTACAGCATGGACCTGATCAGCGGCGCCAATCCGGTGTTTGGTCTTAATACGCTCGGCGGTGCAATGGCCATCACGATGAAGGACGGCTTTACGTTCACCGGTAACCAGCTGGAAGCCCTGACGGGTGCCTGGGGCCGTAATACCTTGACACTGGAAAGCGGCAACAATTACGCGCTCGCCAACGGCAGTGCCTGGGGTTATTACGTGAATGCCAGCCTGTATGAAGAAGACGGCTGGCGTGACCTGTCGGATTCCGGGGCTCAGAATTTCTACGGCAGCCTGGGCTGGCGCAACGCGGACGTTTCCGCACTCGACCTGAGTTACCAGCAGGGCAACAGCGAACTGATCGGCAACGGCGCACTGCCAGTGGGTCAGCTGGCGCTGGACAGAACCGCCGTCTTTACCGCACCTGACATCACCGAAAACGATCTGCAGGCGTTCACACTGCAGGGTTCACATTATGCCAGCGACACCTTCCAGCTTTCCGGCAGCCTATTTCAGCGCGAAAACACCACGGATTCCTTCAATGGTGACGGTTCCGAATTCGAGCTCTGCGAGTTCTCCGGCGGTGCCCAGGCGCTGCTGGAAGAACCCGATGACATTGGAGAGGCGCTCGAAGCAGCGCTCGCCATTGACCTGGATGACATATGCACAGCCAGCGATCCTGCCACCAGGAGCTTTGCCGCGCTGGAAACCCTCATAGAACAAGCAGCCCTGCTCGCCGGACTCGATCCGGAAACATTTGAACTCGAGAATGCCGGCAACGACCTCAGTGGCACGGGCATCCTCAGCGACGAGGGCATCAACAACATCAGTGAACGCGAGCAAACCAGCCAGGGTTTCACTTTGCAAGGCGCCCTGCTCGACCCGCTACTCGACCGCCCCAATCAGCTGGTCATCGGTACCAGCTGGTTTGCAGGAGAAGCTGTGTTCCTGTCGGTATCGGAACTGGCGTTCATGAATCCCCTGACTCGCAGCACCCTGGGCCTTGGCACAGGCAGCTTTCTGGAACAGGGCGAAACCGATGTAAACACCTCCACCGGGACCTGGAGCGTGTACTTTGTGGATACACTGGATGTCACTGACAAATTCACCCTGATAGCCGCAGGCCGCTATAACGAAAGCGACATTACGCTACGCGACCGTTCCGGAGAAAGACCTGAACTGAATGGCGATCACAACTTTGCACGTTTCAACCCCTCGCTGGGGTTTACGTTCAATGCTGATGCCAACACCAATTTATACGGCTCCTACAGCGAATCCAATCGCATGCCAACACCGATTGAACTGGCCTGCAATGAAGGGGTGTTCGAGCTGGCACGCCAGTATGCCAGCGCCGCCGGTGAGGATCCGGATGAAATCGACTTTGAGTGCCGGCTGCCCAATGCCTTCCTCGCCGATCCACCGCTGGATGATGTCGTCGCCAAGAGTTTTGAATTCGGTGTGCGCGGCATGCAGGATGGCCTTGGCTACCAACTCGGGTATTTCGACGCGACCAACCACGACGACATCCTGTTCCAGACCACCGGTCGCGCCACCGGGCTGTTTGCCAACGTCGAGAAAACCCGGCGCAGGGGCGTAGAAGCGGCCTTGCAGGGCTCACTCCAGAAGCTCGACTGGTATGCCAACTGGACATATCTGGAGGCGAGCTTTGAAGACAACTTCAAGGTGCTCAGTCCCAACCACCCCGCGGCCGATGCGGCAGGCGAACTCAGTGTGCAGTCAGGCGATCGCATACCGGGCCAACCGCGGCAGCTGTTCAAACTGGGCGGCGACTACAGTTTCAATGCGAGCTTTAGCCTTGGCGCTGAAGTGATCTACAACGCAGGGCAAGTGGTGCGTGGTGATGAGAGCAACGAACTGCCGGAGATCGCGGGCTACGCGCTGATGAATCTGCGCGCCTCGTGGCAGGCGAGTGAACAGTTCTCCGTCTACGCCCGTATCAGCAACGTGTTCGATACGGACTATGAAAATTTCGGGCTGTTGGGCGAAGATCCGACAGAACTGCTGCCAGCGCTGACTGATGCCAGACCCTTGTTTGTCGGAGTAGGTGCACCACGCGCAGCATGGGCTGGATTTCGCTACCGCTTCTAGGCGCTTGCGGCTATTGGTGAGGGGCACGGCACAGGCCGGCCCCTTATGGACAATACTGGATTGTGTCCCCGGTTTTTATCTGTCCCCCGGTGCGTGCAGGGTTTACTTCTCGAGCAATTTTTCCCTCACATAAGTGGCCACATCATGCCGTTGTTCCACTGTCATCGTGGCCGCGAACGCCGGCATGGCGTTTCGACCTGACGTGAGTACGCCAAACAGGCCTTCCACGCGCAGCGTGCTGGCAATGGCTTTGCCGCCGCCTTCGCCGCCCTGCCCGGTTTCACCGTGGCAATAAATGCAGGCCGCCTTGTAGATGGTTTCGCCGTTGGCCACATCGGCAACACGTCCCGGAGGTGGCATGCCGGTACCACCGCCCGTTGCAGCAGCTGGTGCTGCTGGCGCCACTTCGTCCATGGTGCCCTTCAGGCTGAACAGCCACACGCCATCACCCTTGGGACCACCAAACAAGCCGCCGCCGGCATAGGTGACAAAGTATTGCTCACCCTTGTATTCAAATGTACTGATCGCAGAGTTCACTGGCGCATCCGTCTGGAATTCCCACAGGCGTTCACCGCTGCGGGTATCCAGCGCAATCACTCGACCATCGTTGCGACCCATGAACACCAGGCCACCGGCAGTCGCCAGTGATCCGCTGCGACAGCCGTCGTTGAAGCGTTTCTGCCACACAATGCGGTTGGTCTTCAGGTCCATTGCGGTGTAGACACCGCTGCGGATAGTGCCTGCCCCCATGTAACCACCGCCGAGGAACTGCCCCTCAAAGGTTGGCGCTTCAAATTGCGTGGCATCGATACGCGCGCCATTGCCGTTGTCAGTGGCGCAGACAAACATATAGTTGGTCAAAGGATCATAAGCACTCGGTGGCCAGTTCACTGCAGCCATCGGCGAGAAAATACGGCCTTCTTCGAGAAAAGGTGTGAAGATCCGGCCTTCGTTGACCAGCTCCCAATCTTCGGGCGCGACCTTGATGTCCTGGGGTACGAGTGCATCACCTACCGGGAACGGTTGCGTCGCGGCTGTCGCCACACGCGGCTCCTGCATCACGGGTTTCTCTTCAATGCCGATCAGTGGCGCACCGGTTTCACGATCAAGGATGTAAAGCCAGCCGGTCTTGCCTGCCTGGACCAGGCCCTTGCGCAGAACACCGTCATATTCCGCTTCAAACAGGATGATGGGGTTGGGCGCATCATAGTCCCAGAGGTCGTGATGTACTTCCTGGAAGTGCCAGCGGTACTCGCCGGTTTTGACATCAATGGCGACGATTGAGGCAGTGAACAGGTTGTCACCGGGACGCGCAGCGCCTCCGAGTACCGGGCCAGCATTACCGGTGGAGAAGTAGAGCAGACCGAGTTCAGGATCCAGCGCCGGGGTATGCCATACGGGGGCCCCGCCCCACTGCCATACCTCACTGTTCGATTCTCCTTCCTGAGGCCAGGTATCGTGACCGAATTCACCAGGACCAGGGATCGTATTGAAACGCCAGATTTCACTGCCATCATCAGCATCGAAGGCACGCACCCAACCGCGAGTGCCCAGGTCACCACCGGCGTTACCGGTAATCACCATGCCGTCGTAATACAGCGGGGCAGCTGTAAGGCTGTATCCGATCTTCGGATCACCGGTCTGGGTCGTCCACAGGACTTGTCCAGTCTTCTGGTCCAGTGCCATGAGCTTGGCATCTATACGACCGAGGAAAATCTTTCCATCACCCAAGCCCAGACCGCGGCTGACCCAGCCGCAGCAGACAAATGCATTGTCTTCGGTGAGCCCGGAGCGGTATTCCCAGAGAATTGCGCCGGTCTCGACACTGATGGCGAATACGTCGTCCTGTCCGGTAACGATATACACCACGCCGTCATACACCAGCGGTTGTGCCTGGTTGTTGTGACGAAAATCGAGAGCGGAATCCAGACCGGCACGCCAGACGGCTTTCACCTGCTTGACGTTATCGCGATTGATCTGGTTGAGTGGCGAATAGCGCTGGTTGGCGAGCGAACCACCATTGGTAATCCAGCCATCATTCTGCGGCGCAGACAACTGGTCAACGGTGAACGCGGGTGCCGCGGCAATCTCTTCGGCGGCGCTGGCTTGCAGTCCGGTTGCTGCCAGCGCGCAGGCGGCGAGCAGCATTAAAGATCGCTTCAGCGTGACATGGCTGGACATGGTTTTCCCCTGATATGACAAACGCGAAGTAAGTCTGGTTTTATTGTGGCCGGGGATTATAGCCAAATTTGTTGTCGGGGCACCTACCTTGCTGCAAGTTCACGCAGGTGGAGACAAGCCCGCACCCTGCCTGGCCTCGGTTTGCACGCGAAATCGCGGGCGCACGACATGTCCTGCCTGGCAACCGCTGCTACTGGTACAAATGCTGGCGTGTCAGCGGCAACGGCCACGGGTGCCGGTTCTTGCCGGCCACAATCTGGTACAAGCCCAAATTACCCTGGTCGAAGAAGTAGGCCGACCCGGCCATATACAGGCGCCAAAGCCGGAAAATCCGCAGTCCTGCAATTTCTACGGCCTTGTCCTGATTGGCGAGCAAATTTTCCATCCAGAAACGCAAGGTCATCGCGTAGTGCATGCGCAAGGCTTCCACGTCGAGGATCTCGAACTTCTGTTTTTCCATCGCGTTGGTCACAT
>JBIIWM010000333.1:0-2538 GCA_044338875.1 Pseudohongiellaceae bacterium | reverse complement strand
TTACCTGCGTCCCGATGGGGTTCTGCAAATCGCTTACGGCGCTTTGGCGCCTTGAGCAAACTTAAGTGGAGCAAGCTCTCCGGATCAACTGACATCGATTAGCCCGGCCGTGAGCGCAGGCAATCCCACCACCTGCACCACCTGCACTGGCGAACTGCCGCCGCCGGAACCATCCGCGTCGTAGTACACGATGCCGGCGCTGCTGTTGTAGAGGATGAAGTCATTTGCATCCGCTGCCGTGGTAATTCCGGCGCCGGATCTGAGGTTCGCTGCGTTCAAGGCACCCGTGGCAACCAGTGCGGTGAAGATCGCATTGTCCAGCACCAGCTTGTCACCCTGCGCCACGCTGAAGTCCTTGCGCGGTTCTTGCCTTCATGCAGCGTGATGAACAGATGGGATTCCTTGCCGCTGAGTTTGCGCACGCTGATGGCACTGGCTTTCAGCAGCTCACCGTCGTCATGCACGCCGTCCAGCATCTGCTTGATGGTGTCGTCGCCCACTTTGCCAAAGGTACTCGCGCGGGATGGCGTTCCCTGGCTCGGTGAGATAGCTGGAGAGTCTGGTGTCGTTGGTCAGCAGCAACAGACCGCTGGTCTGCATGTCGAGCCGACCAACGGCGTGCAGCGCAATGCAGGTGCGCTGCTGTTGCTGCAGCGCATTGCCATCCAGCGCGAACCTGTCGCTCTCGGGCACCACGGCGAATTTCGGGTCTTTGACAATGCGGCCATTGACGCTGAGGCGCCCGGCTTCAATCCACTCCTGCGTTTGCGTGCGCGAGGCGAGGCCGAGTTTCGACAAGGCACGCACCAAGGGCACGGTGCCATCGCCAGTGGTGTTGTCGCGCACCTTCTGCCCGGCGGCTTGCCAGACAGAACGAGGCCTTTCCTTGCTGCGGTCGTTCATGCGATGAGCTACCCTTCATGTAGCTGACGCGCCTGCGGGTCAGCGCTGCCGGCGTACATCCTCGAGGAACTCGTGCAGTGGCCTGGCGGGCTTGCCGGTAATGGCTCGGTAGTCGCCCGTCACCATGTCGAATTCGCCAGCTTCGACGGCGGACATCGTGCCAACCGTGCTTTTTGAAATTTCAGGCGGCACGCCCCATTGCTCCGTCATGTAGCGTGGCCAGTCGGTGGCCGGCACGGACTCGAAGCGAATCGGCTTGCCAAATACCTCACTCATAACGGCGGCCACTTCGGCCCCATTGTAGTTCTGTTCCATGGTCTCGGTGTAAGTGTTGCCGGACGGTTCATCGCGCAGCAGGATCCGCGCCGCGGACACAGACAAATCAGCGCGTGCCACGTAGGCGCAGCGTGCTTGACCACCCGGTCGCCGCAGTACCCCCGTGCGTAACGTGTCCTGCAGGTCGCCGGTCAGGATGTCCGCGTACAGCGCATGGCGCAGGATGGTGAAGCCCAGACCGGACGCCCGGATTGCCAGTTCAGTGGGAAAGTGCACTTGGCGACTGTGGTCCACGCGCGTCGACTCTGCACGCAAGAAGCTTGCATACACGAGGTGTGCAACGCCTGCCGCCTTCGCCGCATCCAGCGCATTCAGGTTCTGCTGCAGGCGCACATCGTTGGTGTCGTACGTGGGCACGAAAAGCGCCTTGCTGACACCCTCCAACGCACGGCACATCAGCTCAGGCTGCCTGAAGTCAGCGTGCCGCACCTGCACGCCGCGGGACGCGAGCTCCCGTGCGTAGGGCGTCGTCACATCGCGCGTGCCGACCACGAATGTCGTCGCGCCGGTCGCCAGCAGGTTCTCGATCACACCGCGGGCGAACTGCCCGTTTGCACCTGAAACATAGATCATGTTGTATCCTCGATTAAAAATTACACGTCAAAGATTGCGCAGCTGCGCCAGGAAGCGCAACTGACGAATCAAGCAAGAACCGGATGGAAGTTACTTATCGGCTGACCGTTATGCTGGCCTGTACAAGCGTCGGACGAATCGGCAGTTCCGGATCCTCGGGAACTACCAGCTTCACCCAGAGGGCGTTCTCGCCCCTGAAATACGCGGTCTCGTTTGCCTTGCGCAATGCGTCAATGCTGTCCAGCTCTTGACCTGCGTCTGCGTTGGCGAAACCCGGCAGTTCGAATATGAGCCACGAGTCTTTGTTCATTTCACTCACACCGAGAGCGACCTGGTCTCGCTCGGTCAGTACCTGCATCTCGGTGCCGGCTCGCACATTGCTCTGGTTGGCCGTGATGTGAAACTCCTTGCCATTGCGCACCAGCACGATGGGCGCCTGCGGAGCGGGCGGCGCAACCGGAGCGGCCCCGGCGGGCCGAGGAGCCGGACGGACGTAGCCGAATCCGAATCCGCCTCGCAAGGCCCCGGGAACGGGCGCCGGGCTTGGGAAAGCACCCGCCCGGAAAGACAGGCGTCCGACATCACCCTTGCACACGGCTGCGTTCCAGGTGGGTTGAATTTCACAGGCATCGATATCAGTGGCGACGCTGTCGTTCTCGCCATCATGGATCAGGATGTAGGCGTCACCCATGCCACCCACCGAACCGTCCAGATCGTGGATCGCGG
>JBIIWM010000332.1:0-2551 GCA_044338875.1 Pseudohongiellaceae bacterium | reverse complement strand
CAAGGCATACGTTCCATGCTCTGGTATGGCGAAGATCTCAGGCTTCAGTATTGTTTTGCAGCGTGCCAGCATGAAGGCGGGTTGCAAGTCCATGATGAACGCGCGTACTGCTTCAGTATTGGGATCAAAGGCGAACAGCCGTGGGACTGGGCCAAGGTCAACGGGATAACGCTTACGCAAATCATCGACTTTATGCTTGACCCATTCCTTGTCCCTGCGCGCATGCCTGAATTGATAGACCAGCCGGAACAGCAGAACATCCAGGAATCGGAAAAATCCCAAGCGCCGGTATTCCACACGCAGCTTGCGCATCCTCTTGTTCATAAACAAGAAGCCGGGGCGTTCCTGCAGGACCACTATTCCGCACAGCGTGAACTCTGAATGCAACCAGGCGGCAATTCCTGCGCAATCAATGGGATCATTCTGGTGACAGATGAGCACCACACCAGGCTTGCTGCCGGATGAACGCACGCCAGGACTGTCCGCAGAATTCCTGAAAGAAGCGTTCAGACTCGCACCACTGAGCGGCATTGTTGTTCGAAGTCCTGCGCGACGCGTCGCCATGAATAGTGCTGCTCCATCAGCACTCGCCCTGCCAGTCCCAACCGCTGGCGACGTTTGCCGTCTTGCAACAATTCGACGACACGATCTGCAAACACGTCCGGAGTATCGGCACGGACAATATGCACGCCTTCCTTCAAGGGGAGCCCTTCTGCACCGATAGTGGTGGAGACCACGGCTTTGCCCATGGCCAAGGCCTCATAGATTTTCAGTCGGGTACCACCCCCTATGCGCAGTGGCACCACATAGACAGCAGCCTCTTCCATCCACGGGCGCACGTCATCCACGGTGCCAGTGATCTTCACACCAGCCTCCTCTGCCACCTTGCGTAGCTGCGAGCCGGGATTACGCCCCACCACGGTAAGGCTGACATCAGGCAGAACGCGCCGCACCCGGGGCAGGATGGTATCGATGAAATACAGGATCGCATCTTCGTTGGGGTGCCAATCCATCGAACCGGTAAACACGAGATTATTCGCCTGTTCCCGCGCGGCATGGGCCGGTTGGAAATATGTGGTATCGACGCCAGTTGGAATCGACATGATCGTACTGCCTGGAGCATTCAAGCCGAGCAAACGCCGGTCTTCATCAGACACTGCGATAGTCAGGTCAGCAGCGGCACAGGCCCGGCTTTCAAAGCGCCGCATCTTGCGCCATTCCAGTTCCAACAAGGCGCGACGCACCAGACTGGTCTCGGTACTGCCCAGGCGCTGCCAGATCATGTATTCCACGTTGTGTGAAAACAAGACCACCGGTACGCTTCCCCCCAGCGGAACATTCGGTACCGCGAGCAGAAAGTCAGCCACGCACAAATCAAAATTCCCGCTTGCCAGCGCCTCTGTCACCGCCTGTTCGATGGCCGGTACCTGGCTCTTGTACACATCCACCGGCAGTGCACTGAACCACGAACGCAGCAACATCAGCAGGAAACGCGGACTGTTGCGTTTGACTGATGCATAAGGAATAGAGATAACCTCGCGACAACCGGGCAACTTTGTTGCCAGGGTTTCACCCGCTTCATCAGGATGATGGGTAGTTATCACGGTAATGTCGTGCTGGCGCGACAATTCGTCCAACAGATGAAAACTGCGCAAGCGGCCACCGGTATTAACCGGCCACAAACCGCCCACTTTTACCCACAGGATACGCAACGCAGAATCATTGGTGGCGTGTACTGGCACTTCCGGCACCGCCTTTATGTACTCATTCATCAAATACACTCCAATTGGCTTATTGCAGAACCCGCTGCGTAGCGTTGAGTGTCGACAGCCGCACACGTCGCTTTTGAACAATGGCTATAGACTCTTTCCGGCTCCTCGCCATCGATGAAGATGCGCTGCCATATTTCGAGATTGATGAGCAGCCACAAGCGATCGGCATTATTACGGTCACCGGAACGGTGCTCCTGTGCCAGGGTGGAGAGATAGTCGGCATTGAAGATTTCGCGAGCGCGGGCTCGCTGACCCAGGACGAACTCCTCCACCAAGGGCCAATAAGCCCCGCGCAACCAGTCTGCGAGTGGGACTGGAAATCCCATTTTGCTGCGATAGAGGATCTCCGGCGGTACCAGATCCTTCACCGCTGCGCGCAGCAGGGTCTTGGTGCGCCAGCCATGAAGTCGATGCTGTGCCGGAATGGACGCGACCTGTTCTACCAGCAAGTGATCGAGAAAGGGCACGCGACTTTCAATGGAAGCCGCCATGCTCATCTGGTCCTGCTTCATCAGCAGTTCGACGAGATAGGTTTGCAGATCCGCATGGCTCATGCACTGCACCGCTTCATCGCCAGCAGCCTGGTAATGCCGCAACCCCTCGGCATGCGGATCCCTGGCAGCCCGCAGCTCCGCATCGAGCAGCAGCGCAGAACGCTGATCTTGCCGAAAGACGGAAAAATTCTCGAAGAAGAGGTCGCGCGGATTGCAGTCGAGCGCAAGAAAACTACGTTCGAGATAACGCCGCAGGCCCTGAGGCAACTCGCCAATCCGCCTGGC
>JBIIWM010000109.1:0-9135 GCA_044338875.1 Pseudohongiellaceae bacterium | reverse complement strand
ATCCCAAATGCTTCAAGGCCATGTTAAAACTGGCTTCTGGCCAAGCGTAATCCAATCCCTGTTATTGTCGTTTGAAACAGTCGCCTGAAACAACTGACGCCAGCTCCCTCAGGGAATGGCGTCCAGTTCGGTGTTTTGTTTTTCGGGTGGTGCCATGTCCTCTGGAGAAAGCTTCAGGAACATCAGCGCACTGGATGCCACATAAACAGACGAGTAAGTTCCTACCAACACACCCACGATCAGCACCAGCGAAAATCCGTACAGTACCTGACCGCCAAAAATGAACAGCGCCAATAAAACCAGCAAGGTAGTTACCGCAGTAATTGTGGTACGAATGAGGGTTTGGCTAACTGCCTTGTCAATGATTTCCTCGGGACTCGCACCGCGCATGATGCGAAAATTCTCCCGAATACGGTCTGCAACCACCACCGTGTCATTCAGCGAATAACCAATAATAGCGAGAATTGCGGCGAGTACGTTCAGGTCGAAATCAAGTTGTGTAATAGCCAGGAAACCCAGCGTGACAATGACGTCATGGGCTACCGACACAACCGCTCCTACGGAAAACTTGAACTGAAAGCGCAGTGCGATATAGAGCATCAGCATGATGGTAGCGACCAGCATGCCCATGCCGCCCTGCTCCTTGAGTTCATCGCCAACCTGGGCACCAATGAAGGTGCTGCCTTCAAAGGTCGCCTGACCAGCAGCAGCCTCAATGAGAATTTGTGACACTTGCACGGCGGTATCACCCGACTCTGCCATTGAATCTGCAGTATCGGCGCCGGCAGACGCATCCTGGATGCGAATCTGGACTTTGGTATCGGAACCCAGGGTCACTACTTCATTCGGAAAGCCAGCCGTTTCCAGCAACCCGCGAATTTCCTCGAGATCGGGCGCGGAAGCGTATTGCATCTGCACTTGGGTACCACCGGTGAAGTCGAGCGCATAATTGAGCCCGTTGACCGCAACAGCCCCGATCGAGATCAGCACCATGACAAGAGAAAAAACCATGCCCGCCATGCGATAGCGCATGAACGGAATAATAGTGGTTAGATCATGCATTCGGTTTCTCCGTTAATGCCGTTCCGGAAGCAGTAGCAGGCATCTTCATGCCGATCGAAATGAACTTCACATCCTTGCCGCCATAGAGCCAGTTGACCAGTGCACGCGATATCCAGATCGCGGTCATCATGGACGTAAGTACGCCGATTACTGTAGTAACCGCAAACCCTTTCACCGGGCCAGTACCGATCGAATAAAGAATAACTGCTACCAGCAATGCGGTCAGGTTGGAGTCCAGAATAGTGACAAACGCCTTGTCATACCCCACATCAATCGCACGCGCGATGCTCATACCCCCCAGCAACTCATCCCGGATGCGGGCATAAATCAGCACGTTGGCGTCCACCGCCATACCCAGCGTCAACACAATCCCCGCAATACCCGGCATCGTCAGCGTGGCCCCGACAATCGACATCAAAGCCATCAGCATCAGCACGTTTACCGCCAGCGCAATATTGGCAATGATGCCGCAGATGCGATACAGCAGAATCATGAAGACGACAATCACTGCAAAACCCACCAGTACCGAGTTGATGCCGTTGTCGATGTTTTCCTGGCCGAGGCTTGGACCTACAGTACTCTCTTCCACGAAATGCATTGGCGCTGCGAGAGCACCGGAACGAATCAGCAAGGCGAGATCATTGGCTTCATCAGCTGCCAGACCAGTAATGCGAAATTGTCGGCCAAGCGCTGCCTGAATCGTGGCAACACTGATCAATCTTTCATCGACAAAGGGTTCGGATGTTGTGATCAGCTCTCCATCCGGACCTTCAACGGTCTCACTGCGGGTTTTGGTTTCGCTCAACAGAATGGCCATTTGCTTGCCGATGTTGACCCGCGTCATCTCATTGATGCGTTTTGCCCCGACCGAATCCAGCGTGATATTCACCTGCGGCAGGGTGGTTTGTGTATCAATGGAGGTTTGTGCGCCAGTGACGCTGTCACCGCCAACGATGATTTCCTCGTTGATTTTGACCGGAAAGCCATCGTAGGGATATTCGAGCGTGGTTCCCGCCGCCGCAGTGGTGTCAGCGACGAGATGGAATTGCAGGGTAGCGACGGCACTTATCAAATCCTTCGCACGGGTGGTGTCCTGGATGCCGGGCAGCTCGATCAATATGCGGTTGACACCCATCTGCTGGATTTTTGGCTCCTTCACACCCAGTTCATTCACGCGTGAACGCAGGGTCGTCAGGTTCTGCTGGATTGCATACTGTTGCAGCTGCAAGCCAGCCAATTCCGACATTGAGTAATACAGCACGAAGTCGTCGCCTTCCTGGGCAGTGCGGAAAATCAAGTCCGGGAAATCGGTACGAATCAGCTCATTGGCGACAGAGCGGGCCGAGGCGTCCGTAAAACGAATGACAATGCGGTTCTGGTCATCAACGCTGATGGGTGGGCGATAACGCACCCGCTCTTCGCGCAATAATGAACGCATCGCAGCTATAGAGTCGTTCAACTGCTTGCCCACGGCCGCTTCGAGATCGACTTCCATCAGGAAGTGCACGCCGCCCTGCAAATCGAGACCGTAATTCATCGGGCCGGCACCAAGTGCCTGCAACCACTCAGGCGTGGTAGCTGCCAGGTTCAGCGCGACGATATAGTCCTGCGGCAGCACCAGATTGATCAGCTCCTGTGCATGGCTCTGCTCAGTCTGGTTGCGCAACCTGATCAGTGCGACACCGTCCTGCATTTCGGTGCCAATGTATCCGATGCCATTCTTGTCAAGAATGGCGGTGGCATTGCCAAGTGCGAGTTCGTCGACGAGTCCGCTGTCATGGGAAATCTGGACCGCCGGATCGGGTGGATAGAAGTTGGGTGCCGCATACACTGCTGACAGGATTACCATCAGCAGGATCAGCAGGTTTTTCCAGAGTGGAAATTTGTTGAGCATGGGAAATCCGCGGGAAGCCTAGATGGACTTGATGGTGCCTTTGGGCAGCACTGCTGCTACCGAAGACTTTTGCATTTTCAGCGTGACATTGTCTGCCACTTGAAGTGCCACGTAGTGGTCATCCAATTTGGTGACCTTGCCAAGAATGCCGCCGTTGGTCATCACTTCGTCGCCAATGGAGATGCTGTCGATCAGGGACTTTTGTTCCTTGGCGCGCTTGGACTGGGGTCTCCAGATCAGGAAGTAGAAAATGACAACAAAACCGCCAATGAACAGCATGTTGAACATCGGCGATGGACTTGATGGTGCAGCTTCAGCAGCCTGGGCCAAAGCAGAGGAAATGAAGAAACTCATAGATATACCTGTATTTGTTGTTTATTCGGCATTTTCGCGCTCCAGAAGCGTCTGCTCCTGATTGAAGCGGGCGACAAAGTCGGCCAATTTACCCTCTTCGATGGCATGGCGCAAATCAGCCATCAACTTCTGGTAGTAGTGCAGGTTGTGAATGGTGTTCAGTTGCGCACCCAGCATTTCCTTGCACTTGTCCAGATGTTGTAGATAAGACCGGGAAAAGTTTTTACAAGTGTAACAAGTGCAATTTTCGTCCGCGGGCTTCAAATCGTTCTTGTAGCGACTGGTGCGCAGTTTCAGCAAGCCCCTGGAAGTAAACAGCCAGGCGTTGCGGGCGTTCCGGGTAGGCAGTACGCAATCGAACATATCGACACCGCGGCATACGGCGTCCACCAGGTCGGACGGGGTTCCAACGCCCATCACATAACGGGGCTTGTCCTGCGGCATTTCGCCGGCAATGGCATCCAAAATCGCCAGCATCTCCTCTTTGGGTTCACCCACCGAGAGCCCCCCCAGCGCATAGCCGTCGAAGCCGATGTCTTTGAGGTGTTGCAGCGATTCCTTGCGCAAAGCCGGATACATGCCCCCCTGCACGATGCCAAACAAGGCGCCTGGGTTGTCACCATGCGCGGCTTTGCAGCGCACAGCCCAGCGCATGGACAGTTCCATTGAAGCCCGTGCCTGGTCGGGTGTGGCGGGATAGGGAGTGCACTCGTCAAATACCATGACAATGTCCGAGCCCAGCGCACGCTGCACTTGCATCGAGATTTCCGGGCTTAGAAAGACTTTCGCCCCGTCCACCGGTGAACGGAACTCCACGCCCTCCTCCCTGATCTTGCGCATTTCACCGAGGCTGAAAACCTGGAAACCACCTGAGTCGGTCAGTATCGGTTTGTGCCAGCCCATGAAATCGTGGAGATCGCCGTGCAGGCTGATAATGTCCACGCCCGGTCTCAACATCAGATGGAAGGTATTGCCCAACAGGATCTGGGCGCCGGTGTCGGCAACCTGTGAAGGCAGCATGCCCTTGACCGTGCCATAAGTACCCACCGGCATGAAAGCAGGGGTTTCCACCACGCCACGCGCAAAGGTCATACGCCCTCTGCGTGCGGCACCATCCTGTTTGATTAGTTCGAATTGCATGTAACAAGCCGTAACTGACGCCCAAAAAAAATCAGGGGTGGATCCACTCCACCCCTGCCGTATGTTTACCGGGTTGCCATCTCAGGGAAGCAGATGGCTGACCGCATCCCTTTCTTCTGAAAGTTCCTTCTCGGTCTTTTGCATCAAATCGCGGCTGAATGCGTTGATCGGCAGATTCTGCACGATGGTGTAGGCACCATTGGCACAGGTCACCGGGAATGAATACATCAGGCCATCAGCGATGCCGTAGCTGCCGTCACTGGGAATGCCCATGCTGACGATCTTGCCATCGGTGCCCAATGCCCAGTCACGGATATGTTCAATGGCCGCATTGGCGGCAGATGCTGCAGAAGAAAGCCCTCTTGCCTTGATGATGGCCGCTCCGCGCTGCTGCACGGTTGGAATGAACTCCTTCTCCATCCACTCGTGCGAAACGAGCTCAGTCGCCGCTTTACCTGCCACTTTGCAGTGGTGAATATCGGGATACTGGGTGGAACTGTGATTACCCCAGATGATCATGCTGTCGACATCAGTGCTGTGCTTGCCGGTTTTCAGGGCCAGCTGGGCCAATGCCCGGTTGTGGTCGAGGCGGGTCATCGCAGTGAACTGGCCACGCTTCAGATCGGGTGCATTACGATAGGCGATCAAGGCATTGGTGTTGGCCGGATTACCCACTACCAGCACTTTCACATTACGGCTGGCATGGTCATTGATGGCTTTGCCCTGCACCGAAAAGATCTTGGCATTGGCTTCCAGCAGGTCCTTGCGCTCCATGCCTGGGCCGCGTGGACGTGCACCGACCAACAGACAGTAATCGGCATCCTTGAAGGCAACCGCCGGGTCATCGCTCAATACCAGGCCTTTAACCAGAGGAAACGCACAGTCTTCAATTTCCATGGCCACACCCTTGAGTGCTTCCAGGGCTGGGGTAATTTCCAGCATTTGCAGGATCACCGGCTGGTCCTTGCCCAGCATGTCGCCGGCAGCGATACGAAACAACAATGAATAACTGATCTGGCCGGCGGCGCCGGTAACGGTAACCCTGACAGGTGCTTTCATGTGGTTTTCCTTGACTAGAGATGTGGATACAAAATGGGCTGGAGACAGTGCCCGGGGTCGAGCCCGGACCAATTTGAGCGCGATTATAACAAAGAGAGCGGATCACTGCGCCCGTAACGGCTGACCTTGGCAGGTTAATTTGCTATTCTCCACCAAGTTGTAGACAGGACACTTACCTACATGCGCAAAACCAAGATCATTTGTACCCTCGGACCCGCTACCAGCTCTTATGAAATGCTGGCCGCCATGCACGAAGCCGGCATGGACATTATTCGACTGAACATGTCGCATGCGACCCAAAAATGGGCTGACCGCATGATTGAGCATGTGGTCGAATTGAACAAACACGCGGCCTTCCCGGTAGGCATCCTGTTGGATACCCAAGGCCCGGAAATCCGCACCGGGGTTCGCGAGAGCGATCTCGACCTGAAAGCCGGAGACGAAATTTCGATCACCGTGCGTGATGGCGTGGATGTCGAAGAATCCTCGATCCGCATCAATTACGACGAACTGATCGATACAGTGAACGTTGGCGACAAGATTACCGTCGACAATGGCCTGATCAATCTCGAAGTGCTTGAAAAGAAAAACAACCTGATGCGCTGCAAGGTACTCGACGGCGGCATACTGGGCAGCAAGAAGCACGTGAACCTGCCCGGCATCCGCGTGAACCTGCCAGCCATTACCCAAAAAGACCGCGAAGACATCCTGTTCGGTCTGGAGCATGAACTCGACTATATCGCCCTCTCCTTCGTTCGCGAAGCGGCTGATGTTCTGGAACTGCGCAAGCTGATTGAGGACCACCGTCCTGACAAGGCCGCCACTATCAAGATCATCGCCAAGATCGAAGACCAACAGGGTGTAGACAACCTTGAGGACATCATCAAGGTATCGGATGGCATCATGGTCGCTCGTGGCGACCTCGGAGTTGAAATCGATTTGGCAGAATTGCCGAATACCCAGCGCCGGATCGTCAGGCTGTGTGCTGAATACGGCAAACGTGTGATCGTCGCCACGCACTTGCTCGAATCGATGATTGAAAATCCGATCCCCACCCGTGCCGAAGTAACTGACGTGGCCAATGCGGTGTATGAAGAAGCTGACGCCATCATGCTGTCCGGTGAAACCACGATAGGCAAGCATCCACTGCGTTGCGTGAAGCAGCTCGATGCCATTGCGCGCGCCACTGAACCCAAACCGGGTCTGGGCTTTACCCGCAACCTGATCAAGTTGACCGACAAGGAACATTTGGCTGCCACCGCAGTGGAACTGGCCGAGTCACTGCATGCAAAAGGCATCGTGGTAGTAACACGTCACGGCATCATGGCCAACTATGTCACCAACTGCCATCCGTCCTCCTCTCCCATCTTTGCCTTCACCAACGTTGGGGTAACACGTCGTATCATGACGCTGAACCGGTATGTCTATCCCTTCAAGATCGAGTTCAGCACGGACCCGGAAGAAACCATGGCCCGTGCGTTTACCGAATTGAAGACCAAGACCAAATTGGTGGCCGGTGACAAGGTGGTGGTAATTTCCGACTTGTTGATAGACAAGGACAGCGTAGGCATCCAGGTGCGTTACCTGCCCTGAGTGGACGGGGCAGGACCTGCCCCGCTCCAGCTGCTTTCAAGCTCCTTTCAAGCAATAAACATCGCATCGCCATAACTGAAGAAGCGATAGCCTTCCTGTATTGCAGTACGGTAAGCATTCAAAACCTGTTCGCGGGTACTGAAAGCAGAGACCAGCATGATCAAGGTGGATTCCGGCAGATGGAAATTCGTGATCAGCGCATCCACACTCTTGAATTGATAGCCTGGATAAACAAAGATCCGGGTATCTCCCCTGAACGGCTCCAGTTGTCCTGAAGCACTGGCAGTTTCAAGGCAGCGCACCGTGGTCGTGCCCACGGCAATTACCCTGCCCTTGCGCGCACGACAGGCTGCGACCGCTGCACACACTGTCTCATCCACTTCCACATATTCTGCATGCATGCGGTGTTCCGTGATGTTGTCTACCCGCACCGGCTGATAGGTTCCGGCACCGACATGCAGCGTGACCGTGGCAGTTTGTACTCCCATGGCCCGGATGCGCTGCAACAGCTCTGCGTCAAAGTGCAGTCCTGCGGTCGGTGCTGCCACGGCTCCTGCCTTTTCCGCGTAGACGGTCTGGTAGCGCTCCCGGTCGGGCAAGGCATCTGCACGCTTTATATAAGGTGGCAGCGGCATATGACCGATACGATCCAGCAAGCCCATCAAGTCCAGCGCAGGCGGAAACTGCACCAGGAAGAAACCACCCTCTCGCCCCAGCACGACAGCTCTGAGCTCCGTCCCATCCTGATCGGTGAAGCAAAGTTCGGAACCGTCCACCAGAGACTTGCCTGAACGGATTTGGGCCAGCACCCGGTTGGCTTCCATGACCCGCTCGATCAGCAATTCGATCTTGCCGCCGGTAGGTTTGTGACCGAACAGGCGGGCGGGGATCACCCGGGTATTGTTGAAAACCAGCAGATCTTCCGGCCTTAGCAGGTCCGGCAACTCGGAAAAAATACGATGCACCAGCTTGCCATCGCTGCGGCCCATGCACAGCAGGCGACTGTCACTGCGCTTTACCGGTGGGTACAACGCAATCTGTTCCGGAGGCAGGTCAAAATGGAAATCACTGAGCTTCATGGGTCGGTCCGTATAAAAGGGTGGCAAGACTATCGAAAAACCTCATTGAGGCATAGGCAGTATTAAACTGCGCTGCTATACTGCGCGCCGCTTTCCCCTCAAAAATGCCGGAGTGGTGAAATGGTAGACACGACGGACTCAAAATCCGTTGCTAGCGATAGTGTGTCGGTTCAAGTCCGACCTCCGGTACCAATTTCGTTGTAACCCTTGGCTGAATCTGACAATGCCGGGACTGATACAGGCCCCTGTATCAAATCAGTCACATGCAGCCTTTAAATTAAATAATATTACACACCCCCCCTCCCAAGCGTTGCCGCTTATCCGGTCTTGGCCTGTAACAGGCTTCGTAAAACGTAAACAAGCTCTGGTAGCATTCCGTTCAAGTTCGCTGCCCCTCACAGGTGACCCATGTCCAGGAAACTTTGCTCACTGCTCTGCCTGTCGCTTATTTTCTGGATTAGTCCGGGCCTGGCCCAGATTGATCGCGAGGACGAAGCGTGGCGGTGGAATCTCACTCATTTGTTCCCCTCTGCAGAAGCATGGGACCAAGAGCGCCTGCGCCTGCTGCAGGAACTCGACAAGGTTGCAGAATACAAAGGCACACTAGGCAACAGCAGTGCGGAGTTGCATGCGGCCTTGCGCTTTGTATCAGACACCTACCGCGCCACCTTGAAAGTCTATGTCTATGCGAACCTGCAGCAAGATGAAGACCTGCGCGACACTGCCGCGCAGGAACGCAACCAGCTCGCCGAGACCTTGCTTGCCCGCTACACCCAGGAAACTGCCTGGATCGATCCCGAGCTGATCGCAATCGGTGAAGAGCGTATCCGCGGCTTCATCACTGACAACAAGGATCTGGCCCCCTTCCGGCATCAATTGGACAACACGTTGAGGCAAGCTGAGCATACGTTGGGAGCAGAAGCCGAACAAACCTTGTCCTGGTTCTCGCAATCC
>JBIIWM010000108.1:0-9158 GCA_044338875.1 Pseudohongiellaceae bacterium | reverse complement strand
CGGTGAAGAGCGTATCCGCGGCTTCATCACTGACAACAAGGATCTGGCCCCCTTCCGGCATCAATTGGACAACACGTTGAGGCAAGCTGAGCATACGTTGGGAGCAGAAGCCGAACAAACCTTGTCGTGGTTCTCGCAATCCTTTGATGCCCCTTCGTCGATCTACAGCATCATTGCCAATTCCGACATCCCTTTCCCGAATCTGGTTACGCCGGAAGGCGAGACTGTGCGCATGGATTCGCAGGGCTATGGCTTGTTGCGCTCACATCCGCAACAGGCTTTCCGCAAAGAGGTATTCGATGCGTTCTGGAGCAAATGGCAGGAGTATCGCAACAGTGTTGGCATGGTGCTCAACAGCCACATCCAGACCCAGATAGCACTGGCAAAAGCCCGTCGCTTCGACAGCGTGCTGGATCGTGAACTGTTTGGCGACAATCTGCCACCGGCGGTTTATCACACTCTGGTTGAGGAAGTGAACAAGGCACTGCCTACGCTGCACAGGTATTTCCGTTTGCGTACACGCATGCTGAACCTGGACCAGATGTACTACTACGACATTTATCCTCCACTTGTTTCACTTGATGCAACGTTTGATATCGAGGCCAGCAAACGCATCACCCTGGATGCAATGCAGATGCTGGGTTCCGATTGGGTCAGCCTGCAACAGCAAGCCATCGAACAACGCTGGATGCATGTATTCCCTCAGCAGGGCAAACGCAGTGGCGCCTACATGCAAGGCTCGGCCTATGATGTTCATCCGTATCTGCTGCTCAACCATAACGATGATTTCGATTCTCTATCGACCTTTGCCCATGAATGGGGTCATGCGATGCACACGTTGTATGCTCGCCAGAACCAGCCTTTCGAAACTGCCGACTATGCCACCTTCACTGCAGAGATACCGTCTACGTCCCTCGAGTTGATTTTGCAGCAGTACATGGCTGCGCATGCGCAAAGTATCGATGAAAAACTGTTTTATCTCGGCTACAGCCTGGAAAACCTGCGCGGCACCTTCTTCCGCCAGACCATGTTTGCAGAGTTCGAACTGGCGCTTTACGAAACCGTGGAGCGCGGTGAGGCACTCAGCGGTGAGCGTATCTCGGAGCTTTACCTCGAAATCCTCAGACGCTATCACGGCCACGATGAGGGAGTAGTTGTCATTGACGAGCTCTACAGCAATGAATGGATGTTCGTGCCACATTTCTACTACAACATGTATGTTTTCCAATATGCGACTTCGCTCACGGCTGGAACCGCGCTATACGCACAAATGCTTGAAGATGGAGAGCGCGGGGTGGAAAACTACAAGAATCTGTTGCGCGCTGGCGGTTCCGACTATCCCTACAATCTGCTCCGCAACGCCGGCGTAGATCTGGCCACGCCTGGACCCTATCAGGCGGTAGTTGCCCGCATGAATGCCATCATGGATGAGATGGAGCAGTTGATGGATGAAAAGGCGCGGCGCTAGCTCAGATATTGAGCCTGGCCACGGCTGCAGACACCGCGGCAGCAAAGGTCTGTTGGCAGTAGCCACGGTTGTCCAAGGCGAAACGCCGGGCACGTTCACCCGCGTGTGAATCTGAAACCGCGTGGCGCAAGGCTTCCAGATAATGCCCGCTTGTCTCCAGCTCGGGGATGATACGAGCCAGCTGTGCCTTCTGCAGCAATACCCCGGTATTAAGCTGCTCCAGTTGCAGCGGCAAGATCAACAAGGGTTTGCCCAGGCGCAGGCATTGGGTCGAGCTACCCAGACCGCCATGACAGACAAACCAGTCACAGCCAGCTATCAGGGACTCCATGTCAGTGAGTTCTGTCGTAAAGGTTACGTTGGGAGCGGCAAGGCCTGCAAAGACGCTCATGTCTGCACCAGGACAGACAATTTTGAACTCGGCGGGAAAGCGGGCAAAAGCCGCACACAGCTCCTTCAGTTTCTTGCACGCAGGGCTCAAATAGCAGGCAATACGCACGCCATGGTGCCCGGAAAAGACCAGCTGATCGGTGAGGCGTTGCGGATTATCCGCACGATAAACCACGTGTTTTCTGACATTGGCATAGCTGTCCAGCAACGGAAAACTGTTAATCAGTACCTGATGGCAACGATATAGCTCGCTCAAGCGGGCAAGACCTTGCGCTTTGGGTAGAACCTGGTTGATAACAGCAAGGACGGCTTGCTCCTGGGTTTCGACCAAGCTGTCTTGTACCTTCAACGGACGCCAGTCCAACAGTGGTTCTCCAGCCTCTGGCAAAGTGAAACCATTACCAATGAGTATCCGCGGCAATTGCAGAAGCTGGGCGCCCACCAATGCACTGGGCGCGTGGTCAGCGATGAGCAGGTCTGCTCGTGCCAGGGTGAACAGCGACTGCCAGGCTCGGCTTAGTCCCCACAAGCTGTCACGCGTGAGGAAGCCGTACAACGTCAACACATCAGCAAGACTGGCGAACTCCCGGTTCATTTTGAGTTTGGGCAGGTAGACAGGAGCCTGCAGCAAAGCCACCTCTTGCCGCTCAAAAAAACCGGCAGCGGTAGACAGATCCCGTAGCACGACGGTGACAATGTGCCCTTGTGCAGAGAGTTCCCGGGCGATCGTAGCCAAGCGGGCGGTATGCCCCAGATTACTGCCAAGTTCCCAGGCACAGACAATGCGCAACAGCTTGCTCCCTACACCAATGAATCCGTGCGCCAATTAAACATGAACCCATGGCTGTGTACAGTTCGCAGCATAAATATGCCACCCTGCCATTCTCACCCGGTCCCCAAAACCCCGCGCGGGTATTCGTAGCCTACGACAATATCGCTGTGCTCAGGGGCGGTGTTGATGACACGACTGCGGCAGTAAGCGTGACCGTGCCATCCTCGCAGCGGTACTGCAGGCAACTGCTTCGGAACAGGGATGCTGATATGCTTCAACCCTGCTCAACCAAGACATTATTTTTAAAGGAAGATACATGCCATTGCAGATGTTGGAACATTTTCTGGTGATGACCGACGACGTCGACCAGACTCGCGATTTCTATCGCGATGTGCTCGATTTCAAGGAAGGGTTCCGACCAGAGCTTGAGTTTCTCGGCTACTGGCTCTACCTGGGTGAGACTCCGGTAATCCATATAGCCGACTGGGCCACCTATACCAGTCATTCCCGCAGCCTGGGTATCCCTGTAACCACACCGGCACCAAGTACCGGCGTGTTTGACCATGTGGCCTTCAATGGCACCAATGCAAAAGAAATGATGGAAAAACTTAAAGGGCTAGGGCTTCCCTTCGACATCAACGAAGTCCCTGGCATCGGTCTGACCCAACTGTTTCTGAACGACCCAAACGGGTTGAAGCTGGAATTGAATTACCGTGGATGAGACAGGGACTCCTCCACTCGCCTTGTTTCAAGTGGTAAACGTAATGTAGCCCTTGCGCTGGGCAAATTTCCAGCCATGGACTGTCAGCACAAAGTCATCCTGGTATTCGCCGATGAACTGGGAAGCTTGAGCCTGGAGTCCAAACTTTTCAGCTTTGTGGTCCAGCGTGCCGCTGTAGAGAGCCACATAGCAAACACCTTTGGCAGTGGTGGGACTGAGCACATCAATGATGATGTTGCTGATCAAGTGACGCCCTACCCGGTCCTTTGGTCTTGCTTCAAACGAGACGAGGATGTCTGTTTTGCCCACGATAAAAACATCAGGGGCAATAGGACGGGCATAACGCCCATCCTCAATGAACAAATCCACCAGTTCATGGAACCGACCCATGTCGTTATACACCGCAAACTGGTTTACCAGTTTTGCGCACGCCTGTTCAATGCCCAGTTCAGTTACTCTGTCCATCATCGATTCTCCTCGCAGGGGTTGCCTGCCTGAATTTGCAGTCCGCCAAAAAACGCCTGGATATCCCGTGCCACGAGCTCCGGTTCTTCCCATTCGAGGAAATGACCACCCCTGTCTACTTCCGTGAAGCGAACAACATGGTGTGAACGCTCCGCCCACTCACGCGGTGCGGGAGGAAACATGTCTTGCATGCTCATCTGGAAGGCTACCGGAACCGTGATGCGACTGCTGTCGCCACGGTTACGGACCATTTCGTAGTAAGTGCGAATGGAAGGGCCAATGTTTTCACAGGCCCAGTAGATTGTAAGAGTCGTTGCCAGAAAATCCCTGCTGAAGCGGCTTTCGATATTGCCAGAGGTATCGCCCCAAGTCCGATATTTTTCCAGGATCCATGCTGCCAGTCCCGCCGGCGAATCATTCAGGCCATAGGCCAGGGTTTGAGGTTTGCTGGCGTGCTGGTGTGCATAAGACAGCTCAGGTGTGCCAAGTGCGAATGAGCTTTCCAGAAATTCCATCTCTGCCAACGTTGCATTGGCGGGTATCGGAATCCGTGCGCCAACAATAATCTGGGTCAAGTGTGCACCCAGCAACTGCTCCGGATAATGGCGTGCCATCTGGTCGATGGTAGCGCCACCCAGATCACTGCCGCGCACACCATATTTTTTATAACCCAGCACGTCATGCATCAGGGTTGCCATCAGTACAGCAACGCTTTCCAGCGCCATTCCGGGGGCTTTGGGCGCCTCCGAAAAACCAAAACCGGGCAAGGAGGCAACCACGACATCAAACGCCGGTCCATAGGGCATACCGTGGGTCTTGGGGTCAGTCAGCAGGGGAATGATTTGCAGCATTTGTACAAAAGAGCCGGGCCAACCATGCAACAACAACAAGGGAATCGCATCAGGTTCCGGACTTTTCTGGTGCAGGTAATGAATACCCAGTCCGTTGATAGCAGTTATGTAATGCTTGAAGGAATTAAGCCAGGCCTCCTGTTGCTGCCAATCGAAATCATTGGCCCAGTAGTCGACAAACGCTTGCAGCCAGGCTTTGTTGACCCCATAACTCCATTCGTCATTGGCTATCTCGTCCGGCCAGCGCGTGTGGCGCAGTCGGTGCTGCAAATCGGCGAGGACTGCAGCGTCGAGGCGAACCAGAATTCTATCAAGCTCCAGGCTGGCGTCATCCTTCATATACATGGCTTGGGCCTCGTAATGGTTTCGTGGCTGGCGTCCTGTCGGATCAAGCCGGTTCCCCCGTTTCAGATGCCGACAAAAAACAGCAAGAAACAGCCGAGTATCATTCGATATATCACAAAGGGGAGAAATCCGATTCGGCTGATGAACCTCAGGAAATAATGGATACAGGCAAATGCGGTCAGCATGGATAGCACCAGGGCATAACCGAGCTCATACCAGTTAACGGACTCGGCTTGCAACAGATCCATTAACAGCAACAGGGCAGCACCAGCGATTACCGGGATTGCCAGTAAAAATGAAAAACGAGTCGCGGCATCGCGATCAAGATTGCACATCAGTGCGGCTGTGGTGGTAATTCCGGATCGGGAAACGCCCGGAATCAACGCCAGCATCTGGGAAAACCCGATAATCAGAGCGGTACGAAGATCCAGTTGCTGCAAGGATCTGGTCGCACCTTTTTTTCTGTCTGCGACCCAGAGCAACAGACCAAATATGATTGTAGTCACCCCGAAAATCCGGGCATCCCTCATATAGTTATCAACTACATCCTTCAAGATGAAACCGGCGATAACCACCGGCAGCGTGGCGAGCAGCAAATACCAGCCGAGTTTGCTGTTGTCAGAAGCCTGGCCGGTAGCAAGATGGTGCATGCAACCAGCAGAGATTGCGTATAAATCCCGCCGAAAGAACACGACTACCGCGAGTAAAGTGCCCAGATGCACGGCTACATCAAACGCGAGTCCTTGGTCCTCCCAACCCAATAAAACGGAAGGCAGTATCAAGTGGGCAGAACTTGAAACAGGAAGGAATTCAGTGAGTCCCTGGATGAGAGCCAGGACCGTAGCCCTGATAAAATCAAAATCTGTCATGATCAGTTCCGGGTAACCTTGTCGCGTAGATATATGGGACTGGCCTCTTCAGGCTTGATAGACCGGCCCTGCAAGAATTCCGCCAGGGCCAGGCGAACCATACTTGCAGCCCTGGGCAATTGTTCAGGTAGCTGCGTACCAGCCAACTGGCTGACAGAGAGAGGAAACCGGTCTATGTATTCAAGACCGTTACCTACGGCAGTCAGGCTTCTTGTTGAACCGGTGAACTCTGCGGGACAGGGATACATCAATTCCGGTTTGCACAACACCTCGTCCCCTTGCAGCACTGGCAAGCAATTTTCGATGGAGTACCAAGCCCAATAAACTTCATCAATTCGGGCATCAAGACAGGCAAGCAGTGCGCTGTCACCAGTGACGGCATGTGCTTGCAAGGCCAGCGCTGCGAGAGTTGAAATCGGCAGCACTGGCAAGTCTGAGGCCAACGCCAACCCTTGGGCTACCCCGGCGGCGATGCGCAACCCTGTGAAAGAACCTGGTCCGCGCCCGAATGCGATGGCATCAAGTTGGGCAAAGCCCAGTCCAGCATCATGTAAAAGTCGCTGGATCATGGGCAGGATATTCTGGGCATGCTGGCGCGGGATTACGGCATAATCCTCAATGATTTCCCCCCCGACTTGCAATGCACATGAGCAAGCTTCAGTGGAGGTATCGAGCGCAAGAATTATAGTCATTGATCAAAATCCAAAAAAAATCCCCCGAAGCGGACTTCGGAGGATTATATGCAGAACAGTGGCGGGGTAAAGCGAACTACGCCACACCACTCAAGTTCCGGTAACAGCCCTTATTTCTTGGCTGCTTTTTTCTTTGCAGCGGCTTTTTTAGGTGCTGCTTTTTTAGGTGCTGCTTTCTTGGCTACTGCTTTTTTCTTGGCTGGAGCTTTCTTGGCTGCTACTTTTTTCTTGGCAGGAGCTTTTTTAGCCACTTTCTTGGCAGGAGCTTTTTTAGCCACTTTCTTGGCAACAGGAGCTGCTTTTGCTGCTGCTTTTTTCTTGGCTACTGCTTTTTTCTTGGCTGGAGCTTTTTTGGCTGCTGCTTTTTTCTTGGCTGGAGCCTTTTTGGCTACTGCTTTTTTAGCAACTGCTTTTTTAGCAACTGCTTTTTTGGCTACAACTTTCTTGGCTACGGCTTTCTTAGCTACTTTCTTTTTTGCTGCTTTTTTAATGGCCACTATATGTTTCCTCCGGCTATGATTAGCTTTGGTTTTTTTTGCTGCTTCAACCCTTCCTGACAACTGCAGCCATTACTAAAGCTGCTACTACAGTCATTCCAGTTTTCATTGCTGCTTTCTACAACAACCAGTCGGGTCTTGATCCGGCCTTTGCACCCAGCTTTTCAGCTTTCGCACTGGCACGAGCCGCAGCCTTTCTGGTTCTAGCTTTGGACAGGGCGGCCGCGTCTAGGACGGCAGCCTTGGCCTTGGCATTCGCTTTTCTACTGGCAAGAGCAGTCTTGACCGCTGCTTTCCTGGTAAATCTCGCCAGTTTCTTGTCATTCAATTTCTTGCGCTTCTGTTCCCAGGCCGCCACATACCTGATTACAGCTTTGTGCAGATCTACTTCAGCTTTTTCTTCTTGTTGTTGTTTGAACAGGGCAATGGATCGTGCCTGTACTTCGGCACTGACCTTGACTGATTCTGAAGCTATAACTTTAGCCAGTCGTTGACTGGCCTTGGCTTCAAAGCTTTTCGCCGAATTGAGCAAGCTTGTTGCTGTTTTGAGAGCAGTCCTGAATTTGACTGCCGTTTTGCTCCCAGATGTCCGGAATGCAGAGTTTTTTTCGACCTGACTCAAGGCCAATGCTGTGGCAAGTACTTCTTTGGTCTTCCTGGCCACATCCCTTTGAGCCTGGGCAAGCTCCTGACGGGCTTCCTTGAGCTCCGGCATCGCCCGGCGACCACGTCCAGCCGGCTTGTTTACCAGGCTTGCTGCCCTTGCTTTGGAGGGTAAGAGGCCTCCAGTGCTACCACCGAACTCAATTTTGGCTATAAGCGCTGACTTGGTACCAGCATTCAGGCTTTGCGTTATCGCGGGATGCCCCGACTGGCGCTTGCCTTCTTTATAACCTTTGTGATTACGAGTCTTCTTACTGTTAATGTTGTCGTCTTCTCTGTTGCCTATGGTGTTTTGCCGAACTTGCTTATTGCTTTGGACTTAAACTTTGGAACCGGATTATTCACTTCTTCAGTTCATCACAGTTACCAGTTCGAGCTATTTCCGTCCTTGCACAGCTATTTCTACACAACCAAGTTCTATACAACTGCTTTAACAACAACCTTCCTGCTTTCTTCTACTGACTATTCTAGTGACTTTCTTCTACTGACTTGTCACTGCTTACTTGTTTGCGCTTCTTGTTCTTGCTTTATCAATCTTGAATTCGACTTCTGGATTTGAGCTTCGCATTTCAGATTCTTGCTTATTCCAACGTTCAGCTTGCAGCTTCTGATTTTCGCGTCTTGCTTTTCCGGATCACTTGCGTGTTCATCCATGTGCAGCTGAACATTTTCTGATTCGGATTCTTGTCGCTAGCTGCTCACCCGACTCACACTTTGTTCGCTGATTTTTTCTTTGCTAAAAAACTTGATCCGTGTTTTGCGCGCACCATATCACACTACTTTTAAAAAAATCAACGCTCTCGTAATGAAACTTGATAAATCAACACAAGTGTTTTTGTTCTTGTCCAACGATGCCAAAAGTACGGAGAGGAGAAAGGAAGCGTGCGTGGAAAATATTATGAGTGCTCCACGCACGTTTGAAGAGGGGATTTACTGTGGGAGTTTTCGGTTCAACTCTGCTCTGATATCAGCAATGTCACCTACGCCTGCGACGCTAACAAAGTACAGCGAAGAATTTTCCTGAGCCAATTTTTTATAGAAGTCCACCAGCGGCTTTGTCTGCTTGTGATATACATCCAGACGATTGCGTACTGTTGCTTCCTTGTCGTCTTCGCGCTGGATCAGCGGCTCACCGGTAACATCGTCTTTACCCGGGTTTTCAGGGGGTTTATTGTCAACATGATAGATTCGCCCGGAGCCCGGATGCACTCGCCTTCCACTCAGGCGACGCACGATTTCCTCGTCGGGAACATCGATCTCCAACACGACATCGATGGCAACATTTGCATCAACCAAAGCTTGTGCCTGAGGGATCGTTCGAGGGAAACCGTCGAACAAGAAACCGTTCTTGCAGTCTTCGTGCAGGATGCGATCGTTGATCAAGGCGATGATGATTTCGTCAGTGACCAAACCACCGCTTTCCAT
>JBIIWM010000107.1:0-9253 GCA_044338875.1 Pseudohongiellaceae bacterium | reverse complement strand
CATCATCGCGATGATGAGTACTATTCCATATCGATCCAAATCAGGCTGGGATTAAGGGAGACTTATGAAGAAGAGAGATTTGTTGAAACTGGGTGCCGGCAGCTTGCTGGTCGGGGCGACGGCACCGGCGATGGCCGCCAATGCAGGTCCGCTGACACGCGAGGAGTACCAGGTTTATCTGGATCAGTTCAATGGCAACGATCCGCGCTTTATCGAGTTCTATCATCCGGAAGTCGAGTTCGAGCTGGGCGGTACCCAGATGAAAGGCAATACCACCATTCGCGACTTTTATGCGAACGTGAAGAAGTACATAAAGGAGGAAGTGACCTGCACCGAATACGTGGCGAACGAAACCACCGTGGCCGTGGAAATTCCCACCCGCTTCGAATGCATTGCCGACTGGGAGGATTCGTTCTGGGGCGTACCGCTCAAGAAAGGCCAGGTGATGCGCATCATCACGTTCGGGTTCTACAAGGTACAGGATCGCAAATTCATTGGCATCAAGACTGCGCGCTACAAGATGATCCACGACTGGCAAATGGAAACAGCCTGAGCCATTTTAATTAAAAAGCCTGGGCCATTATAAAAGCCTGAACCGTCAGTCGAGCGCGACTTGCTCGTGATGCACAATCAGGTCCTTGTTGGGTTCGTAGACGGAAGTCTGGATTTCCATCAGGCCCAGCACCGTATGCGAATAGTTGTCGTGAGAAAGCGCCAATTGCCTTCTCGCGCTGACCGCCTGTTCATCCACCGCGTAGTTCTTGCCAAACCAGAGCAGCGAAGCCACATGTTTCTGGTTGTCTGGCGCGAGCAGGAAGGGCAGGCCATGCAGGTAGATGCCATTCTCACCCAGCGATTCGCCATGATCACTCATGTAGTACATCGCGGTTTCAAACTGTTCATCATGGCTGCCCAGGAACTTGATCACCTGATCCAGGAAATAGTCGGTGTAAAGCAGCGCATTGTCGTAGGCGTTGACGATTTCGGCATCGCTGCATTCTTCCAGCTGGTTTGACTGGCAATACGGCGTGAACGCGGCAAAGTCCTTTGGAAAGCGCTTGTAGTAGGCCGGGCCGTGATTGCCCATCTGGTGCAGCACGATGACAATATCGCCATTTGCCTGCGTCTGGATATAGTCATCGAGGCCGTTCAACATGCCCACATCGCGGCATTCGATATCGCACACCGTATTGGTGTCGCTGTTTCTGAAATCCTCGAACTGCACGCCATTGGCAACGCCTTTCGAATCGGAATTGTTGTCACGCCAAAGCACATGGACTCCCGCATGCGTGAGCACATCCAACAGATTTTCCTGCAGTCCCGCTTCATCCAGTTCGAAATCATTACGTCCCTGCAAGGAAAACATGCAGGGCACGGAATAGGCCGTGGCGGTACCACAGGACGTTACCTCCTCGAAGCTGATGACCGCCTTGTTGCTGCTGAGCAACGGAGTGGTTTGCCTGGGATAGCCATTCAGGCCCAAATGATCGGCGCGCACGGCTTCTCCCACCACCAGGATGATCAATTCCCTGTCGTTGTCTTCGGCCGGAAGGTGGGCATCGGTCCCGAGCAGCGCCTTGGCATGGGGGTGAACCTGTTCCAGCGCCATTTCGACGAATTTGCCGGACGAGTAGAGAAAAGTGGCCGGATTGGTGTAGTAACGCAGGATTTTGTGTTCCCGGACGAAGTCGGTATAGAACGCAGTAAAGGGCGCAATGCTGATGCACAAGAGCAGGACAGCTCCCGCGGCCAGCTTCATGCGCTGGAGGATTTCCCGGCCAAAACCCCGACAAATGATCCTGGATTTGACAATCAGCAGTGAAGGCAGCAGCCCGAACAGAATGAACTGCACAATCAGACCTGCATTGAGCAGATCGGACACTTCCCTCGCATCGGTCTGCTGCATGTTGGTCAGCATCGTGGTGTCGACTACGATGTTGTAGCGGTTCATGAAGTAACTCGTCAGGGCCGCTCCGCAGATTACCGTGACCAGCACCACTTTGGTGACAAAGCGGAAGCACAGTACGGAAAGCAGCAGTACGGTTACCGCAAACAGAAACAGGCTGAGCGAAGCCATGAACCACAGCCCGCCGGGAACGCTTTCATAGACTGCATAGGTATTGCGAAAAAAGGCGGTATTGAGGAAAAGGGTAAAAAATGCCGCCGTCAGCAGGATGAGTTTGCTGATCGTCAGTTCGAGCCTGGGAAAACGCAAATGCATGGCGGGCCTATCTGTAAACGATGAGTCAGGCCTGCACTGTAGGCCTGCATCCTTAAAGCAGACTTAAGCCAGTCTTAAGCTTTCCCCATTAGCATGGCGCCATGCACACTCCTGGCCTTACCAACAATTTCCTGAACCGGCATCTATATGCCCCGGCCTTGCTGTTCCTCGGGGCAGCCCTGGCGCTGGAGTTCAGCAACCTCGATCTGTGGCTGGCAGACCTGCTCTATGCCTGGTCTGGCTCGGCGTGGAGCTGGCGCGATGCCTGGCTGACAAGCAACCTGATTCATGAAGGGGGCAGGACCCTGGTGGGGTTCATGGTGCTGGCAGTGTCGTTGCTGCTTGGCAGCAGTTTCCTGTTTCGTCGCATGCAACCCTGGCGCAAGGGCCTGCTGTTTCTGCTGACGTCTGCGCTTGCCTGTGGTGTGTTGATCAATGTGCTCAAGCAAACCAGCCATATCGACTGCCCGTGGGATCTGCTGCGCTACGGCGGCGTCCAGGCCTACGTGAAGAATTTTTCCCCGCTGCCGTCCAACATGGCCCCCGGTGCCTGCTTCCCGGCAGGCCATGCGAGCGCCGGCTGGGCCTGGTTCTGCCTTTATTTCTGGGCGCTGGAACATGCCTGGAAGTGGCGCCGCAGCCTATTGGTATTCGTCTTCAGCCTGGGTCTGGTATTCGGACTTGGGCAAGAACTACGTGGTGCCCACTTTCTCTCGCATGACGTATGGACGCTGGGGCTGTCCTGGCTGCTCTCCACGCTGGTTTATTTGTGGTTTTATCGCTCGCACTCTCTGAATTTGTACCCGCCGGGGCGAACGAAATGACGCAGGCAGAATTGGCGGCAAAAATTGGCGTAACGCGCCAGACCTTGCTGGCGATTGAAGCAGCGAAATATTCGCCGTCGCCGGAACTGGCTTTCAGGATTGCGCGTGTGTTTGGTGTGCCGCTGGATGCGGTGTTTCAGTACGAAGCCTGAGGCAGGTGGCTCAGTTTGCCAGCACCAGAAACCCTACTGAGGCAAACAGGCACAGTAGGGAGCTGGAGAACAAGGGCGCAGTCAGGTGCTTGAGTGGATTACTGTGCAGACGGCCCAGCAGGAAAGTGCTGAGGGTCATCACCGCATAGATCAGCAGGAAAAAGAAACTCCCGATGCCCATGCCGACATAGAACGCGTCCATCGGGTTGCCCGGTTCCCCATCGCCTGGGGGCGACAACAAAAATCCATCCGGATAAGTGCTCTGCATGGCAGTGCCGAAAATCCAGGCACCGCCTGCAGCCAACAACATGCAGACGAGCAGCGGCAGTACAAATTTCATTGGCGATCTTTCTGTGCTGCGCTGTTCATGCTGGTCTTGTTTGCCTGAAAGTTGATTTGCAGAGGCTCGCTTACTTGACGTCATCCAGGCCTTCGGTAATTTCGATATAGGTGCCGACAGGATCGGTAATGAACGCAATCTTCAGTTTGATCGCATCAATGTATTCGGGCGCGCGATCAAACTTGATACCCAATCCTTCCAGCTTGGCAGCAAAGGCATCCATGTCAGTCACTTCGAAACCGATGTGGTCGATGGCGGTTCCCTGGGTGCCAAGGGGTGCCGTTTCACCACGGTGGGGCAGGAAGTCCACGCGGCCACCGGGAATCACGGCGGAAGGCAAGCCCCTGCGCTCACCCACTTCAGCGCCAAATACCTGCACATACCAGGCTTGCAGCGCAGCGCCATCTATTGCCGCGAGATGGGTATGGTGGAACACGATCGGTGCTGTTTGCGCAGGGTCCAGGGCCATTTCGACACGGACACCATCGGGCAGGTCAGCCAGGATCTGGCCGGTTTCGGCGTTATCAATAAAAAAGGATGCGCCCGCATCGGTCAGCAGTTGCTTGTAGAGTGCATAGTCCTTGACGGTAAAGCCGATGTGATTGGCAGATGTCTCCAGGGAAGGAGCGGTAGGTGTGCGCTCGGTCAGCAGCAAATAGATGCCGGGGAAGGCCAGCAATTGCAGACGGCCGGAGGTGATCTCGGTGGCGCCCAGGCTCTTCCAGATTTCGCGGTGTTTTGCGACATCGGGCACACTCAAATGGGTGTGGCCGGCACTGAAGCCAGCGGCATTGGGCGCCGCCAGTTGGGCCTGTGCGGCAGTGGTGGAAAAGAGTGCGGCAGCCAGTGCAGCACCGGTGAACAGTTGTGACAATTTCATGACGATCCCCATTGATGATGAGGGCACGCTCTTCGTGCCCCTCTTTTTTTTGTTAACACTGCCCCATTATTGGTTGGCAGCGAGTTTGCGTTTCAGTTCGCGACGCCGGGCATGCAGCAAGGGCTCGGTGTAGCCATTGGGTTGTTCCATCCCCTTGAACACCAGGTCGCACGCTGCCTGGAAGGCAATGCCATCGTAGTGGGGCGCCATGTTGGTGTAAGCGGAATCACCGGCATTTTGCTTGTCTACGATGACTGCCATGCGCTTCATGGTTTCCATCACCTGCTCCTTGGTACAGATGCCGTGGCACAGCCAGTTGGCCATGTGCTGGCTGGAAATACGCAGTGTAGCGCGGTCTTCCATCAGGCCAACGTTGTTGATGTCGGGCACTTTCGAACAACCCACCCCTTGATCGACCCAGCGTACCACGTAGCCAAGAATGCCCTGGGCATTATTGTCGAGTTCTTTCTGGATATCTTCCCTGGTGAGCTTGTTCTCTTCCATCAGCGGCAGCAGCAGGATGTCATCCACGCTGGCTTTCGGACGCGAGGAAATGCTGCGCTGCACGTTGGCAACATTGATCTGGTGGTAGTGAATGGCGTGCAGGGTGGCGGCAGTGGGTGAGGGCACCCAGGCGCAATTGGCGCCGACCTGCGGATGGACCACTTTCTGCGCCATCATGTCGGCCATCAGGTCGGGTTTCGCCCACATGCCTTTGCCGATCTGTGCCTTGCCGGTGAAACCACAGGCAATGCCGATGTCCACATTGGAATTTTCATAGGCACCAATCCAGGGTTTGCCTTTAACGGCATCCTTGGGCACGAAAGGGCCGGCCAGCATGCTGGTGTGGATCTCGTCACCAGTGCGGTCGAGGAAGCCGGTATTGATGAAGAAGATGCGATCTTTCACCGCACGGATGCATTCTTTGAGGTTGACGCTGGTGCGGCGTTCTTCGTCCATCACGCCCACCTTGATGGTATTGCGCTTGAGGCCGAAGGCATCTTCCACGGCGTTCATCAGTTCATTGGTGAACGCGACTTCCTCGGGGCCGTGCATTTTCGGCTTCACGATATAGATGGAGCCTTCACGGCTGTTCTTGAATGGTCCGTTGCCCTTGATGTCGTGGATGGAGCACAAGCTGGTGACCATCGCATCGAGGATGCCTTCCGGAATTTCACGGCCTTGCTTGTCCACTACTGCGTCGGTGGTCATCAGATGGCCCACGTTGCGCACCAGCAACAAGCTGCGGCCTTGCATCGTAACGGTTTCTCCGCTGGTGCCTTTGTAGACGCGATCCGGGTTCAGTTTGCGGGTGATGGTCTTGTCGCCCTTGGTGAAGCTTTCGGTCAGTGTGCCATTCATCAGGCCCAGCCAGTTGCGGTAAGCGATGACCTTGTCGTCGGCATCGACGGCGGCAACGGAGTCTTCGCAATCCTGGATCGTCGTCATCGCGGATTCCATGTACACATCCTTTACCCCGGCGTGATGCTGTTTGCCGATAAAGCTTTCCTTGTCGAGCTGGATTTCCAGATGCAGGCCATGGTTGGCGAACAACAGTGCAGTGGGTGTGGTGAAACCACCCTGGAAGCCGACGAGCTTGTCGGGAGCGGCAAGTCCGGTAACTGTGCGATCCTTCAGTTCTACCTGGACCACGATGTGGCCATTTTCATTGGTGAGACGATATTCGACCGCTTGGCTGTGACGCCCGCGCTTCAGCGGAATTGCCTGATCCAGAAAATCATCGGCATATTCCATCACCAGCTGGCCGCGCTTGGGGTTGTACTCTTTGGTGTTGGCTGACTCGCCCGTGGTTGAAATCACATCGGTGCCATACAGCGCATCGAACAAACTGCCCCAGCGTGCGTTGGCAGCGTTGAGGGCATAGCGCGCGTTCATCACGGGCACGACGAGTTGCGGTCCGGCCACGATGGAAATTTCGTAATCGCTGCCACGCGTGCCAATGTGGAAGTCCTTGCCGACCGGCACGAGGTAATTGATCTCTTCCAGGAACTTCTTGTACTCATCCTTGTGCGAAAGGTAGTACGCCATGTCGTGTGCCGTGTGCCAGGCATCAATTTTTGCCTGCAGCTGATCACGCTTGGCCAGCAGCTCGCGATTGCGCGGCGCAAGCTTGTCCAGGACAGTGCCGAGGGCGGCCCAGAATGCATTGGGGCTGATGCCGGTGCCGGGGCAGGCTTCTTTTTCAATGAAGTCGTAGAGCACCTGGGAAATCTGCAGGTTGCCTGAAGTAATGTTGTTGGACATGGGTGCCTCTGGTTCAGTTACTGCGCTAAATTCAAAGGTGGCTATTCTAGCCTTATTGGCTGGCACTTGAGAAACCCTCTGCGGCGGCAGGAAAGGCCGGCATCGGGACTGGTGCGGCAGCGCTGCTCCCCTGTTTTGCAGACGTTTTTCGGGCTGGGGAGTCAATTTGCAGGAAATGTGATTGTCCCCAAGGGGGTGGGTGTCCCTCCAAAACAGTTGCGGTATACTCCGGGCTCCCGTGGCCAGGCCCGCCTGCGCGCACCTATCAATAAATCCTGCTACCAATCAAACAAAATCACGGTCATGGGACCCCAGGAGAAACTATGCACAAGCTTATCTATTCGATTCCGGCAGCCTTGTCGTTGCTGGCAAGCAGTATCGCACTTGCACAGGCGCCGATGGCCAGCGACAGAAGTTATCCGGAAGGGTACATCGCAGGTCAGGTGACTGGTCCCAATGGTCCTGAAGCCGGCGTTTGGGTCATAGCCGAAACCAAGGAAACCAACACCCCTTACATCAAGATCGTTGTGACTGATGATGAAGGTCGCTACACCCTGCCACAGCTCCCCGAAGCTACCTTCAACGTTTGGGTACGTGGTTATGGCCTGCTGGATTCCGCCAAGCTCGAAGGCCGTCCCGGTGACAACGAACTCAACCTCACGGTAGAAGTGGCCGCCACGCCGCAGGAAGCCGCCAAGGTGTATCCGGGTGATTACTGGCTGTCGATGCTGGATATCCCCGCTGCAGAAAACTTCCCGGGCACAGGTCCGGTTGCTGCCGGTGGCAACGGCTTTTTGCCCACCATTGAAAGCCAGAACCGTTTCGTGCACGAATTCAAGGCTGACTGCAACTTCTGTCACCAGCTAGGCAACCAGATCACCCGTACCCTCGGTCACATGGATCACCTCGGTTTCGATACCCATGAAGAAGCGTGGATCTACCGTACTTCCCTCGGTGTGCGTGGTGGCAGCATGCAGGCTGCGTTCCTGCAGTTCGGCATGGACGGCATGTCCAAGACCATGGCCGACTGGACCCGCAAGGTAGAAGCCGGCGAAGTACCGCCGATGCCGCCGCGCCCCAAAGGTGTTGAGCGCAATGTGGTTGTTACGCTGTGGGACATCGGCGGTGACCATGACTTCATGCACGACGAAATCGCGACCGACAAGAACAACCCGACGGTGAATGCCTTCGGCCCGATCTATGCGGTATCTGCAGGCCATGGCACGCTGGCCGTGGTCGATCCGATCACCAATGATGCCTACAAGTTCGTAATTCCAACCCGCGAAGATCCACGTGAAGTGTCCTCGCGTTTTCCGCCTCCGGGCAATCCTTCCAATTTCTGGGGCACCCAGCATTTGTGGGGTCCGGAAAACCCGGCCGATCCGCATAACCCGATGATGGGTCCGGATGGTCGCGTGTGGATGACCTCCAAGATCCGGAACGACAACCCTGACTGGTGTCGTGAAGGTTCCGACAACAAATATGCACAGTACTACCCGCTGACGTTCAGCAATCGCCAGGCCTCGGTATTTGATCCCAAGACCGAGACTTTCGAACTGATCGACACCTGTTTTGCCACGCACCATCTGCAGTTTGCCAATGATCCGGACAACACCCTGTACTTCAACGAGCTGTTGGGTCCGATGTTCGGCTGGGTGAATACCCGCTTGTTCGACCTTACCCATGACGAGCAGTTGGCGGGGGGCTGGTGCCCACAGGTAATCGACACCAACGGTGACGGCGTGATCACCAAGCCGTGGAACCCGGCCGATTCCGAGACCCCGGATCCGGCGCTGGATACCGAAGTGCGCAAAAACCTCTATACCGTCATCCCTGATCCCAACGATGGCAACATCGTGTGGGGCGCTTCCGAAGACTACCCGGGTTACCTGGTACGTCTGAACCGCGGCGTGAATCCGCCGCAAAGCTGTATCTCCGAAGTCTATGAAGTGCCAGCCGGCTCACTCGATCCGCGCGGCATGGACGTGGATTCCAACGGTACCCCGTGGGTAGCGATGGCTGCTACCTCTCAGTGGGGCAAGTTCGAGCGCAGCAAATGTGACGTGCTCAATGGCCCAGGCACCGACAAGGGGACTCACTGTGCAGCAGGCTGGACTATCTACACAACGCCAGGCCCGCGCATGGGCAACACGGATATTCCGGCTGATTTCCATTACTTCGGCTGGGTCGATCAGCACAACACCAGCGGTTTGGGCAAGGACACCCCGATCCTGACCGGTTCCAACTCCGATTCCCTGATCGCGCTTGATCCGGAAACCAGTGAGTGGACTTACCTGCGTGTGCCTTATCCGCTCGGCTTCTATCAGCGCGGCCTGGATGGCCGTATCGACGATCCAGACCTGGGTTGGAAAGGCCGTGGTCTCTACGCCAACTATGGTACCCATCTGGTATGGCATACCGAAGGAGGCAAGGGTACCACTGGCAAGATCGTGAAGTTCCAGGTGCGTCCGGATCCACTGGCGCATTGATCCAGGCTGGATACAAAAAAGAGGCTCCCGGGAGCCTCTTTTTTTTGTCGGGAAAATGCCCTGCGCTAGCCGCGCTGCAATT
>JBIIWM010000106.1:0-9254 GCA_044338875.1 Pseudohongiellaceae bacterium | reverse complement strand
GCTGCACAGCGGAAGAGCACCTCTCACGCACGTGCCAGCGCCCACAAATGGACCTCGATTGGTGTGTTGGTGTGGGCTTGCAGGGTCCTGGCGAGAGTAGTCGCCGTTGTCATCGTGGTGACTACATCATCTACAAGAGCAATGGTGCGCACCTGCGCCAACAGTTCACGCTCCGTGACATTCAGCGCAAAGGCGCCCTGCAAATTGCGCTTGCGCTGGCGCGCGCTTAATCCTTGTTGCGGGGGAGTATGCCGGACCCGTTGCAACAGGCTGCCACTGACAGGGAGCTGCAGTGCCTTGCCCAATTGTCGTGCTATCAATAAGGACTGGTTGTAACCGCGAGCTCGCAGCTTGCGGGGATGCAGGGGCACGGGAACCAGCAACTCAGGCAGTGGCAAGCCTGCATACGCGCAGCGAATCTGATCCGCCAACAGCGCAGTCAACACGCGTCCATACTGTAATTTACGCTGATACTTGAATTGGCTGATCAAGCCGCTGGCTGGTTGGGACCAGGCAAAACGCATCACAGCCGTGGAGATCGGCCGCTGCGTCCCCAGGCAGCGACCGCAACGCAGTCCGGCACTCGCACTCTCTGGCACGGGCAATCCGCACCCTTGGCAGGGCTTGTTGACAGGCAGCAGTTGCGCGCGGCATGGCAGGCACAGGTCGCTTGCCTCTCCGGTATTGCGCTGACACAGGATGCATACCCCTGGCAGCAGCCAGCATTGAACAATATTTAACCATCTGAAAACTTCGGCTTTGAGTTTGGTTGACATATCATCCCTGCCCACTACCATAACCGCCTTCACACTAGTCCGGCTTTTGAGTTTTGCCACTTTCTATTGATCTGGCTCCCGCTCATCGCTGTTTTGCTATTTAACAGGTACACACATGTCCGAACTCATCCGTCACGATTGGTCCAACCAGGAAATCGAAGCCCTGTTCGCCCAGCCTTTCAACGACCTGTTGTACCAGGCCCAGGGTGTGCATCGCCGACACTTCGACCCCAATGCCGTGCAGGTGAGCACACTATTGTCCATCAAGACTGGTGCCTGCCCGGAAGACTGCAAGTACTGTTCGCAGAGCGGTCACTACAACACCGGCCTGGAAAAGGAAAAGCTGATCGAAGTCGAGAAGGTGCTGAGCGAAGCCAGGCGCGCCAAGGACAGTGGCGCCACGCGTTTCTGCATGGGCGCTGCATGGAAGCATCCGTCACAGAAGGATTTTCCGTATGTACTGGAAATGGTGAAGGGGGTGAAAGCGCTGGGCATGGAATCCTGCATGACACTGGGTCAGCTCAGCCAGGAACAGACGGCTGCGCTCGCCACGGCCGGTCTTGATTACTACAACCACAACATCGATACCTCGCGCGAGTACTACGCCAAAATCATCACCACCCGCACCTTTGATGAGCGTCTTGATACGCTCGCGCATGTAAGAGACGCCGGTATCAAGGTTTGCAGTGGCGGTATCGTAGGCATGGGTGAGTCAGCGCGCGATCGCACCGGTTTTCTGCGTGAACTTGCGAATTTGCCGCAGCATCCGGAAAGTGTGCCGATAAACAATCTGGTGAAGATCGAAGGTACGCCGCTGTCTGACGTGGCCGATATTGATCCCTTCGATTTCGTGCGCATGGTGGCGGTGGCGCGCATCATGATGCCGCGCTCGCATGTGCGTCTGTCAGCCGGGCGTGAACAAATGAACGACCAGATGCAGGCACTGTGTTTCTTCGCCGGCGCCAATTCGATTTTCTACGGCGAACGCCTGCTCACTACATCCAATCCACTCGCCAATGCCGACATGCAGTTGTTTGCGCGGCTGGGGATTCATCCCGAGCCCTTCCGGCAAACAGAAAGCTCGCCGCAAACGTTTATTCCCCAGGCTGCTTCACCGCAGTTCTACGACGCCAGCCCGAACTGAGCGGAGCCAATAATGGCCACCCTGCAGGAGATTCTGGCTGGCAGACTGGAAGAGCGGCGCAGTGCTGCGCTCTATCGCCAGCGTCGCACCCTGCATTCGCCGCAGCAGCCACGCGTGAACGTAGAGGGCAAGTCGCTGCTGTCGTTTTGCAGCAACGATTATCTGGGGCTGGCCAATCATCCTGCTGTTATCGGCAGTTTCAAACAGGCGCTCGATGAATTTGGTGCCGGCAGTGGCGCCTCGCATCTGGTGAGTGGGCATAGCCTGCCGCATCACGCGCTGGAAGCAGAGCTCGCCGCGTTTACCGGCCGCAGCCGCGCGCTGGTGTTTTCCAGTGGCTATATGGCGAATGTCGGTATTCTCACTGCGTTGTTGGGCAAGCAGGACCAGGTGTTTGAGGATCGGCTCAATCATGCCTCGCTGCTCGATGGTGGCTTGTTTTCCGGCGCGCGCTTCAAGCGCTATCCGCATCTCGATAGCCGCTCGCTCGCTGCGCAACTCGGCAAGCACAGCAACGAAGATGGCCTGCGCTGCATTGTCACCGATGGCGTGTTCAGCATGGATGGTGATGTGGCGCCACTACCGCAATTGCTCGCCGTCGCCGCGCAACACAATGCAGTGCTGATGCTGGATGACGCGCATGGCTTTGGCTGTCTGGGCAGTACGGGTGGCGGCTTGGCACAGGCGGTAGCAGAAACCGGAATTACCGTGAATGAACACAACTTGCCGATTCTGGTCGGCACTTTCGGCAAGGCCTTTGGGACTGCAGGTGCTTTCGTCGCCGGCAGCGACGAGCTCATCGAAAGCTTGATCCAGTTTTGCCGGCCCTATATCTACACGACGGCGCTGCCGCCAGCTGTAGCCGCAGCCACGCGCACCAGTCTTGCGTTGATCCAGCAGGAGCATTGGAGGCGTGAGCACTTGCAGCACCTGATACAGCGCTTCAGGACAGGCTGTTTGCAGCTCGGATATTCCCTCACTGACTCCCATACCCCGATTCAGGGTTTGTTACTGGGCGAAGCCGGGGTAGCACTTGCGGCGAGCCGTGCGCTGGAAGCTGCAGGCTTGCTGGTCACGGCAATACGGCCACCGACGGTTCCTGCGGGCACTGCGCGGTTGCGCATCACTTTCAGCGCTACCCATACAGAGACCGATGTAGACCTTTTGCTGGATGCCCTGGCTACGCTGTCGACCGTGGCAGCAGCGGGAGAGCAGGCATGATGCTGGTGCAGTCGCTTGATGCGCCGACAGAAGTTCAGTCGACCAGCACTTTGTTGCCCCGTGCCGCGATCGCACGTTCCTTCGGCAGTGCAGCGCAACATTACGATGAGCATGCCGCGTTGCAGCGCACCGTGGCCGATAATTTGTTTGCGCGCCTGCCGTCAACCCAACAAAACAGCACGATCCTCGACATGGGGTGTGGCACCGGTTATTGCAGCCAGCTGCTGCGTAAGCGGTTTCCGCAGGGCACGATTGTCGCGCTCGATCTGGCGCTGCCCATGTTGCAAAAAGCGCGACAGCACGCGGCGACAGTGCAGCTGGTGTGTGCCGATGCCGCCAGCCTGCCCTTGCAGAACGGGTGTCTCGACCTGGTCGTGTCCAGTCTGACGATCCAATGGTGTGTGGATTACGCGCAATTTTTCGCCGAGCTGCAACGCGTGCTCGCGCCCGGCGCACATGCACTGCTCTCAAGTTTTGGTCCGGCTACGCTGCAGGAAGTGCGCTGCGCGTGGGCCAGGGTGGATGAGCATACTCACGTGAACTCGTTCACCACTGCTGCCGAGCTTCAGCTGCAAGCCCAACAAGCGGGCTTGAGTTGCACCCTGGAAAGCGAGCGGCTGGTTGAGCATCACGCGTCGCTGTACACGCTCAGTCATGCGTTAAAAGGCATCGGTGCCCATAACATGAACAGGACGCAGGCGAACGGTCTTACCTCGCCACGCATGTTCCGGCGTGCGGCCGGGTTTTTTGCGGCGGGCGCGGAAGACGCCGCCAGTGTTCCGGTGACCTGGGAAATTTATTACCTGCTGTTGCACAAGGCTGCTTAAGGTTATGGCGATTCAGAAATTCTTCGTGGCAGGCACCGATACCGATTGTGGCAAGACGCTGGTGACATGCGCCTTGCTGCGTGCAGCGGCGCTGGCAGGGTACAGCACGGTAGGCATGAAGCCGCTTGCAGCCGGTGCCGAACAGACAGCGGAAGGGCTGCGCAATGACGATGCACTCAAATTGCAGGCGGCCAGCACACTGGCGCTTGCGTATGAGCAGATCAACCCGGTTTGCTTGCCCGACGCGCTGTCGCCCCATCTGTCGGCACAGCGTGCCGGCAAGCGTGTGCGTGTCGAACGCCTTGCCGGTTTTTGCCAGGGACTGCTGATGAAGCGGGCCGATCTCACGCTGATCGAAGGCGCCGGGGGTTGGCGCGTCCCCATCAATGATCGTGAGTTCATGTCGGATCTGGTGCGCCAGCTGCAAATGCCGGTGATCCTGGTGGTGGGGATGAAACTGGGCTGCCTCAATCATGCGCTGCTCACCGCCGAAGCCATCAGTCGCGACGGGCTGACGCTGGCGGGCTGGATCGCAACCGCCCGTGATCCGGACATGCTCTGTGTGGACGAGAACCTGGCGACCTTGCGGGACATCATGCCGTTTCCCATGATTGGCGCAATTCCCTGGTTATCGGATCCACATGATCTGGATCAAGCGGCCGCTTATGTGAATCTGGCGGCGCTTTCTCTATAATTCGCGCCTGTTTTGCCCCGGACTTACGCTCCGATTCGCAAAGGTAACATCATGACTTCCCACGATCAGCGCATCGTCGTATGCGCGCTCTACCATTTTGTCAGGCTGGATGATTATCTGGCGCTGCAAAAACCTCTCGCTGCTTGCATGCACGCACAGGGTGTCAAAGGCACGCTATTGCTGGCGCATGAAGGCATCAATGGCACCATCGCCGGCACGCGCGCCGGGGTGGATGCGGTACTGGCCTGGCTCAAACAGGATCCACGTCTTGCGGATCTCGATTACAAGGAATCGTTTGACGATGAGATCCCGTTCTATCGCAGCAAGGTCAAGCTGAAAAAAGAAATCGTCACCATGGGCGTGGAAGGCATCGACCCCAAGCGCAAGGTCGGCACCCACGTGGAGGCGAAGGACTGGAATGCCCTGATCTCGCAGCCCGACGTGCTGCTCATCGACACCCGCAACGATTACGAAGTGGAAATCGGTACCTTCAAGGGTGCGGTCAATCCGCAGACGGAAACCTTCCGCGAATTTCCGCAGTATGTGAAGGATCACCTGGATCCGCAGAAGCACAAGAAAATTGCCATGTTTTGCACTGGTGGCATCCGCTGTGAAAAATCCACGGCGTACCTCAAGGAGCAGGGATTCGACGAGGTATATCATCTCAAGGGCGGCATCCTGAAATATCTGGAGGAGGTGCCCCAAAGCGACACCATGTGGGAAGGTGAATGCTTCGTGTTCGACAACCGTGTCGCCGTCAATCACAGTCTGGAGAAAGGTGGCTATGACCAGTGTCATGCCTGTCGCCTGCCGATCACCGAAGCCGACAAATCAAGTGACAAGTACGAACGTGGTGTCAGTTGCCCGCGTTGTCATGGCAAGCACACAATCGAGGAAGCCGATCATTTCCGTGAACGGCAGCGCCAGATTGATCTGGCGACCAAGCGCGGCGAAGTGCATTTGGGGGGCGAGGCCGCCGATGTGATCGAGAAACGCCGCGCGGCCAAGAAGGCGTTGCGGGAATTGCAGGCGCAGCAGCAACCGACCTCTCACCCCGGGGGTGTAACAACGTGACGATTGCTTTCATATTTGCTTGCTAAGGTCGCTGTCAATCAGCAGAACGCTGGCGCTTCGGTGCAAACAATTTTCTCCATCAACCACTTTTTTACCCAAAATCAGGAAACATCCGATGAACAAGAAATTCATTCCACTGGCGATAGTCGCAGTTATCGTGCTTGGACTTCTTTATTGGGTTTTTGGCGTGCCCAGCGTTGGCAATCCGGAAATCCCCAGCGATGCCGGCGCCGTTGCGCGCGGTGAATACATCTACAACGCCGGTGGCTGTGCCGCATGCCATCAGTCTGATGGAGCTGCAGGCCCGACGGGCGGCTACGAAATCGAATCGCCTTTTGGCGGCACCTTCCATGTCCCCAATATCACCCCGGATGCAGACACAGGTATTGCCGGCTGGACTGGCAAGGACTTCATCCTGGCACTCAAGCACGGCCGTTCACCGTCAGGCGGTTTCTACTGGCCGGCCTTCCCCTGGCGTACCTACAAAGACATGACGGATACAGACGTGCTCGATCTGGCTGCCTACATGGTGTCGCTGGAACCGATCAGCAATGAAGTGCCTGCACACGATCTCCCCGCCTGGCAGTTCAGCTGGATGATGGCTGGCTGGAACATCATGGCGGGTGTACTGGAAGGACAGGCGCCCGCTATCTCCGACGATCCGCAAGTGCAGCGTGGTGCCTATCTGGCGCGTGCGTTGGGGCATTGTGGTGAGTGTCATACGCCGCGCAACGCACTGGGCATGATGCAGTTGTCGCAGGAATTTGCCGGTGTCGCTGAATTTTCTCCGGCGATCAACAGTGAGGCGCTTGCCAGCTGGACTGAGGAAGATTTCATCGGCCTGCTGCAGCTGGGCATGACAGCGAGTTTTGATTTCGTCGGTGGCGAAATGGCCGATGTGGTCGAGCACACCAGTCATCTCACCCAGGAAGACCAGGAAGCCTATACTGCATTTTTCCTGCGCAAGTCCGAATGATGTGACAGGTTTTTCAAGACCAAAAAAAACGCCCCTTGAGAGGGGCGTTTTTTTGTACTTTTTATTTGCTTTGTACTTTGTGACCAGGACTTGCAGGTCGACGTGCGGTCTGCTTACGGGTCTACGCGGAACAGGTCGTGGCAAGCGCCACATTTCGGGCCGATTGCGCCTACAGCTGCGCGTACACCGGCTTCGCCCTGGCTGTCCAGGATGGCAAGCGCTTCGTTCGCGCCAGCAACCAGATCCATGGCAAGCTTGTCGAAATCAGCCTTGCTCTTCCAGATGCTGCTGTTAGCGCGGGTAGTAACACCGGCAGCTGCACTGGTATCGGTAGCAAACATGGCAGGGATCATCGCGCCCAGCATTGCAATGCGCTCCGCGCTCAGTTTGGCTGCGTCAGCATCATAAGCGCCGCCGCGTGCCATGCCACCCAAAGGTCCATTGGATACGGCCAGCAGTTTGAAGACAGCCTGGCGGTCAGCAACAGCTTTGGCAGTCAGTTCTTCTGCAGACATTTCAGCAGCGATCAGGTTGAAGGACAACAGTGAGCCCAATAATACGGCTCCGGTTAATGCGATGCGTTTCATGATAGTAATCCCCATAAATCGGTTTAAGTTCGGTTCTGTTAATAAAGACACTTGCGGTATACGGCACGGAAACTTGGTTCATTCTTTCTGGTTGGCCCATGCCAGGCGCTCCGCATTGTGCCATGTACTTTGACTCCTGTCTGCAACCTCTCCGGGTCGTCCCCGGAATTCTATTGCTACCCGGTTTCCCCACCATGGGGCCTCCAAACCGGTTATCCATTTCCGGTAACCTTGGCGCAGAGTATGTTGTTCAGCCGCTGAATCCACGCTTAACAGTGCATTCGGACGGGTGCAGCGTTAACATTGTATGCAGGTCTGTTGAGACATGAAATATGAACAAAAAAAGCAAATCCTTCAATTTTGAAGAAGCCCTGGCCAGTCTGGAAGGATTGGTTGAGGCCATGGAAGACGGTGATCTCAGCCTTGAAGAATCACTCAAGGCTTTTGAGCAGGGTATCAAGCTGACCCGTGAATGCCAGCAGGCGCTCGATCAGGCCGAGCAGAAAGTGCAGCTGTTGGTGAAAGCCGGTGAATTGCCGCAAGCGGTCCCCTATGAAGACAGCGAAGAACCCTCCAGTAACGAAACAGAGTAAATGGTGGAGGGAGAACATGTCGGAGAAAGCGCTTGGGAAAGTGCCTGAGAAAGTGCCTGAGAAAGTGCCTGAGAAAGTGACGGTGACTGAGACTTTCAACAACGTAATGGCCCAGCGCCGACAACGCCTTGAACAGGTCTTGCGCAAGGTCTTGCAGGAGACGGGTGTGCCGGAACGCCTGGCGGCCGCGATGCGCTATGCGGTGCTTGATGGCGGCAAGCGCCTGCGCCCGATGCTGACATATGCGGCGGCGGAAGCGGTCGGTGGTGACTTTGCAGCTGCCGATATCCCGGCCGCCGCAGTTGAACTGATCCATGCCTACTCGCTGATTCACGATGACCTGCCAGCCATGGACGATGATCTGCTGCGCCGCGGCAAGCCCACCTGCCATGTCGCGTTTGGTGAAGCGACTGCAATTTTGGCCGGAGATGCCCTGCAGGCACTCGCATTTGAACTGCTCGCTACGTCAACCCAACTCAGTTGTGGCAATGGCGTGCGCCTGCAGATGGTGGCAGAACTGGCCCGTGCCAGTGGTCAGCTCGGCATGGTGGGAGGACAGGCGCTGGACATAGAGGCGGCCGGCCATCTGCTCAACGAAAACCAACTTGGCATCATGCATGGCATGAAGACCGGCGCACTGATCACCGCCAGTATCATCACCGGGGCCCTCAGCACCAATCTTGCGACGTCCCCGCAACTGTCATCCTTGCGCGCTTATGCAACGCTGGCAGGTCTCGCCTTCCAGATCCGTGACGACATTCTTGATGTCGAATCCAGCACCGAAATCAGCGGCAAGGAGCAGGGCAAAGACGCCCGCCACCACAAGCCTACGTATACCTCCATGCTGGGGCTGGCTGGTGCCAGGCAGCGCTTGCAGGAAGTGAGTGCCGCTGCACAGGCCCAGTTGGATGGCTTTGCCGGATCTGCCACCCTGTTGCGGCAGCTCACTCGTCTTATTGTCGAGCGCAAGGCCTGAATAACGGCGGCCGTTGCGCTAGAATGCGGCGCTTGTCCAACCCGATTGTGTTTGTTCATTGAAGCCACTGATGTTCGACCAGATTCCCCTGACACGCCCACAGACTCCCTTGCTGGACAGCATCAACAGTCCGGCGGATCTGCGTGCGCTGGAACCGGGCCAACTGACTGAGGTCGCTTATCAGTTGCGCGAATACCTGCTCTACAGCGTGGGCAAGACGGGCGGGCACTTCGGTGCCGGCCTGGGTGTGGTGGAACTTACCATTGCGTTGCATTACGTCTACAACACCCCGGAAGACCGACTGGTGTGGGATGTCGGCCACCAGAGTTATCCGCACAAGATCCTGACTGGCCGGCGCGAGCAAATGCTGACGATCCGCCAGGCCG
>JBIIWM010000008.1:0-27575 GCA_044338875.1 Pseudohongiellaceae bacterium | reverse complement strand
ATCATCAGAGCGCACTGCACGCGGCACATTCGGATCGCCGATGAGGCGAATTGCGGGACGCGGGACACCCAGCCCCGCACCCAGTTCCGGACAGGTGGCCACAAACTCAAAATATTGCGCCAGCTCTTTGGTGCACAGCTCCGAGTGCTTGTGGCCACCGTTGTAGCGCACTTCCTGCCCCAGCAGGCAACTGCTTATACCAACCTTGATTTTGTCTGGCGTGTTACTCATGTCCCTTCGTTTGACCTCGTGATCCACCAGCTGTGCTGACCCGTACTGACAGGCCATGTTATAAAGCATTGTACTAAACCATTATTACGCAATAATCATTCTAGCGGATCCCCCATGCCCACACGCGCCGTCCTGTTCGCCAACCTTGGCTCCCCCGATTCACCAGAAGTTCCCGACGTAAGGCGCTACCTCAACCAGTTCCTGATGGATCCCTACGTAATCCAGCTGCCATGGATCCTGCGGCGCCTGATTGTGAGCCTGTTTGTGCTGCCGAGCCGACCGGTGAAATCTGCCGAAGCCTACAAAAGTGTCTGGACGGACCGTGGCTCGCCTTTGGTCGTGCTGTCAAAGGATTTGCTCGAACAGGTGAAGGTGCAGACCGGCATCCCGGTCGCCATGGCAATGCGCTACGGCAACCCGTCCATTGCGGGCGAACTTGAGCAGCTGGCTGCCATCGAAGGCGTCAAGGAAGTGCTGCTGGTTCCGATGTACCCGCACTATGCCGAAAGTACCGTGCTCACCGCCGTGAAAGAGGCAGAAGCTGCGATTGCCGCCCTGGGCTTGCAGGTAACATTGAAAGTACTGGCGCCGTTCTACGAGCACCCCGAATATATCGCAGCGCTGGTCGCAAGTGCGCAGCCCTGGCTGCAGCAGGATTTCGACCATGTGCTGCTGAGTTATCATGGCGTACCCGAATCACACCTCACCAAAGCTGATCCCACCGGCGCACACTGCCTCAAGGCAGCCGATTGCTGTAACTCTCCCTCCCCTGCCCATGCCACCTGCTACAAGCATCAGGTGCTGCGAACCACTGCAGCCTTCGTGGCGGCAGCCGGACTCAAGCCTGAACAATACACCATGGCCTTTCAGTCACGGCTTGGCCGCGCCAAGTGGCTGGAGCCGTCGACCGAACATACCTTGACCGAGCTTGCCCACAAGGGTGTAAAGAACTTGCTGGTGCTGTGCCCGGCCTTTGTGACCGATTGCCTGGAGACACTGGAAGAGATCGAGATACGCGGCACTGAAGTATTTCAGGAAGCCGGTGGTGAGCGCTTGATGCTGGTACCCTGCCTGAATGCGCATCCGCAGTGGGTGAGTACGCTCGTGAAGTGGATAAGCTGACGGCGAGAAGTTGCTGTCTCAATCGAGTCCTGCGCCCATCTGTGCACCGAGCAGGCTTGCCAGCAGGGCCGCTTGCTGGGCATCCTGATGTTTCAACAACAAGACCAGCACATAGTGCGAACGGGAAACGCGGCGCTGTGTTATCACCTGGGCCCCGAGCATGAACGCGTGCGAATGCGAGGGTAGCAAAAATTCCAGGTTGCAGGCATACGGCAATTGTTGTTGCCTCTGCAGCGCAGACACCAGCTCAGCATCACAACCAAGTTCCATGCTGATACGTGAAAGATTGGACGCTTGTGCCCGGAACACCCCTGCATCGCTGCTGTGTGCGGGCACCCGCACTTGCACCGGGAAATCTACCGGATAGCGCGGAAAGCGTCTGCGTTCTCTGCTCATTACGTGTCTCGTTTGGGTCTTGCCTTGCTTCCTGTCCTGGGGTTATTGCCGGATGCCGGCCTTGTTCCCGGCTTGATGCCGGTCTTTATATCCGGTTTTCCGCTCTTTCCCTTCATACCAGCAGTGGTTTTTGTGATCGCCTGCGCAAGCCGCACCCTCGCAGAACCGGGTCTGGCAGCGCGCGTCGTTTCCGGCGGAATCAAATGCTGTTCGCCCGTCCCTATCAGGTCTGCCCTGCCCATGTTCTTCAGGGCTTCGCGCAAAAGCGGCCAATTCTTTTCATCGTGGTACCGCAGGAAGGCTTTCTGCAAACGGCGCTGTTCCAGTTTCTTCGGGACAAACAGCTTGTCGCTCTTGTAATGCAATTTCTTGAGCGGGTTGCGACCGGAATGGTACATCGCCGTGGCCAGTGCCATCGGTGAAGGATAGAAAGTCTGCACTTGGTCCGGCCTGAACTTGTTCTTCTTCAGCCACAGCGCAAGGCTCAGCATGTCTTCATCACGCGAACCCGGATGCGCCGCGATGAAATACGGAATCAGGTACTGCTTCTTGCCGGCTTCTGCCGAATATTTCTCAAACAGAATCTTGAATTCCTCGTAGTGATCGATCGAGGGTTTCATCATCTGGTCGAGGGGCGCACCCTCACTGTGCTCGGGCGCAATCTTCAGATAGCCGCCGACATGATGAGTCACCAGTTCCTTGATGTATTCCGGGTCACGCAGCGCCAGGTCGTACCGCAGGCCTGACGCAATCAGGATCTTCTTGATGCCTTTGATCTGGCGCGCCTTGCGGTACAGCTGCGTGGTCTGGCTGTGATCGGTTTTCAGATGCTTGCATATCGTCGGATACACGCAGGACAGGCGGCGACAACGCTGGCCGATTTCCGAATGCGCTTCGTTGCAGACAAGGCCGTACATATTGGCCGTAGGGCCACCGAGATCGGAGATGATGCCGGTAAAGCCCGGCACCTGATCACGAATCTTTTCGACTTCCCTCAGGATGGATGCCTCGGAACGGCTCTGGATTACCCGGCCTTCGTGTTCAGTAATGGAACAGAAGGTACAGCCGCCAAAACACCCACGCATGATGTTCACGGACGTCTTGATCATGTCATAGGCAGGTATATTTGCAGAGCCGTAGGACGGATGCGGACGACGCTGGTAGTTCAGATCGAAGATGGCATCCATCTCTTCCGTTTCCAACGGAAGCGGCGGACGATTCACCCAGATTTCGCGGGTGCCATGCTTCTGCACGAGTACGCGGCCATTGAAGGGGCTGGCTTCCTGGTGCAGCACGCGGGAAGCATGTGCATACAGCACCGGATCGTTGGTGACCTTCTCGAAAGAGGGCAGCCGCACATACGTTGTTTCCAGGTCGAGTGGCTGTTTGTGCTGCAGAGGCAAAGGAATGATCTTGATTGGCGTGCCGGCAGCCGGATCCGGCTTGACACCCGCATCGTTGGCGTCGTCGCTCTGTGCGTTCGCGTATTCATACGGGTTCAGCATCTTGTCGATGCGACCCGGCCAATCCACACGCGTGGAATCAACTTCAGTCCAGCCGGCAGGAATGCCCTGGCGCACGATGGTGGTGCCACGGATGGTGGTGAGCTCGTCGACTTTCTGTCCGGCGGCCAGCGCATGTGCCACTTCGACAATCGCGCGCTCGGCGTTGCCGTACAGCAGGATGTCAGCGCCCGAATCAATCAGCACCGACTTGCGAATCTTGTCGCTCCAGTAATCGTACTGGGCGATGCGGCGCAAACTGGCTTCTATGCCTCCAATCACCAGTGGCACCTCCTTGTATGCTTGCTTGCACAACTGGCTGTACACAATCACCGCGCGGTCGGGGCGCTTGCCGCCTTCATCGTTCGGCGTATACGCGTCATCGTGGCGCAGCCGCAGGTCGGCAGTGTAGCGATTGATCATCGAATCCATGTTGCCGGCAGTAATGCCGAAGAACAGGTTGGGTTTGCCCAGCGCCATGATGTCTGCAGTGTTCTGCCAGCGCGGCTGCGCAATGATGCCCACCCGAAAACCCTGCGCTTCGAGGAAGCGGCCGATTACCGCCATGCCGAAGCTGGGGTGATCGACGTAGGCATCACCGGTCACGATGATGATGTCGCAGGTATCCCAACCGAGCACGTCCATTTCGGCACGCGACATCGGCAAATACGGGGCGGTGCCGAAACATTCGGCCCAGTATTTGGGATAGGTGAACAGGGTTCCGCTTTGCTCGGAACGCAGGGGCATGCTTGGCTGGTTTATCAACATGCGGCAATTCTACCTGATCACGCGATTGCTGGCTGTCATTGAATTGATTTCCGTTAGAATGCAGCAATACTCCACACATTCATTAAGGTTGTTAGCGTGGAAAACCAAGGCATTCCCTATCTCCACGAAATCGCCATCTTCCTGGTGGCCGCAGGTATTGTGGTACCACTGCTGCATCGCTGGCGCGTCAGTCCGGTGCTGGGGTATCTGCTGATTGGCGCTCTCGTAGGTCCCTTTGGCCTGGGGCTGCTGGTCACCGGGTTCCCATGGCTGGAATATTTCGTCATCAGTGATCTTGAAGGCATGCAGGCACTGGCCGAACTGGGCGTGATATTTTTGCTGTTCATGATCGGCCTCGAACTTTCCGTTGACCGTCTTTGGGAAATGCGGCGCCTTGTATTCGGGCTTGGCAGCCTGCAGGTCCTGATTACCGCGACCGTAATCGGCCTGATAGCCTGGAAGTTTGGCAATGCTCCTGCCGCCTCAATGATTCTTGGCAGCTGCCTGGCTCTCTCCTCCACCGCAATTGTGATGCAACTATTGATAGACCGCCGCCAGCTGGCATCGCCGCTGGGGCGTTCGAGTTTCTCGATCCTGTTGATGCAGGATCTGGCGGTAGTGCCCATCCTGTTTCTGGTCGGCGTCCTGGGCACCCAGACTCACGGCAACATCGGACTTGCCTTCCTGAGCGCACTTGGCAGGGCAGCCCTGGTGATTGGCGCCATTTATTTCGGTGGCCGCCTGATTTTGCGACCGCTGTTCCACATGGTCGCGAATTCGCGCAGTGCCGAAATGTTCATGGCAGCGACCTTGCTGGTCATCATCAGTGCGGCCAGCATTACCGGCGCGACCGGCCTGTCGATGGCGCTGGGGGCGTTCCTCGCTGGCTTGCTGCTGGCTGACACCGAATTCCGTCACGAAATCGAAGTGAATATCGAGCCCTTCAAAGGCCTCCTGCTGGGTCTCTTCTTCATGTCGGTGGGCATGGGCATCGACTACCGGCTGGTGCTGGACGAATGGTTCTGGCTGCTGGTTTCCGTGGTGGGACTCTTTGCCCTCAAGACGGTGATCACGACCTGCCTTTGCCTCGTCTTCGGAATTCCCCGTAACGTCTCACTGGAGACGGGGCTGCTGCTGGGCCAGGGTGGCGAATTCGCCTTTGTGGTTGTAGGACTCGCGATCAGCCTGAGCCTGCTGCCGCCAGCAACCGGACAGTTCATGCTGATCGTCGCAGGCCTGACAATGATGGTGACACCACTGATCGCATTCAGTGGCAGCCGCTTGTCGGCGATGCTGGAAAAACCTGAGCTACAGGCCCCTGAGGAAGATGATATCGCCGCCTGTTGTGACTGGCAGGGACATGTATTGATCGCTGGCTTCGGTCGCGTCGGCCAATTGCTGGCACGCACGCTGGATGCCGATGGCGCATCCTACCTCGCACTCGACAAACAAGCCTTGCATGTAGCCGCCGCTCGCCAGCAAGGCTTGCCGGTGTTCTACGGTGACGCCTCACGCCTGGAACTGTTGCGACGTGCACAAGCTGAGCGAGCCAGCATCCTCGTACTGACGATGGACAGTCCAACGGTAATGGAAGAAGTGGTACGGGTCGTAAAAGCGGAATGGCCACACTTGCCGATCGTGGCGCGCGCACGTGACATTGAACATGCCAAACGCCTGCTGAAACTCGGTGCCAATGAAGTGATCCCGGAAACGCTGGAAGGCAGCCTGCATCTCGCCGGCCGCGTGTTGCAACTGACAGGCGCACCGGAGTCGGCAGTGATGCGGCGCATCGAGACGCAGCGCGCACAGGAACTTGAGACACTGCGCTCCTGAGAACTGCAGGGGCGGCTTCCCGGCCGCCCCTGCTATTATTACTCCGGGGTGCTGCTGCGCGGCGTGAACTGGATAGGGAACGGCGCGATATTGTCGCCCTTGCTGATGGTGGGCACGCCTTCCTTTTCAACTTCATCGATGCGGATAATGGCTTGCAGTGGAATGAAGCTGCGCTTCACGCCGGTGAACTCCGACTTGAGTTTTTCCTCACCCGGATCCAGAACCATCTGGCTGCGTTCACCGAACACGAAATCCTCGATCTCGATAAAGCCCCACAAATCACTCTGGAACACTTCCCGGCAATACACTTCATAGACCTGTCCCTTGTTGAGGAAAGTGATACGAAACAGATCTTTGGCGGTATTTCTGGGCTTGTTCATGCGGACACCTGCACTGGCGGTAATACGGAGATGCCCGCTATATCGGGGCAAACAGGAATAATTCAAGTGCGGCAACTGTCGTACCTGCGAATCCCGCATGTATAATGCGCCCCCTCGCCCGTTTACCCAATAGCACAGCAATCCCAATGTCGAAAAAGGTTTTCATTGTTACCCACGGTTGCCAGATGAATGAATATGATTCAGGCCGCATGCTGGATCTGCTCAAGTCTGACCGTGACATGGAACCGTGCGCTACCGCCGAGGAAGCGGACGTGCTGCTGCTCAATACCTGCTCGATCCGTGAACGGGCCCAGGAAAAAGTCTTCCATCAGCTGGGACGCTGGAAAGAACTGAAAAAACTCAAACCCGGACTCAAGATCGCCGTGGGCGGCTGTGTCGCCAGCCAGGAAGGCGAATTGATCGGCAAGCGCGCGCCTTATGTAGACGTGGTATTTGGGCCGCAGACCCTGCATCGGCTGCCCGCGCTTCTGGACGCTTCCGACTCACCCTATATCGATGCAAGCGCCACCCATAACCGCAAGGGTCCGGTGGTCGACATCAGTTTCCCTGAAATCGAGAAATTCGACCGCCTGCCGGAACCCAGCGTAAATGGCCCCGAGGCGTACCTCAGCATCCAGGAAGGTTGCAGCAAATACTGTTCGTTCTGCGTGGTGCCGTATACGCGTGGCGAAGAAGTCAGCCGCCCGCTTGATGATGTGCTCGCCGAAGCCGTGCACCTGAGTTCGCTCGGCGTGCGCGAAATCCATCTGCTCGGCCAGAACGTCAATGCCTATCGCGGCATGACGCACGACGGCCAGATGGCCGATCTCGCCACGTTGATTACCCTGATCGCGTCGATCGACAGCGTTGCCCGCATTCGCTTCACGACCTCGCATCCAGTGGAATTCAGCCAGGCGCTGATCGACTGCTATGCCAACGTACCGAAACTGGTCAGTCACCTGCATCTGCCGGTGCAAGCCGGTTCCGATCGTGTGCTGGCGATGATGAAGCGCAACCACACCGTGCTCGAATACAAATCCATCATCCGCAAGTTGCGCCAGATTCGTCCTGACATGAGCATTTCATCCGACTTCATCGTGGGTTTCCCTGGCGAAACCGAAGCGGACTTCAATCACACCATGCAGCTGATCGCCGACATCGGTTTCGATACTTCATTCAGTTTTATCTACAGCGCGCGCCCGGGTACCCCGGCTGCCGAGCTGCCGGATACCACTCCGGAAGAGGTGAAGAAGGCGCGCCTGGCGCTGCTGCAAGCCCGCATTATCCAGAACGCGACCCGCATCAGCGCGGCCATGGTTGGCACCGTGCAGCAGGTGTTGGTCACCAGCATCTCCAAGAAGGATCCGGGTGAGCTTGTCGGTCGCAGCGAAAACAATCGCTCAGTGACTTTCCGCGCCGATCCCGCCTTGATAGGGCAACTGATTCCCGTGCATATTCGGGAGCTGCATGCGTCCAACTCGCTGCGTGGTGAGCTCGCCTGATCTGGACTCGCCGCAGTTGGCTTGATCCATTGAACCTGCCACATATCGTGCAAGCTTGCGCCACCGCTTCTAATAATGATTTTAATTTAGACTTCCATCAATTTGATTTTAATATCTATTTTAATAGTTTTATCCAAACTTTGCGTTGCCCGTTTCTGTGCCCGGGGAACCGGAAAAATTAACCCAAAACCCAAACTCCCTTGCTATACTGCGGGCCAGTTTTGGTGACGCGGAGACCCGTCTTTCCCTGCATGAATAGCGATCCTTCCCCTTTAAGGCTGGAACTCCAGCCCGATAACCCGCAGCGCCTCGCCAATCTTTGTGGCCGCCTTAACGAACATATCCGCTTGCTCGAATCCCGGCTGGAACTGCAAATCAGCAACCGTGGCTCGGTGTTTGCGTTGACGGGCAGCCCTGACGCATGTGCCCGTGCCAGCAAGGTGCTGAATTCACTGTATGAGCTGACGGCGACCGAACCCAATCTTATTCCCGACATGGTGCATCTCGCGCTGACGGAAGTTGCAGCGCATCAGCCGGAAGCGGCGAATCAGCAAGCGCTGTCTGCTCTATCTGCTGCTGCGGAGCCGCTTGCCGCTGAGCTGCTGGTCCTGCGTACGCCCAAGGCGTCCGTCAAGCCGCGCACGCCGCACCAGAACCTGTATGTGCAGGCCATCATGAAGCACGACATCAATTTCGGCATTGGGCCTGCCGGCACCGGCAAGACCTATCTGGCCGTGGCCTGTGCCGTGGATGCCCTGCTCAACGAGCAGGTTGCCCGCATCCTGCTGGTACGTCCGGCGGTCGAAGCCGGCGAGAAACTGGGCTTTCTGCCCGGCGACCTGAGCCAGAAAGTGGATCCCTATTTGCGCCCGCTCTATGATGCCCTGTATGAAATGCTGGGGTTTGAACGCGTCGCCAAGCTGATTGAGCGCAACGTGATCGAGATTGCCCCGCTCGCCTACATGCGCGGACGCACGCTCAACAACTCCTTCATCATTCTCGATGAAAGCCAGAACACCACTGCTTCGCAGATGAAAATGTTCCTGACCCGTATCGGCTTCGGCTCCACTGCCGTCATCACAGGGGATGTCACCCAGATTGACCTGCCCAAGGGCACGCGTTCCGGCCTGATCCAGGCCACCAAGATCCTGACGCAGGTCAAGGGAATCAGCTTTACCTGGTTCAATTCGTCCGATGTGGTGCGTCATCCGATTGTGCAGCGTATTGTTGATGCATACGACGACTACGACCGCCAGACCATCGCGACATTCGGCAACAGCGACAAGAACCAGGACAAAGAGCGTTTCAATGAACGTGACAGTTGACCTGCAAAACGCCAGCGGTGCCAGCGCACTTCCGCTGAAACGACAGTTCAAGCTCTGGGCTGCCACTGCCATGAATGCACTCTCTTCTGAAGGCAAGAATGCGCATTTGAGCATCCGGCTGGTGGACGAGAACGAAAGCGCTGAACTCAACAGCCAATACCGCCAGAAACAGGGCGCTACCAACATACTTTCCTTTCCGGTGCCCGCAGAGCTTGCCGTCACCGGCGAGCTCGGTGATCTGGCCATTTGCGCGCAAGTCGTGCGCAAGGAAGCGCAGGCCCAGGGCAAGCAGGAAACCGCACACTGGGCGCACCTTGTCGTGCACGGGGTGCTGCACCTGCAAGGTTACGACCACGAGAACACGCCCGACGCTTCCGAGATGGAAGCGCTGGAAATCAACATTCTTGAGCAACTTGGAATAGCCAATCCCTACCAATGAGCAACGACGACCATAGTGACAACGAATCCAGCCAGAGTTCCTGGATCGGCAAACTGAAAGAAGTATTTACCGACTCGGTGGAAGACCGCGAGGATCTGGTGGAGATACTGCGCCGTGCCCAGCGCGACAAGATCATCGACGCCGAAGCACTCAGCATCATCGAGGGTGCACTGTCGGTGGCCGATATGCAGGTGCGCGACATCATGATTCCGCGCATGCAGGTGGTCACGGTCCAGGCTTCAGCCAAACCGGAAGAAATCCTGCCCATCGTGATTTCCGCACAGCATTCACGCTTTCCGGTCGTGGGCGAAAATCTTGATGAAATTCTCGGCATCCTGCTCGCCAAGGATTTGCTGCCGCTGGCACTGGATCACGACTTCCACAAGTTCAACCTCAAGGATGTGCTGCGCCCCGCTACCTTCGTCCCGGAATCCAAGCGCCTCAACGTACTGCTGAAGGAATTCCGTGAAAACCGCAACCACATGGCCATCGTGATCGATGAATATGGCGACGTCTCAGGCCTGTGTACCATTGAAGACGTGCTCGAACAGATCGTCGGGGATATCGAGGATGAGCATGACATCGATGATGAAATATTCATCAAGGTGCTGGACAAGGAAAACTTCACGGTGAAGGCGCTGACGCCCATCGATGAATTCAACGATTATTTCGCCACGGATTTCCCGGAAGAGGAATTCGACACCATCGGCGGCCTGGTCCTCAGCCAGTTCGGCCGCATTCCACAACGTGAAGAACACATCAGCATTGGCAAGCTGCAGTTCACGATTCTCAATGCCGACAACCGCCAGGTTCGACTGCTGCACGTCTCCACAGCCATCCCGGAAGAGAAGGCACTGTGACGCGAGTGCCGCCCTGCGAACACCGCGCGACCGGGCCATGAACGCCGCCAGCCTGTCCAACTTGCATCGCTGCGCGCTGTCCGTGCTGGCAGGCGCCCTCGCTGCTCTCTGTTTCAATCCGCTGAACTTCTGGTTGCTGGGTCCGCTGGCGGTGGCTTTGCTGTATGTGGTGGTGGCCAACAGCAGTCTGCGTCAGGCCAGCTGGTACGGCTGGCTGTTCGGGCTTGGTTATTTCGGCGTGGGTACGTCCTGGATCTACGTCAGCATCAATCAATACGGCAATGCCGGTACCCTGTTATCCGTTCTCATCACGGTACTGTTTGTCGTAATGCTGGCCCTGTTCTGCGCACTTCAGACCTGGAGTTTCAAAAAATACGCCGCTGGCCATTTGCCCTTTCTTGGCTTCACCGCCACCTGGGTTCTCGTCGAGTGGTTGCGCGGCTGGCTCTTTACCGGTTTCCCATGGCTGTATGTGGGGTCGGCACATGTCACCACCCTGTTCTCGGGCATCGCGCCGGTTTTCGGCGTATTCGGCATCAGTTTTGCGCTGGTGCTCAGCGGCGCACTTGTCGGCGAACTGATACTGCGCTGCAACAAACCAGTCTCGTTGCCTGCATTATTCAAAACGCAGTTGCCAACCGCACTCGTCCTGATCTGGATGCTGGCGTTTGCCAGCGGGCAACTGGAATGGGTGCAGCCACGCGATGAAGCTCTTACCGTCGGCATCGTGCAGGGCAATATTGCGCAGAGTGTAAAATTCCAGGCTGATGCACTGCAGCAGAGCCTCGACACCTACGACATTTTAAGTGCTCCCCTGTGGGAATCCGACCTGGTGGTGTGGCCAGAAACCGCGATACCGATGGCATACCAGAACGCCGGTCGGGTACTCGACTATTTCACGGCACAGGCCAACGACTACAACAGTACGCTGATTACCGGCATCTTCTGGGCCAAAGACAACGAGATTCACAACAGCATTACTGCACTGGGTGCTGGCAGCGGTATCTGGCACAAACAGAAACTGGTGCCCTTTGGCGAATATGTGCCCTTCCGTTCCCTGCTCAGCAATCTGTTGCAGTTGTTCGCGCTGCCGATGTCTTCGCTCAGCCCGGGGCCCCGTCAGCAGGAACTGCTCAAGGTCGGCGAGTTTCAAGTGGCAACTTTCATCTGCTATGAAGTGGTGTATCCGGATTTCGTGCGCGAGTTCGGCCGCGATGCCGACTTCCTGCTGACTATCAGCAACGACACCTGGTTCGGTGCCTCTTGGGGCCCCTGGCAACATTTACAGATCGCTGCGATGCGGGCCCTTGAACTGGGGCGTTACATGGTTCGAGCCACCAATGATGGGGTCTCCGCCTTGATTGATGAACGAGGCAACATTCTCGCCCAATCAGCCCAGTTCCAGGAGGACACACTGCAAGGCAAGATCCAGCTGTTCGAAGGCAACACACCTTTCGCGCGTTGGGGTTCAACGCCGGTTCTGTTATTGTCTTTGTTCCTGTTCCTTATGAACCTCTATCCTTTCCGCCGCAGGGATGCCGCCGCAGGGATGCCGCCGGGGAAGCAGCCGCTGAAACGCTGAAATGAAGCCTCGTGTAACCGTTGCCATTCCCTGGTCGCTATCGACACCGCCCCTGACTGCAGATGTACGCTGGGAACTGCGGCATCAACTCACCGCACTCTCGGCACTGGCCCAATGGGCCATGGTACCGGTCATTCTGTTGACGGTGAGCGGACTCTGGCTGGAAATGGACCAGATTGTGCTGCGTGGCTGGGGCATGCTGGCCTTTGTCCAGACCCTGCTGGGCGTGCTCAACAACCGCGTCAACAGCAAGCGCCTGCAACAACAAAATTCGCCCGACGATTTCATGCTGCGCAACTCTTTATATTACGCAATGGCGGGCATGGTGTGGGGGCTGTTGCCATTGGGTGCCGCGCTGATCGGGACAGAACGTGCCAGTTGGTTCGCGCTGTTGATCAACATGGCCATCATGACTTCTCTGGTGCTGATTCTTTCCACGTCGCATCGCATCTTCTATTTCGCACTGGCCACTTCCGGGCTGCTCACGCTGACCGCAGTATTCATGGGGCCGGCCAATTCGCCCCAGATTGTCCTGCTCGGGCTGATCTACGTGCTGGCCCTGATCATGATGCACAACACCGTGTTCCAGCTGCATGTGGATCGTGTGCGCACTGCCTTGAGCAATGCTGCCCATGCCTCGGCACTGGCCAACACGCTGGAACATCACGACGCCATGACAGGCTTGTACAACAAGGCGGGGCTGCACCAATGGCTGGGTCGCCACGTCTATCCGGATGCCAACTACAAGACAGTCACGCTGGCTCTGGGCAACGTCAAAGGCTTCAGTGACATCAATTTGCTGCATGGCTCTTCGGTTGCAGACGCGTTGTTGGTCGAAATTGCCACACGCCTGATCCAGAAAGCGGGCGAAGGTATCGGCATCGCACGTCTCAATGGTGCCGAGTTCCTGCTGATCGATGCGCGCCCGGAGGCTGATGCCGGGGTATTGGCCCAAATGCTGGCCTCGCTGGAGCGGGAAGACTTCGTGATCTCCGATCGCCTGGTCAACATCAGCATCCAGCAGAGTAGCGTGAACGGCAAAGCCGAGGATCTCGACAATTTGGTGGAAACCGCACGCGCCCAGCTGCAACCGCAGCGTCCTGATGCAGGGTTGGGTGATAATTATCGTGAAAATTACCGCGACAGTTCCGATAACCAGAAATTGCATAACCGGCGGGAACTCGTTACCGGCTTCCACGCTGCCTTGATGAACAAGGATATCCAGCCCTGGTTCCAACCCATTGTCAGTTGCAGCAACAACCGCATCATCGGCTGGGAAGCATTGGCACGCTGGCGGCATCCAGCCCAAGGGCTGATTGCACCAGAGAATTTTCTCGACATCGCACGCATCTCGGGTCACGCCACCCAGCTTACCCGCATGATGTTTGTCGCCGGCGTGGAATTCATCGGCATGTTGAACAAGGCAGCGCTGGAATCAAGCGCACAGGTCAGTATCAACTTCACTGCCAGCGATCTCGCCTCAGCCACTACGCTCGACTGGGTGCAGGAATGCCTGAGCGAATACGGCCTGCAACCCACGCAACTGTGTATCGAGATTTCCGAAAAGGAGGCCTTGCTGCAAGACGCCCAGCTCAATGAAAACCTGCGTCGTATCGAAGAACTCGGCATCCTGCTTGCAATCGACGACTTCGGCACCGGCTACGCCAACCTCAGCCATCTGCTCGACTTGCCTGCCGCGACTGTGAAACTCGACAAGCGCTTCATCGACAAACTGCCGCACGACATTCCCAGCGTGGCACTGGTACGCGCCATTATCACGATGGCGACCAGCATGAACATGCGCACAGTGGCGGAAGGCGTGGAGCGCGAGGAACAACTGGAATTCCTGCGCGAGAACGGCTGCAGTGCCTATCAGGGTTATCTGGCCGGTCCCGCGCTGCCCACCCGGGATGCAATCGAACTGGCCCAGGGCTGGTGACCTACTCGACTACAACTCCAGCAACCAGACGAAGAAACTGATACTGAGGATGGAACCCAGCGAGGTCAGCACAATGGCCGTCGCGGTTGCCGTCTCGCAGCCCTGGTAGCGGCGCGAAAATACATACACGCTGACACCCACCGGCATCGCCGCCAGCATCACTGCAGTCTTCGCGTAGAACAGGTCCACGCCCAGCACATGATGCAGCATCCACCACATGACCAGTGGCTGCACCAGCAACTTGATCAGTGAGATGACACAGGCTGCACTGATCGCCCCGCGAATGCGGTAGCGGAACAATCCTGCACCGAGTGCGAACAAGCAGGCTGGCACCGCTGCCGGGCGAACCAGCTCGAAGGTTGCCGCCAGTGACGGGAAGAAACCCACGCCACTCAAATTCCACGCAGCACCCAGCAACAAGCAGCCGCTGATGGGATTCAGCAACATCTCCTTGCCAATGCGCAGCAGCTTTGCATTGATACCACCAACGGCTCCCGCCTCGCGCAGCTCGGCCAACACGGTACCCAAGGTATACAGGATCAGGTTATGGATCGTGATGACGAGGAGCATCGGTACCAATGCCGCCTCACCCAGGACCTGCAAGATGATGGGAATTCCCAGAATGGTGACGTTGGCATAGGTTCCCGCCATGCCAAACACACTCAGTTCACGCAACGAATAGCCAAACATCATGCGTCCCACCACCATCCCGAAACCATAGACACACAGGATGACCAGATAAAACCCGCCGATATACGGCCAGTTCATCTGCGCCGGAAAGGCGGCCGTGGCAGTGCCATAGAACAGGAGGCAAGGCAGCAGAAACCAGAACGCCAATTTTTCAATGGCATTGGTTTCAGTTTCGGAAAAGACAGCAAAAGCCCGTGCCACGTAACCGAGACCGGCAACGGCAACTACAGGAAAAATGGCATCGAACAGGAACATAGGGCTCTCTCAGGGCGGCGCATTCTCTAGTCGGCGCATTCTACCCGCAAGCCCAAAAATCGCGTGAGCAAAAAAAAGGGCGGACTTGATGGCCCGCCCCGCTCTGCCGCATTCTGCTTCCAGAGCCCCTTGTTTCTGTACTGCTTGAGTTTCTGTACTGCTTGAGTTGCTGTGCTGATGTGGATGTACTGGTCTTCCCTGTCCTGCGGTTTCAACCCTCAGGCTTCAGATAATACGGGGTGTTGTCCTGCAGAACGGCAAAGGGTTCCGTTGCCTCCGGGCTTTGCAGTAACAGGCTCTTGCCATCAGCACTCACTGCAACTTCACTGTCCAGCGAGCTCTTCACTACTGCGTTGTCGCCGTCGAATTTCACGTCCAGTACACTAAACGGCGCAATGCTGTCGTTCCTGCGCTTCCACAGGTAAGGATTCAGGGTCTTCAGTGCCGGAGTAACCACGAACACCATGTGCTGGTCACTTGCTGCAGGATCCTGCCATGCATACTTGATGGTGTAGCCTGTAGCCTCCTTGCTGAATACGTAGCCACGGGTTGGTTGCTCCTTGATGAACTTGCTGAATCCCTGGTGATCCTGGCTGGCCTGGTATTCCTGGTACTTTGCAACGAAGGCACTGGCACTGGCCTCGTCGTTGTAGCTGAGCAGCGACAAGCGTACTTCGGCATCCGCTGGCTGCCTTGCTTCGCCGCTGGTTCCTTTGAGGGACAGCACCGTGGCAGCGTGTGCTGAAAGCGCAACACCCAGCAGCAATGCCACTGCAGCCATCAGTCGGGTGGTTGACAAGAAAAAAATGGATGGATGGGTTTTCATCGTTTTACCTCCTGATGTTTTGGTTGGTTTACAAGTCAGTAAATCTGTTTGGGGTGAACCTCTGGCGACGGCCCCGGGGAGCCGTCGCCTATGCCGTTATCGCAGGATCAGGAAAACCGGACGATTGTCGCGCAGGATGCTGAGCGCTATCGCCCCGTGCAGCTCCTGCAGTATTTCCTGCAGTTCTTCCGGATTTCTGACCCGACGGCGATTGATTGCAGTGATGATGTCGTTGACCCGCAAGCCGGCCGCAAACGCACGACTGTTCTGGTCAACGGCACTGGCCATTACACCCTCCACCTTGCCACTGGCAGGATGGCTCTCGGGTATCGTGGAGAACTCCACGCCTTCCAGCACGGAGCTTTCACCACCCTCGACTGCAGTACTTATCTGTTCGCTGCGACCGCTGATTTCAGCAGTGACGCTGCGGCGTTTGCCATCACGCACCAGATCGATCTTCACCTTGGTGCCCGCACGTATCAGCCCAATCGTATTGCGCAAGTCGGACATGCCGGTGATGCTCTCGCCATTCACCGCCACGATGATGTCACCCGGTTCGATGCCGGCTTTTTCCGCCGAGGAATCCTTCGTGACCCGCTGTACCACGGCTCCCTCCTTGATATCGAGGTCGAGTGCTTCCACTACATCAGGGGTAAGATCGGTGATCTCCACACCGAGGACACCGCGTTTTACTTCGCCGAACTCCAGCAACTGGTCGACCACCGACATCGCCATGTTGATAGGCACCGCAAAGCCAATCCCGACATTGCCGCCAGCCGGCGTAATGATGGCGGAGTTGATACCGACCAGTTCGCCGTTGTAGTCCACGAGGGCGCCTCCCGAGTTGCCGGGATTGATGGAAGCATCGGTCTGGATGAAATCTTCGTAGCCTTCGCGGCTTATGCCGGTACGACCGAGAGCACTGATCATGCCGCTGGTCACGGTTTGGCCGATCCCGAAGGGATTGCCAATGGCCATCACAAGATCGCCGACGCGCAGCGTCGCGGAATCACCCAACGGCAGCGCGTCGAGATTGTCGGCATCAATCTGCAGCAACGCGATATCGGTACCTTCATCGCTGCCGATCAACCGGGCTTTTACATTGCGCTTGTCATGCAGGTTGACGATGATTTCATCGGCTTCGTGCACTACATGGTGATTGGTGAGGACATAGCCCTTGTCCTTGTCGATGATGACCCCGGAACCAACGCTCTGGGTTTCGCGCTCCAGGGGTTGTTCAGGGATGTCGAAGAAGCGGCGAAAATACGGATCGCTGAGCAAGGGATTGTCCGGCACTGCGATATGGCCAGTAACGGCGATATTCACCACGGCGGGGGTAATCTGCTCCAGCATATCCGCCATGCCGGGGCGGGAAGCCGGGTTATCCTGTGCGAATCCGACGGCGGTCTTTCCAAGAAAAAGCGCAGTCAGCAACAACACAGGAAAATAACGCGGGGTTATTTTCATGGTATGTCTCCACATTTTTTACTGAAAAAAATCCTGTAACAAACTGCGGAGAAAGCGGCCAGCATTTCCCCGGCATCAAAGAATATGGGGACGGTGAACACTATTTCAAGATTGTACGGCTCTGGACTTTTACCTGGCCTCTGCCTATTCTCCGGCGCCCTTCCCCAATTGTTACGGAAACCTTCCATGATCGTGCCAGCTTACGAAATCCGCTCCGCCAGCCATGCAGAGGGCAAGGGCGTATTCCTGAAGGTTGCGGTTAAACGCGGCCAGGTACTGGTGGCCCCGGATGCCATCAACAAGATCTACAACGCGGAAGAACGCGCCGCGCTGGTTCCCGGCAGCCCCGAAGACGATGCGTGCGTACGCTGGTTCGAGACTTACCACACTGTCAGCACCGATTGGCCGGATGACTGCTACGTGAACCATTCTTTCGATCCGAGCGGGCTGTGGCACTTGGGCTTCGTGTTTGCCACGCGCGACCTTGATCCGGGCGATGAAGTCACCGTCGACTATCGCTACCTGGTCAATGACAATGAAGTGATGCCCTTCCGTGATGCCGAAACCGGCCGCGAAATCATCGGCTACACCTGGGAAGAAAACCTGCGGCGCTCAACTGAAGAATTGCTCGCGCTTCTCAAATAACGTCTCCCACTGCAGCTCCTCCGATGGCAGCGCAGCCTGTGCCATGAAGGAACGATTCCCGCGATATCCAGACCATTACCACAGCCCATAACGCAAAAAGGGCAAACCCCTGGTTCACCCTTTCTTCAAAAGCTCTGCCCAAAACCTACAGCAGTTGCAATATTGCATCCGCAGAAGTCACCACGATGCCACCCGGAGGCTCAATCGCCAGGTGAGTGACAGTGCCATCGACCACGATCATCGCCATGCGCTTGCAACGGATGCCCATGCCGAAACCCGTGCCGTCCATTTCCAGTCCCAGCGCCCGCGTCAGGTCTGCGTTACCGTCGGCCAGCATGACCAGATGCTCGGCATTCTGCGCCTTGCCCCATGCATCCATCACGAACGCGTCGTTGACTGACATGCAAATGATGCTGTCCACACCCTTGGCCTTGATGGCATCGGCATGCACGACGAAACCGGGTAAATGCGTCAGTGAACAGCCCGGAGTGAAAGCCCCGGGTACTGCGAACATCACTACTTTCTTGTTATCGAACAGTTCCGCTGTGGTAATGGAGACCGGGCCTTTCTCGCCCATGGTTTTGAGGGTACAGGCTGGAATCTTGTCGCCTACCTTGATCGTCATTATGTGCTTCCTCTGGTTGACTGGAATCGGATCAGCAAGTCTGACCCGCTGATTTTAATCTTCGATGCGACGAACGAATTCCTGCATGATCAAACTGTACAATTCATTGCCGAGGTACTGGTCTTCCACGCCGGCTTCAATGCTGGGATTGTCGTTCACTTCGATCACATAGGCCTTGTCGCCCCACTGCTTCACATCCACGCCGTAGAAACCGTCTCCAATCTGCTTGGCGGCTTTCAATGCCGCCTGCAGCACGGCCCTGGGCACTTCGAAGGTAGGCAGCGTATCGAAACCACCGGATTTGGTTTTTTCGGTTTGCACGTCTTTTTCATCCGAATGGTCCTTGTGCTTGTAGATCTGCCAGTGGTCCTTGACCATGTAATAACGGCAGGCATACAGCGCCTTGTTGTTGAGAATGCCGATGCGCCAGTCAAAATCGGTATAGAGGAATTCCTGGGCGAGCAGCAAGCTCGATTCCCCGAACAGGATCCTGGCCTTGGTGCGCAAGTCCTCAAGATTATCTGCCTTCAAGATGCCGCGCGAGAATGAACCGTCCGGAATCTTGATCACAACCGGGAAGCCGAGGGTTTCCGCCGCCTGATCCAGCTGCTCCGGACGTTCGCGGCTGATGATCAAGGTACGGGGTGCCGGGACGCCGTTGGCAGCGAACAAGTCCGCCAGATAAATCTTGTTGGTGCAGCGCAGGATCGACGTAGGGTCGTCGATAACGACGAGGCCCATGCTCTCTGCCTTTTTCGAAAAACGGTAGGTGTGATGATCAATGCCGGTGGTTTCCCGGATGAACAGCGCGTCAAACTCCGGCAGGCGCATATAGTCGTCAGGCGAGATGACTTCGACGTTGACGTTAAGGTTCTTTCCCGCCTGGATGAATTTCTTGATGGCAGGCAGATTGCTGGGGGGCAGCACTTCGTCCGGATTCACCAGAATCGCCAGATCGTACTTGGCTTGCTTGCGTGCCTTTTTCGGCAGCCAGACTTCGCGGCTGAAGGTATCCAGCGCTTCACCAAACGCTGTCTCTTCCTCATCGGTAAGACTCTTGTGATCGACGATACCCAGATCGGCAATCATCCACCGGCCATCAAGGTATTTCAGCGTGAGCGCGATGATAGGGGCAGGGAAACGTTCGAAGACGATTCGTGCGAGCGGCTTCAATGAAGGCTCTGCCACCTGGCCGAAATAGGTTTTGAATTCGAGTTGCTCGGGACGGTTCTGGTTCCTGTAGATCTTGTCGAGCGCGGAGAACAACTCTTCCACATTGATCTGGTACAACAACGGCGACCAGATATCGTTGAGCACCTTGCTTGGCGGAATGACGTGATGCCCCTTGGCCTCGGCCAGCAACGAGCAATAATAACCCTGGCTCAGGTAACTGTAGTCGCTGCACAGGTTGATGACGCGAACACGCTGGTTGGGGGCTGTCTTGAGCGCAAGATACTGGTCGAAGGAGATAACCAGATCGCTTGGATAATAGGGTTCCCAGTCTTCGAGTTTGTCTATCACGATGAGAACATTGGACATTGTCTGAAGCCTGTTCCTGTGCCACTTTTGAATGCGCGCAGTATGAATCTTTTTAGCGTCAAAGCAAGCCGCTGCCGGCAGGAAATATTTGCGCAAAACCCCGCCGGAACGCCCCCCCTTATCGACCTTTCCCGGGGCATGCACAGATTGCAGACGGACTGGCACGGGTTCGCCCCTGCCCGGAATGTTATAGTGCCGCTATCAGGCAACGTGGCAGTTTCCAGACTGGCAATTGCAGCAAGCACATATTCCAGGAGAATGTTTCTGACAACCCCACCCACCCCGCTCGTCCGCAAGGCGCGCCTGCAGGATCTGGACGCTTTGCTGCATCTCGAGCATAGCTCCTTTACCACGGACCTGCTCAGCCGAGCACGCATGCGCCATTGGATCAAGGCCACCAACGGCATCCTGTTGGTGGCAATCAATCCCGAAAAGCCGAACGTCCCGCTCGGTTATTGCCTGGCTTGCCTGCGCAAGAACAGTACGACGGTACGCCTGTATTCACTGGCCACTGCCGCCACCGCTCGTGGCCTGGGCATTGGGGCCCTGTTACTGCGCAATGTCGAAAGCCACGCGCTCAAGGCTGGCTGTACCCGGGCACGCCTGGAAGTGGCAGAACACAATGCGAACGCGATCAGGCTCTATCAGAAGATGGATTACCAGCAATTCGACTACTTGCCGGGCTTCTACGAAGACGGACAGAATGCGTTGCGCCTGCAAAAAAACCTGAAAAAACAAAGTTGAGCTGGAGGCCAGGCGGCTTTCTTTGGTATTCTGCGCCGTCTTTTCCAGCCAGAAACTGATGTACCCACAATCAACAAAAAGCATTTGCAATCAACAAAAAGCATTTGTACTCAATAACAAACACCAGGCAACAACCTCAGAGCAACGCTCAAGCCAATAATCATGTCTATCAAGTTTGAAGAAGATTACCCCTTTCGGGATGTAGAAACCCAAGTCCAGAAATACTGGGTCGATCACCGCAGTTTCAAGGTAGAGGTCGATTACTCCCGGCCCAAGTTCTACTGCCTGTCCATGTTCCCCTACCCCAGTGGCAGGCTTCATATGGGGCACGTGCGCAACTACACCATTGGTGACGTGATCTCGCGCTTCCAGCGCATGCGCGGCAAAAACGTGCTGCAACCGATGGGCTGGGATGCGTTTGGCCTGCCGGCAGAAAATGCCGCGATGAAACACAACGTGCCTCCGGCCAAGTGGACCTACGAGAACATCGCCTACATGCGTGGCCAGCTGCAAGAACTCGGCTATGCCTACGACTGGGACCGTGAGATCGCCACCTGCCATCCTGATTACTACCGGTGGGAACAGTGGTTCTTCTGCCGCCTGTTTGAAAAAGGCCTGGTCTACAAGAAAGAAGCCGAAGTGAACTGGGATCCGGTCGACCAGACCGTGCTGGCCAACGAGCAGGTCATCGACGGCCGCGGCTGGCGCTCCGGCGCCCTGGTCGAGCGTCGCAAGATTCCGCAGTGGTTCATCAAGATCACCGACTACGCCGAGGAATTGCTCAACGATCTCGACAAACTCGACGGCTGGCCGGAACGCGTGCGCGTGATGCAGCAGAACTGGATCGGCCGCTCTGAAGGCCTGGAATTCGAATTCAAGGTGGCCGGCTCCAACGAGGCCATGACCGTCTATACCACTCGTCCCGACACCATCATGGGCGTGACGTACTGCGCGATTGCCGCACAGCATCCGCTGGCGCTGAAAGCAGCCGAAACCAATCCCGTACTCGCCGACTTCATCAAGCAGCAGGAACACATCAAGCTGGCTGAAGCCGACATGGCCACGATGGAAAAGGCCGGCATTGATAGCGGCTTCAAGGCGGTCCATCCGCTCACCGGCAAGGAGGTACCAATCTGGGTCGCCAATTTCGTGCTGATGTCCTATGGCTCCGGCGCCGTGATGTCGGTGCCGGCGCATGACCAGCGCGATTATGAATTTGCGCAGAAATATGGCTTGGCCATCCAGCAAGTCATCGCCCCGGCTGGCAACGAAGCTTGCGATATCAGCAAGGCCGCCTTTACTGACAAAGGCATCCTGATCAATTCCGGGCAGTTTGACGGGCTGGATTTCAGTGGCGCGTTTGCGCGTCTGGTCGAGCATTTCACCCGGCTCGGCACCGGCCGCAAGACCGTGAACTATCGCCTGCGTGACTGGGGCGTGAGCCGTCAGCGCTATTGGGGCACCCCGATTCCGATCATCAATTGCGCCAGCTGCGGTGCGCAGCCAGTGCCCGATGCGGACCTGCCCGTCGCGTTGCCAGTAGATGTCGAATTCGATGGCAGTGGCTCACCCATCAAGAAAATGGCCAGCTTCATCAACTGCAGCTGCCCCAAGTGCGGCGGCAAGGCCGAGCGCGAAACCGACACCTTCGACACCTTCATGGAATCGTCGTGGTACTACGCGCGTTTCGCCTCGGCACGTTTCACCGGCGGCATGCTCAACAAGACCGAAATGGATTATTGGCTGGATGTGGACCAATACATCGGCGGTATCGAACATGCGATCCTGCATCTGCTTTATTCGCGTTTTTTCCACAAATTGCTGCGGGATGCCGGTCTCGTCAGCACCGACGAACCGTTCAAGCGCTTGCTGACCCAGGGCATGGTGCTGAAAGACGGTGCCAAGATGAGCAAGTCGCTCGGCAATACCGTGGACCCGGAAAACCTGATCCAGGAGTACGGCGCCGATACCGTGCGCATGTACATGATGTTTACCTCGCCGCCAGACCAGAGCCTGGAATGGTCCGACAGTGGTGTGGAAGGCGCGTTCCGCTTTCTCAAGCGTTTGTGGAAACTGATCGGTGGCTTCAGTGCCGGTGCCGACAAGCCCCAGGTCGCCCTGCTGAATGAAGCACAGCAGGCGCTGCGCCTGAAAACGCACGGCACCATCAAGAAAGTCACCGATGATTATGACCGCAGGCAGGTGTTCAACACCGCGATTGCCGCCGTGATGGAGCTCTACAACGAGCTCAGCAAATTCTGCGGCGCGCACGATACTGCTTCCGGGCAAAACCAGGCGGTGGCGCAAGAAGCGATGGAAGCCATTGTGCTGTTGCTCGCTCCCATCGTGCCGCACATGTGCCATGTACTCTGGGAACATCTGGGGCAAAGCACGCCTGTTATTGATGCGCGCTGGCCCGATTACGATGAAAGCGCCCTGGTCCAGAATACCCTCGTCATCGTCGCCCAGGTCAACGGCAAGGTCCGCGCCCAGCTGCAAGTGCCGGCCGATGTCAGCAAGGAAGCGATGGAGCAGGCAGCCATGGCGGACGCAGCCGTGCAACGATTCCTTGCGGGCCTGACAGTACGCAAGGTGATCGTGGTTCCCGGCAAGCTGGTCAATATCGTCGCCAGTTGATCCGCGGCCCCGGACTGGACCTCCGTGTCTGCCCGGGTTGCAACAGCACATTTTCGGGACGGGCGGACGCGGAGGTCTGCCCCTACCAACGAGACTGCAATATGCGTGGAATTATGTCGCTGCGATTTCCGGTTCTGGTGCTGCTGCTCAGCCTGTTAAGTGGCTGCGGCTTTGCGCTGCGCGGCACCGCCAACCTGCCTGAAGCACTGCAAACGCTGCAGTTGGCGAGCGTGGATGCCAACAGCGACCTGCAACGCGAGCTCAACCGCGCACTGCGCAACGCTGGTGTCGAGATCGTCGATACAGCCAGCGCTTATCGCCTGGGACTGGGCCGTGAAACCAGCACGGAACGCACGCTCAGCGTGAACTCCAATGCCCGCGCCGGCGAGTACGAACTGGATCTGGGCGTGCAGTTCCAACTGAGCCAGGGTGGCAGCATGGTCCTGGGACCGGAAGCACTGCACGTCAAGCGTGTGTATCTTACTGACCCGGAAAATGCCGTCGCCAAGAGTGAAGAAGCCGAGCTGATCCGCGCCGAAATGCGCCGGGAATTGGCACAGCAGATCCTGCGCCGTTTGCAGACTGTCGCGCCCTGATTACCAGGCGACGCCGTAATCATCCCCAAAGTTGCTCGACCCACCCATCAGCGTGCCATGCTCCTGATCGAAGTAGATGGCATTGATCGGGCCTGAGGTGAGTTGCAGCAACTCCAGCTGATAGCCCATCGAATCCAGTCGCAATTGACTGATCAGTGGCAAATCGCCGCGCACCTGCAGCCGCCCCGGCTCGCTCACATGCTCACCAAAGGAACTATGTACCTGGTAGCTGTTGAAGTTCGCTGCCTCCGACGCTTCCTGCGGATCCATGCCGAACTCGACGATATTAAGGAAATACTGCAGCAGATTCTGCTCCTGGGTGTCGCCCCCCTGTACCGCAAAGGACAGGAAAGGTTTGCCGTTTTTCAATGCAATCGAAGGTGTCAGCGTGGCACGTGGACGCTTGCCGGGTTCCAGCACATTGAAGGGATTGCGCGTGGCATCGAAATCAAAACTCTGCATGCGCTGCGACAAGCCCACGCCTGTGGTACCGGCAATGAAGGCCGGCAACCAGCCACCACTGGGCGTAATCGACACCATCCAGCCATCGGCATCGGCTGCCTGAATTGACGTAGTACCCGCACGCAGCGCTGCGTCTGCCGTCATCACATAGGGATCAGTGCTGACAACATTCTGTGCAGGCGTATTGGGTTGCCAGTTTTGCAGCAGGTCGGCAAAGGGATTCTGTTCATTCTGGAATGGATACGGATCACCGGGTTTTATTGCAGGATCGTTGCGGTCCATGTGCATTTGTTGCGCACGCTGCTTCGCATAGTCCTTGTTCAACAAGCCGTTAATGGGCTCTTGCGGAGGAAAGTACGGATCGCCGTAGTAAAAGTCGCGATCGGCAAAGGCCATGCTCATCGCCTGATACAGCGTATGAATGTATTCCGGCGTATTGTAACCGAGTGCCTGCAGATCAAAGCCTTCGAGAATATTCAGCATCTGTAGCAGCGCTGGTCCCTGCACCCAGCTGTTGAGCTTGTAGACGTCGATGCCCTTGTACGTCGTCATCACCGGCTCTTCGATATGCACCTGCCAGCGATCAAGGTCTTCCATCGTGATGAGGCCGCCGGCGGCCTGTGTGGCGCGCGTCAATTCCTCGGCAATGTCGCCGCGATAGAAACGGTCATAGGCTGCCATGATGGCTTCCTTGCGCGATTTGCCGGCGGCCAAGGCCTCGCGTTCGGCTGCCACCAGTTTATTGAGCGTATCCAGAAGATCTGCTTGTACAAACATTTCGCCGGTACGGGGGGCACCGTTAACGTTCGGATCAGCCGGATCGTCATGCGGGAAAAATACCTTGCTCGAGTATTCCCAGCTGCGCAGCAAGGGCTTGAAGGATTCGATGGTATCGACCTGCACTTCTTCCACCGGATACCCGGCGGCCATTTCCAGCGCGGGAGCCAGCACATCCGCCAGGCTCATGGTGCCAAATTCTGCAAGCATCACCAGCAGTCCGCCCGGGGTGCCCGGGGTTACCGCAGCCAGCGGTCCATACTGCGGTGGCATCGACATGCCGAGTTGATCACGGAAATACTCTACGGTAGCGCCAGTGGGCGCCACTCCCAAGGCATTGATGGCGTATACCTTGCCGTTGCGCGGGTCATGAATCAGGGCTTGGGTCTCCCCACCCCAGCTCAGCGTATCCCACATGGTGGCCGCCGCCGCGAGCATCGCACAGGCGGCATCGACCGCATTGCCGCCCTTGGTGAACGTGAGGGCACCGGCAGTGGCTGCGAGCGGTTTGCCGGTAATGGCAACCCAGTGCGAGCCGTGCAACGGTGGTTTGTTGGAATGCTTGTGTTCCTGAGCCGTTGCCAGGCCCAGGGGCAGCAAGCATGCAGCAGAAAACAGCAGGGGTTTGATCAGGCAGCCGGCGCGCAACAACTTCATGTTCTTGACCAGGTTTATCGAATGAGCTTGGCCCTAACATATCACAATTCAATGCAGTGGCACTTGTGCCGGAGCTTATTCCTGGGCTAACTGCCGGGTCCAGAAATCAAGGGGTCAGATCCGTTGATTTTCAACTACTCCGACCCCTTGATTTCGGAGCCTGATTTTCGCAGGAACACACAGGACTCCTCCCACACAGGAGCTGTGGGTATTCAAAACCAGTATCCGCCCCAACCCCGCAAATTGGATTTTCCGGGCCGTCTTGAGTAAGCTGCGCGCCTTTATTTGTGCCCTTCGGTCAACCCATGCCTGCACGCGTCATTTTCACCATGGACAACCTCGGCGATGCCGCCGACCTCTACCGTGGCAATATCAAGGAACCGCGCAAGCCCGGCGAGAATCCTGCCTTCGATATCGGTTATCCATCCCTGCTGGAGCTCTATGCGCGCAACGGGATTCCGATCACCTATTTCGTGGAAGGCTGGAGTGCCCGTCAATATCCCCGCGAGATTGAACGTATTCTCAGTCACCCGGGCAACACCATCGGCATGCACGGCTGGACCCATGAACGCTGGGCGGAACTTGACGATGACGAGATCACCGAACTGACCGTCAGGGCAACCGATACCATCACCAGCATTTCCGGATCCAAACCGGTGATTTTTCGTGCCCCGGGTGGCGCTTCTACCACCCATACCCGCAAATTGCTCAAACAACTCGATTACCAGATTGATGCCAGTCTGACCGAGACCGGCGCAATTTCCGTCGGGACAGATGGCTTTGCCTGCATCCCGTATCAGTGGATCGGGGTCGATGCCACGCATTGGCTCTGGAACAAGCGCGACTACGCCGAAGTGGAACAGGTCTGGCAAGCGGCCCTGTTGAATGCTGCGCACAATGATCAACACCTCGTGTTCATCTGGCATCCGCATGTAATGGGTATTGATCCGAAACGACTTGAAGTCGGCGAGAAACTGATCCGGTTCGTGCAGAGTGATCCGCGCTTCCAGATCATGACCTTGCCGCAACTGCGTGCGCACAGCCTGGCGACCCTTCCACCTGATGAAGAATGACGCGGGAGCAATACACATGGACCTGGGTAAACTGCAGGGCACCACCATCAGTGCACAAGTGCTTAACGATAAAGTTACCCTGCTCAATATTCACAATGAGCACGCCTCTGCCCAGGTATCGTTGTTCGGTGGCCAGGTGCTCAGCTTCCGGCCACACCGCGACGGACGTGAGCGTTTGTACCTGAGCAAACTCGCGCGCCTGGACGGCAGCAAGTCGATACGCGGCGGCATCCCGGTTTGTTGGCCCTGGTTTGGATTGCATAAAGAAGGCAGCAGCCTGCCGGCACATGGTTATATGCGTGTACGGCAATGGCAACTGATAGATCTTGTTGAATCAGTTGAAGGCACGGTGCTGGTGCTCAAGGCCGGTGATACCAGCGGAGCAGGATTTACAGGCAACGCGGAACTGGAACTGCACATCAGTATCGGTAGCCAGTTGCGACTGGAATTGTTTACGCGCAACACCGGATCCGAGCCGTTTCCGCTTTCATGCGCCCTGCACACCTATTTCGCAGTTGAGAACATAATGGCTACCACGCTGGATGGACTGACTGGTACTTACTCCGACAAGACGCGCAATTGGGCACATCTGGAAACCCCCAAGCCCTATGCATTCTCAGGGGAAACCGATCGCATCCACCTTGTTGCGAGCACCACAGTCAGCATCGACGAGCCCCAGTGCAACACGATGGTGAAATCGGGT
>JBIIWM010000330.1:0-2618 GCA_044338875.1 Pseudohongiellaceae bacterium | reverse complement strand
TCAATCTGCCGGGCAACCAGGTCATCGAACTCGGTAGCCGCGTGCATATCTAGCGCGGCCTCAACAGCAGCGCCGCACCCCTTCCCATTTGCGCTGTTGTTCGGTTTTGAAAAAGGTGGCCCGGTCCAGCGGTACTTGTCCGGGATGGGCAGTGGCATGATGCGCGACATAACGCTCGTACGCATCATCGCCACTCAGTTCACGCAGCACCGACCAGGCGCTGCTGCAGGACTGTTTCAATTTGCGCAGCGCAGGCATCCAGTTAGTGCTCCGCCAATTGCGTGGCAAGGTACGGCGTTTCGGTCAGCACCGGACAGTTGCGTCCCTGCAGGAACGCCAGGCAGATGCGCGTGGTTTCCACCACTATAATCCAGGTGACAATCAGGAAAAACGCGGTGAGTGCCGCATCCAGCTTGTCGTTGAAGATGAGGCGAGCGGTTTGCTCTGCGGCAGCCCCGGTAATGCTTCCATCAGACAGCTGACGGGCAAGATCGTCGGCATGCGACAGAAACCCCACGCGCAGTTCCGGGCTGAACAGTTTTTCCCAGGCGGCGGCAGTCGTGATGATCACGAGCCATACCAGCGGTGCTGCTGTCACCCAGATGTACCGCACGCGTCCGGATTTCACGATGATGGTGGTGGCCACGCACAGCGCAATCGCTGCAAGCATCTGGTTGGCAATGCCGAACAAGGGCCACAGGCTGTTGATGCCGCCGAGCGGATCAATGGTGCCGTTGTAGAGGAAGTAACCCCAGCCGCCAACCACCAACGCACTGCAGATGATGACGCTGGGATACCACGAGGTACGGCCCATCGCAGGGAAAATGTTGCCGAGCAGGTCCTGCAGCATGAAGCGGGCAACACGCGTGCCGGCATCGACCGTGGTCAAGATAAACAGCGCTTCAAACATGATCGCGAAGTGGTACCAGACATCGAGCAAGGTGTTGCCAAACGCGCTCGAGAAGATGCTTGCCATGCCGACCGCCAGTGATGGCGCACCGCCGGTGCGGGCAAACAGGGACGTTTCTCCCATCTGCTGAGCCAGCAGCTGCATCTGCTCTACGGTCACCGGGAACCCCCAGCTGCTGATGGTGGCCACCGCCTGTGCGGCGTCAGCGCCGACAATGCCGGCGGGACTGTTGATCGCAAAATAAATGCCGGGCTCCAGTACACACGCGGCAATCATCGCCATGATGGCGACGAAGGATTCCATCATCATGGCGCCGTAGCCGATGAAGCGCGCGTCCTTTTCATTGCTGAGCAGCTTGGGCGTGGTGCCGGAAGCGATCAACGCATGGAAACCGGAAATGGCACCACAGGCGATCGTGATAAAGACGAACGGGAAGACCTTGCCGCCGAACACCGGGCCGGTCCCGTCGATGAACTGGGTTAGCGCCGGCATCTGGATTTCCGGCCGCAGGATCAGGATGGCGAGCGCCAACGCGATGATGGTGCCAAGCTTCATGAAGGTGGACAGGTAGTCACGCGGCGCCAGCAACAACCACACCGGCAACACGGCGGCGACGAAGCCATACGCGATCACCATCAGGGCCAGTGGAGGGCTGTCATAGTTGAACCAGGAGCGCAGGGTTTCGCTGTCGTCGATCCAGCCACCGCCGAATACCGCCAGCAACAGCAACGAAAAGCCGAGCAGTGACCCTTCGATCACGCGACCCGGGCGCAGGTTGCGCATGTAGAGTCCGATCAGCATCGCGATCGGGATCGTCGCGGCCACCGTGGAAGTGGCCCAGGGGCTGAACTTCATTGCGTTGACAACCACCAGGCCCAGCACTGCAATCAGGATGATCATGATCGCCAGTACTCCGACCAGCGCCGCCACACCTCCGACAATGCCGAGCTCATCGCGTGCCATCTGGCCCAGCGAACGGCCATCGCGGCGGATCGAACAGAACAGGATCACGAAGTCTTGCACGCAACCCCCAAGCACGGCTCCGACCAGGATCCACAGGGTGCCGGGCAAAAAGCCGAACTGGGCGGCCAGCGTGGGTCCGATCAAGGGACCGGGGCCGGCGATGGCGGCGAAATGGTGGCCGAATACGATCCAGCGATGGGTCGGCATGAAGTCACGGCCATCGGCCAGGCGCTCGGCCGGTGTGGCACGGGTGCCATCGAGGGCCAACACTTTGGCCGCAATAAAGGCACTGTAGAAGCGATAGCCGAGTGCATAGACGCACACTGCCGCAACGATGAACCACAGGCTGTTGATGGATTCGCCGCGATTCAGCGCGATGCCGCCCAAGGCTGCTGCGCCCAGCAGGGCCACGACAGGCCATACCAGGAAGCGCATAAATTTGTTGTCGGGATTCGTTGTTGTCGTTGTAGTAGTCATGTTCGGCTGCTTGGGATGAAAAACAGGGGAAAACTAACAGGTCGCGCGGCAAGCTGGCAACTAAACCCCGGAGCACGCAGCTGGCTTGGGCAGGCGCAGCCAGCAGGATCTGCTGGTGACAGGCACAAAAAAGGGAGCCGCAGCTCCCTTTTTCAGGTCCGGGAATTGCGGTTTCAGCGTGGCGACAGCTTGAGCAAGCGGCCACCTTCACCGTCTTCAATCGCCCAGATGTTGCCATCCGGACCCTGTTCCAGGCCGCGCATGCGCT